>NZ_LQPV01000068.1:0-340383 GCF_002101935.1 Mycobacterium sp. IEC1808 | reverse complement strand
GCGGGAATTGCCCGAGCCGTGACCCGCCGGATCACCGTGCTCGTAGCCCAGGTGATCGGCGATTTCGACATCCAAAGCCCGCTCCAGCACCGCCTTGGTCATCTGGGCCAACAGCCCATCAGGGCCGTCGATCGGAACGCCGGAAGCCTCGGCGTCGGCCAACAAAGCATCCACTGCCGCCGGCGGCAACAGCTGGGCCAACTTGGCCGCAGCATCGTCTCTGGGCGAGTCAGATTGAGGCAATTGAGAACTCTCCTGTCCGGTGGTCAGCCACCACCATTCAGGCCGAACCCCTTACACAGTCAATGAGACACGCCCTGACCATGTCCTTGATCCGGCCGCGACGTTCATCAGCACGGCGATGCGGTTTACGCACGGCGCGTCCGGTGCGCAGACACCGATGCAGTTCGCGACGCAGATTCCCTTTGCCCTGAACATAAATCGCCAGATAGATGGTCTCGTGCGACACCCGCATCTCCGCATCGTCAGGAAAGTCGATCGCCAGCCGCCGGGCGATCTGCCGGGGGCTGTGTTGTTCATTTTCCAACCGGGCTTGGACCTCGTCGTGCAGACGGGCATTGGTGGCCAGCTTGCCCGGCCGGCTGCGGCGGGCACGCCGCCACGCCTGCGCATGGGCCTGGCTGGCCCGATACCGCCGGGTGGGATCCCAGCCGCCCCGCCACCTCGCACCGAAGCGATACCGCGCCCGATAGCGTCCCGGTCCCCGAAAGGACCCGTTGCGGTTGATCTCACGCATCACCGTCGACGGGGCGCGCTCGAGCCGGCGCGCCATCGACCGGATCGACTCACCCCGAGCGATCCCGTCCTGGATCTCTTCACGTTCCTCCACGCTCAGACGCGGTCGCGAACGCGGGACAGTTTCATCTGCAAAGGTCGGTTTCACTCCGCCAGCATCAGCAAACCAACCCCATCCCGTGCGCCGCGACACACCCACGGCCTCCCCGGCGTCCTCGAAAGACATCCCCGCACCGACCAAATCCCAGAACTGCCGACCCACGAACGGATACCGCGACGGCCTCATCACAACCCCTCAACTAGAGGCCGTTGCAATCAACCCTGGAAACCGCCCCGGGATTTCGCCGTGTCGTTACGCTCGCGGCTGCCTGGTGGAATCAGGCGCTCCTAATCGCCTGTCCGCGTGTATGTTTCGTCGAAGTCCACGCTCCATTGGCAGTCGGCGCGGCCCGACGACTCGTCCAGATGGTCGTGGCCGATCAGCTGCGTGATCGGATCCTGCGGCGGTTGGGGCAGCGCATACTGGCCGGTGGCTCGCGCGTAGACGGCCCCGCCGCAGCCCGGATCGTTGTCGTCGTGCTCGACGTGCAGGGTCCAGGTGCCGCCCTCGAACACCAGCGGCGTGTCAATCGTTTTGGAGTGGAAATAGCTCATGCACCGGTCCCCGGTGCGCAGGCAGTCGGTGACGACGGCCTGGTCCGTCTGCTGTGGCGCGATCCTCGCCTTGAACTTTCGGACCAGGTGGTAGCGGCCGTGCAGGGCTTGGGCCGGCGAGCCCACCCGCCGCGGAAGCGCGTTCGGGTCGGGGAGCTTGTTGATGTCGACGTCCCCGGAGCGGGTGAAGGTCACCGTCCGCTTTTCGTTGCAGGCGTTGGCCGATGCCCCGCGATATTCACCGACGAAGGTGCCGTCCGGTTGCGGCTGCAGAGTCAACACCTGCCACACCTCGGCCGGGGCGTCTCGGCACTTGTCCGAGCCGATGGTCACCGCCACCCAGCGCCCGTCCACCTCGTCGAAAACCGCGTTCGACGCGAGCCGTAGCTCGCCACTGACCCGTTGCGCCGTCGCCCGGCAACCGTTCGGCCCGCACGCCGAGCGGACGGCGTACGTGTCCGTTTCCGGAGCCGCGCCCTGACCCGGGACACCCTCCAGCGTGGTGCCCTGGCTGAAGCGCACGCGGTAGACACCGGTGAAGGGGCCGGTGTTCGGGGTCGCGGCCGCGGTGTTCCCCGGCGCAGTGGCGGGACTGGTGGCCGCGGTGTGGCCCGATTCGGAGTGCCGCAACAGCTTCACGGCCGCGAAGACGCCACCGGCGACGACGAGCAGCGCGATGCCCAGCAGGGCGCCGATGAGCGCCCGGGGGCGCCGGCGAGGTCGGATGGCGGGCATGGTCGCGTCGATCCGCGGTTGGGTGTCCGGGAATGGAATGTCGCCGGGCTGGGTCGCGCCCGGCCCCAGCTGCCGGGCCAGCTGGTCGGCGAATTCGCGGCAGCCGGCGAACCGGTGCGATGGCTCCTTGGCCATCGCGGTGGCGAACACGGGATCCAGCGCGGCGAGCTCCGGGCGGCGGGCACCGATCGACGGCGGGGTGGCGTTGATGTGCTGGCTGATCACCACGGCCGGATTGGAATCGACGTACGGCGCCGACCCGGTCAGCAGGTGAAACGCGGTGCACGCCAACGCATATTGATCGGCGCGCCCGTCGACCCGCTCCCCCTTCAACTGCTCGGGCGCGACATAGGCCACCGTCCCGACCGTCATGTTCGTTGCGGTCAGCCCGGTCGCGTCGTCGATGTGGCGCGCGAGCCCGAAGTCGGCGAGATAAACCCGGCGCGCCTGACCGTCGGGGTCGGTCAACAAGATGTTGGCCGGCTTGACGTCCCGGTGCAGCAACCCACGGCCGTGCGCGTAATCCAACGCCGAGCCGACCGCGGTGATGATCGCCACGACGTCTTCGAGCGGCATCCCGCCCGGGTGGTGTTCGCGCAGCAGCCGGCCGGCATCGGTGCCGGCCACATAATCCATCGAGATCCAGAACTGACCGTCCTCTTCACCGCGATCGTGGATCGTCACGATGTGCGGATGCGACAACCCGGCCGCCAGCTCCGCCTCCCGCATGAAGCGGCCCCGGAACTCCGGGTCGCCGGTGAGCTCCGCGGGCAGTACCTTCAACGCGTCCTGGCGCGGCAACCGGGGATGCACCGCCAGGTAGACCTGGCCCATCCCGCCCGCGCCCAACACCCGCACGATCGTGTACCCGGCAAACACCTGACCCGCCTCGAGCGACATGGGAAAATCGTAAATGCTCAAGCCGCAGTGGCACCTAAATTCGCGCCTAATGCGAAGCCGCGCCTTCCGGGCAAACCGCGGTACGCCGCGTACCCCGTTAATCGCCGGTGCGGGTGAAGGTTTCGTCGAAGTCCGTGTTGAGCTCGCACGGGGCGGTCTGTGCCTGGTGGGCACGGCCGGTGAGCGTGGCGATCGGATCCCCCGGTGGTTGCGGCAGCGGATACTGTCCGCTGGACTTCATGCGCGCGGTGCCCCCGGAGTGCGGGCAGGTGACGTCGGCGTCCACGTTCCAGGTCCAGCGTCCGTCTCCGAAGACCAGCGGTTGATCGGCCGAGGCCTCGTGGAAGTAGCTCATGCACCGATCGGCGGTGCGCAGGCAGTAGGTGGCGACCGCGGTGTTGAGCTGTTGTTGCGGCAGGCCGTTCGCGAAGATCCGGGTCAGGCGGTAACGGCCGCGCAAGCCCTGGGCCGGCGATGCCGCCCGCGGGGGCTGGACGTCCGGATCGGGAAGGGTTTTCACGTCGACGTCGCCGGTGCGGGTGAAGGACACGGTTCGCTTGTTGGCGCAGGCGTTGGCGGCGGTCGCCGTGTATTCGCCGTCGAGGCCGCCGTCCGGACGCGGCCGCAGTACGAAGACCTGCCAGAACTCCGCGGTCGCCTCGCGGCACGCGTCCGGTGCGACGGCGACCGCGACCCAGGCCGCGCCGATCTGATCGAACACCATCGTCGGTTGCGCCACGGTCTCCCCACCGAGGCGGGACGCGGTCATCACGCAGCCCGCGGGGCGGCACACCGAACGCAGGCCATACATGCTCGTCAGCGCCGGCGGCGAACCGGGGTCCGGGACGTCATCGAGAGCCATGTTCGGCCCGAAATCGGCCCGATAGGCGCCCGTGAACGGGCTCGCGGGCGCGGCCGGGAGGTGCGAGCCGGTGAGCTTCAGTGTCGCGACGACGCCGCCCGCGACCAGCAACACCACGCCGGCCAGCACCGCGGCGAGGACGCCGGGGCGACGGCCCACCCGCCTCCAGGCGGAGGGCTTCTTCCACTGCGGCGCAAGCAAAGTCGGGTCCGACGAGGGATATGCGTCGGCCCCGTCGAGGTGCCGCCCCAATTCCCGGGCGAACTCCCCGCAGCTGTTGAACCTGCCAGAGGGATCCTTGGCCAACGCGGTGGCGAAGACGGGATCCAGGCCGGTCAGCTCGGGACGGTGGGCGCCGATCGACGGCGGCGGGGCGCTGACGTGTTGACCGATGACCACCGCCATGTTGGGCCCGCCGAACGGGGGCACCCCGGCGAGCAGATGAAAAGCGGTGCACGCCAGGGCATATTGATCGGCGCGACCGTCGACCGACCCTGCCATCAACTGCTCGGGCGCCGCGTAGGCCACGGTGCCGACCGCCATCTTCGTCGAGGTCAACCCGGCCACGTCGTCGACGCGACGGGCGATGCCGAAGTCGGCCAAAAAGATTCGCCGCGGCTGTCCGTCCGACTCGGTCACCAGGATGTTGGCCGGCTTCACGTCGCGGTGCAGCAGCCCCCGGTGATGCGCGTAATCGAGCGCCGAGGCAACCGCGTTGATGATCGCCATCGCGTCCTCGACGGGCATGCCTCCTGTAAATTGCTCCCGCAACAGCCGGGCCACGTCGGTGCCGGCCACGTATTCCATCGAGATCCAAAACTGGCCCTCGTATTCACCGCGGTCGTGGACCCCCACGATGTGCGGGTGCGAGAGCCCGGCGGCCAGCTCCGCCTCCCGCTCGAATCGCTCCCGGTATTGCGGATCGGCGGTGGTTTCGGTCGGCAGCACCTTCAACGCGTCCTGGCGCGGCAACCGGGGGTGCGACGCCAGATACACCTGCCCCATGCCGCCCGAGCCCAGCAGCCGCAGGATCGTGTATCCCGCGAACACCTGACCGATCTCGAGCGCCATGGCCGAATCGTAGATGCCCCGGTGGCGGATCAGCGGCTGTTGAACAGCAGCATGAGGCCGTAGTCCATGTGGATCTGCTGGTGGCAGTGCAGCAGCGACAAGCCGGGCTGGTCGGCGACGAAGTCGATCTCCATGCTTTGGAACCCGCCCAGCATCGCGACGTCTTTGCGCACCCCGGAGGTCGGCGTCCCGGCGATGCGGGTGATTTCGAAGGTGTGGCGGTGCAGGTGCATCGGGTGCAGGTCATCGGTCGCGTTGCGGAAGCGAAGTCGATAGCGCTTGTCGCGCTGCAGATCCAGCACGGGCTGATTGGTCTCCATCGAAAACGCCGTACCGTTGAACATCCAGACGTTGAAGCCGTTGTCGGCGGCGTTGCGCTTTTCGATCAGCATCTCGATGGTGCGTTCCGGCGGCGGCACCGGCGCGGGGTTGGGCGGCGCGAACAGCCGGTAATCCCACTTGAACGGCGGGGGCTCCGCCCACTGCGGATCACCGCCGCGCCCGGCGTATTCCACCACCACGCCCATGCCGTGGCTGCGGTCGTCATCGGACAGATCCCCCAGCACCCACACGCCGGGATTCGTCATGTTGACGAAAGCCGAAATGCGTTCTGCCGCACCGAGCCACAACACCGGGACCGGGGACGGATTGGGCACCGGGTTCCCGTCCAGCGCGACCACGTTGAAGGTGTGCCCCGGCAAGGCCAGGCTGCGACTTTCGGTGGCGCTGCCGTTGAGGACGTGCAACAGCACCCGCTGCCCGGGTTGGACGCGGATGGGATCGCCGTGGCCGAGCATGCGCCCATTGATCGCGAATGCACCGTAGCTGACCTCGTAGCCATGCGGGTCGCCCTTGGCGAGCGACGCCTTCATCGCCGACTCCCCTTTGTCCTTGAGGTCGCCGTCCGGTTCGCCGGCCAGGAATTCGCTGGCCATGTCGCCCCCGCGGGTGAAACTGGGATCGAATTCCTTGAGCGTCAGGAAGATCTCTTGGTCGTAGGCGCCCGGGTTCTTTTTGGGCTCGATGTAGACCGGCCCGACCAGGCCGCTGTACTGGCCGCGGGACAGGTCCGCGCGCGGCACGACGTGGGTGTGATAGAAGCGGTAGCCCGCCGGCCCGGGCACGAATGAAATGCGCCGCATGCCGTGCGCCGGGATGTCGGGGGTGCCCTCCTCTGCCGAGCCGTCGACGTCGACGCCGACGTGCTGGCCGTGCCAGTGCAGCTGCTCCGGCGCATCGGTGTCGTTGAAGATGTCGACCCACGTCCGTTGCCCCTCCTTGAACCGCAACAACGGGCCCGGGAATTGGCCGTTATAGGTCAGGGTCGACACGGTGTGGCCCGGCGCCAGCTCCACGGGTCCGGTGCCGATGCGCAGCGTGTAATCGGGCTTGCCGTTGGGCGGGCCGGGCGGCGCGGTCCGTGAGCAGGCCGCAGCGGCGCCGCCGGCGGTGATCAACGCCAGGCCACTGAGGAATTGACGGCGGTCGAAGGGGTTCATCATCGCTCCCGGGGCCGGGCTAGGACGGGCAGGAGAAAATCGATCCGGTCGTTCAGTTCGCTTGCCACGCGCCGGAATTCGGGGTAACTCGCCCTGCCCACAGCGGCCGAGGGATCCGGCAGGCTCCAATGCATCGCGGTGACAACGCCATGCTCTCGGGCGTATTCGCGGACCTTGTCGCACAACGTGATCACGCAATCGAAGCGCCCCCGGGCGACCGCGGCCAGCGGCTGCGGTCGGCCGCCAAGGTCGATGTCGTAGAGGTCGCGCATGATCCGCACCGCGTTCGGGTGCATCTGTGGTTTGGGATGGCTGCCGGCGCTCGCGGCACGGATGCGGCCGCCGCCCTTCTTCCGCAGCAGCGCCTCGGCCATCGGCGAGCGCGCGCTGTTGCCGGAGCACAGGAACAGCACCGACCCGGCCGGCCGGGTCGCCGCAGGCGGCGCGAGCGCCGGATGCAATGCGGTTGCCGCCCCGGCGAATTCGGCCGCGCACCGCGAAAGGTTCAGGTGGTAGTAGGTGTCGCGGGCGTCGAAATTGCTACGCCGCGCGTCGATGAGCCCCGCCGAGCGCAACAGCCGCAGGTGGTACGACACCAGGTTCTGCGGCTCGTCGACCGCGGCGGCCAACTCCCGTACCCGGTGGTCGCCTTCGGCGAGCTCGGCCAGCAACGCCCACCGCACCGGGTGGGACGCCATCTGCATCAGCGGTGGAACTTCCGCGCGTTTGGTTGCCGGCACCCTCCGGACAATACATCAAATTGGTTTGATAGGTTTGGCGCGTGAATGAGCTCCGCCGAACCCTGGGTGTGTTCGACGCGGTGGTGATCGGGCTGGGCTCGATGATCGGTGCCGGCATCTTCGCGGCGCTCGGCCCCGCGGCACGCGCCGCCGGCTCGGGGCTGCTGCTGGGCCTGGCCGTGGCCGCGGTGGTCGCCTATTGCAACGCCACCTCCTCCGCGCGGCTGGCCGCCCGCTACCCCGCCTCCGGCGGCACCTATCTGTACGGCCGCGAGCGGCTCGGCGATTTCTGGGGCTACCTGGCGGGTTGGGGCTTTGTCGTCGGCAAGACCGCCTCGTGCGCGGCGATGGCCCTGACCGTCGGCTCGTACGCGTGGCCGTCGCAGGCGCATGCGGTGGCCGTCGCCGCGGTGGTCGCGCTGACGGCGGTGAACTACGTCGGGGTGCAGAAGTCGGCGTGGCTGACCCGGATCATCGTCGCGGTCGTCCTTGCCGTACTGGCCGCGGTCGTCGTCGCCGTATTCACCTCTCGCAGCGTCGGCCCCGAATACCTGCATCTGTCGGGCGTCACCGCCGGCGGCGTGATCCAGGCGGCGGGCCTGTTGTTTTTCGCCTTCGCCGGCTACGCGCGCATCGCCACGCTGGGCGAGGAGGTGCGCGATCCGGTGCGCACCATCCCCCGGGCCATCCCGCTGGCCCTGGCGATCGCCCTGGCCATCTACGCGCTGGTGGCCGTCGCGGCGCTGGCCGCGCTGGGGCCGCGACGCCTGGCCGAGGCGTCCGCGCCGCTGTCCGAGGCCGTGCGGGTGGCGGGGATGGGCTGGCTGGCGCCCGTCGTGCAGGTGGGTGCGACGGTCGCGGCGCTGGGCTCGCTGCTGGCCCTGATCCTGGGGGTTTCGCGCACCACCCTGGCGATGGCGCGCGACCATCACCTCCCGCACGCGCTCGCCGCCGTGCACCCGAGGTTCGGCGTGCCCCACCGCGCCGAGCTGCTGATCGGCGTCGTCGTGGCGGTGTTGGCCGCGACGGCGGACCTGCGGGGCGCGATAGGTTTTTCCTCGTTCGCGGTGCTCATCTACTACGCGGTCGCCAACGCCTCCGCGTTCACCCTTCGGCCCGACGAGGGACGGCCGCGCCGCGCCATCCCGGTGATCGGGCTGGTCGGGTGCCTGGTGCTGGCGTGCGCGCTGCCGCTGTCCTCGGTGCTGTCCGGCGCGGCGGTGCTGGGCATCGGCGCCGCGGCGTACGCGATTCCCAGGGCATCCGAACGGGAAGACTGAGCGGGTGACCGAGCCCGGAACAGACGCATTCGAAAAGCTGGTGGCGCTGCTGAACTATCCGATGTTCGTCGTCACCACCCAGGCCGACGGCGTGCCGGCCGGCTGTCTGGTCGGCTTCGCGAGCCAGGCCAGCATCCATCCACCGCGGTTCCTGGTCGGTTTGTCCACGAAGAACCACACGTTCCGGGTCGCCGCCGACGCCAGCCACCTCGCGGTGCACGTGTTCGACCGCGAACATCTCGGCGTCGCGGAGCTGTTCGGCAGCCAAACCGGCGACAAGGTAGACAAGTTCGACCGCTGCTCCTGGCATCGCGGCCCGGCGCAGCTGCCCATCCTCGACGACGCGGCCGCCTGGTTCGCCGGCAAGATCCTGGATCGTTTCCCGCTCGGTGACCACGTCGGGCACCTGCTCGAGCCGGTGGACGGCCGCCCGCCGCTAGAGCTCGAGCAGTGGGTGTCGTTCGGCGACGTCCGCCACCTGGAACCGGGTCACGAGGCCTGATGTGACTCCCCGGGTGGGCGCCGTCGGCGGCATCGCCGAACTCGCGTCGTTCTACGCCGATCCCCCGGCGGGCGTGCGGGCCAACATGATCTTCAGCGCCGACGGGGCCGCGGCGTTCGCCGGTCGCGCGGGTCCGCTGTCCTGTCCCACTGACCAGCAGCTGTTGAGGCTGCTGCGGGGCTTCGCGGACGTGGTGCTGGTCGGCGCGGGCACGGCGCGCGCCGAGAACTACGGCCCGGTGCGGCTCACCGACGCGCAACGGGCCGCGCCGCCCATTGCGGTGATCACGCGCACCGGCGAACTGCCGGCCAGGCTGTTCAGCGACCCCGCACAGCCGCCGATCGTGGTGACCTGCGCGCGCTCGGCCGCGTGGCAGGACCCGCGCCGGCAGATCCTGGTGGCCGGGGAGGATTCGGTCGACGTGACGCGCGCCGTCGCCCAGCTGCGCGGGCAGGGCTTGGGCCGCATCCTGTGCGAGGGCGGGCCGACCCTGCTGGACGAGCTGGTTGACGCCGACGCCGTCGTCGAAATCTGCGTGACAGTGGCGCCCAAGCTAGCCGGGAGCCAGCCCGTCGGCAGCCGCCCGCCGTCACGGTTGTCGGTGCCGGTCGGGATGCGCCTCGAGCACGCCCTGGCTTACGACGATTACGTGTTCCTGAAGTACCGCCGCTGAGGGGGTCAGGCTCGGGGATAACCCCGCCGAACCGTGCGATCGAGGATGCCCAGGGTCGCCCGCAGCGCGCCCTCGGAGAGCACCGGAAAAATCCCGGCGTCGCGCCACTTCGGGTCGATGTTCGACCAGTCGTAGAACGACGTGACAACGGTCGACGCGCCGTCGTCGGCCGGCTCGAGCAGATATCCGTAGACGTGGCCGATTTGCGGGCGGATCTGGCCGAGAATCGTCCACGAAATTAGCCGGTCCCGCTCGAACTCCTTGATGGTGACGGTGACGTCGTATTTGCCCAGTTGCGGAAAGTCGTTGAGCGCCTCGCGGTCCATATGGACCACGAAGCTGTCTCCGACGCCGGTGACGGGTTCGCCCTCGGCATCCTGGAGCATGCCCGAGGAATCGATGGCGACGTGGCCAGCCGGGTCGCACAGCACCGCGAAGATATCGGCGGCCGGGGCCGGGATGGTGCGACGGATCTCGATGCGTTCTTCGGTCATGGGTCCTCGCAGCCGCCGCAGAAAACCTGATTTGCCTCGCCGGTCACTCTACGTCGCCGCGGCCGGTCGACGTCAGTGCCGTCGCGATTGCTGGATGCTCGCTCGGCATGCAGCGGCGCACCGGGCTTCCTATGATGAAGACTTGGGGAAAATTTCATCGAATTGCCTGCGCGACACAATCTTCAGTCCACCGCCGTCCGACTTCTTCTCGCGGGCACACAGAGGAGGATCAGCGGCGACGTGAGCGATTCGAACGGCGAGGACGAATACCGCAATCTGGCCGTGAACCGGCTGCGGCCCAGCGAGCTTCAGTGGGCGCTGAACAACGATTCCGTGCACGGGATCGCCTACGCGTTCCGCAACCCCGTCGCCGTCGCCGAGTCCATCGACGACCCGCAGGACGAACGCAAGACCTACCTGATCCGGGTCAGGCGTGACGATTTGGCCTCGGCGCTGGGAAAGATCAACGATTGGATCGTCCGGAATCCCGGCCCGGCGGGCATGCAGGCGTACGGCTTCGTCCGGGCGCTGTCGCGGGAGGGGCTCAGCGAAAAGACCGGCGACGAGGAATGCCGGTAATCCTCACCCACCCCGGGAGTTCGTAGCCAGCCGACCGGGAATTAGCTGGCTTTCTGGCAATTCAGCGTGCCCCGCGGTTGCCCAAACCATTAGCCTTATGCCTGGCACGCCGCGCTTCGGTGTGGGTTTTGCGGCGCGTGGCGGCGGGTGAGGAGTCGGCGATGGGTGACACGACCGCGGATTCGCGGGAGGGCTCGCAGTTCGGGCCGTATCGGTTGCGGCGGCTGGTCGGCCGCGGCGGCATGGGCGATGTCTACGAGGCCGAGGACACGGTGCGCGAGCGCATCGTGGCGCTCAAGCTGATGTCGCAGACGCTGTCCAGCGATCCGGTCTTCCGCTCACGCATGCAACGCGAGGCCCGCACCGCGGGGCGCCTACAAGAACCGCACGTCGTGCCGATCCACGACTTCGGCGAGATCGACGGTCAGCTCTACGTGGACATGCGACTGATCGACGGCAAGAACCTAGCCGCGACGCTGAGCCGTTTCGGGCCGCTGTCCCCGCCGCGGGCGGTGGCGATCGTGCGTCAGATCGGCTCGGCGCTCGACGCCGCGCACGCCGCCGGGGTGATGCATCGCGACGTGAAACCGGAGAACATCCTCGTCAGCGCAGACGATTTCGCGTACCTGGTGGATTTCGGCATCGCCAGCGCCACGTCCGACGAGAAGTTGACGACATTCGGCACCACGGTGGGCACGGTCAAATACATGGCCCCGGAGCGGTTCAGCGATGGCGAGGTCACCTATCGGGCCGACATCTACGCGCTGGCCTGCGTCTTGTATGAGTGCCTGACGGGCACCCCGCCGTACACGGGCGACACGATCGGGGTGATGGGCGCGCACCTCAACCAGCCGATCCCGCGCCCCAGCGCCGCGCGCCCGAGCATCCCGGTGGCCTTCGACGCCGTGATCGCCCGCGGCATGGCCAAGGATCCCGCGGCGCGCTACGCCACCTGTGGCGATCTCTCGGCGGCCGCGTATGCCGCGCTGGCCACGCCCGATCAGGATCGGGCCACCGACATTTTGGAGCGCAGCCAGGTGGCGAAGCTGCCCGCCGCGTTCGCCGGCCAGCAGCCCAGCGGTTTTGCCGCGATGCCGCCGCACGCGATGGCGAACCAGGCACCCCCTCAGGCACCCCGGTGGACCACCGGATCGGCTCCCGGTGCACCGATGCCGCAGCCGACGGGCTGGCCCGGCACCCCCACGTGGGGCACGGGCGACATGGGCAGCGTCGGCGCGCCGCTCTGGGGGCAGCCGCCCCAGAGCAGCCGCAAGCCCTGGCTGTGGATCGGCGCCGTCGTGGCGGTCGTGGTGGCCGTGGTGGTCGGGTTGGTCATCGTTGCCGCCCACCCGTGGCAGTCGTCGTCCCCGTCGGCCCGGTCCTCCACGCCGACGTCGCCCGCGCCTCCGCCGGACGCGGTTGAGCTCAAGGTGCTCGATGACGGTGTCTCCGTCGGCAGCTCGGCCGCACCGACGACGATCGACATCTTCAACGAGCCGATCTGCCCGCCGTGCGGTAGCTTCATCCGGTCGAACGCCGGTGACATCGACAGCGCGGTGAACAACAAGAAGCTGGCGGTGCGCTACCACTTGCTGAACTTCCTCGACGACAAGTCGCACAGCAAGAATTACTCGTCGCGCGCGGTGGCGGCGACGTATTGTGTTGCGGCGCAGAATGATCCGAAGCTGTACATGAACTTCTACTCCGGCCTGTTCGCCAGCAACTTTCAGCCGGCGGAGGACGCCCCCGAGGACCGCACCGACGGCGAACTGGCCCAGCTGGCCAAGACCGTCGGCGTCGACGCCAGCGTGATCGATTGCATCAAGGGCGGCGACGACGTCGGCACCGGCAAGGCCAAGGCCGCGGCCGGGGACGCGACGCTGACCGGACTCAACGCCACCGGCACACCGTTCGTCTGGGATGGCACCAAGTCGGTGAACTATCAGGACCCGACCTGGCTCACCAAGCTGCTCGGCTAGTTCGCGCTAGGGATGCGGCGTGGCAGGCGCCGGAGCGGGTGTTTGTGAGGGGCCCATCATGCCGCCCGGACCCGTCATTCCGCCGGGACCCATCATTCCGCCGGGACCCATCATGCCGCCCATTCCGCCCGAGCCCATCATCGGGCAACTGCCCTCGTGGCCGCCGTAATAGCCGCGATGCCAACCGGAGTGGGCCCCCGAGGACCAACCCAAGAACAAACCCCAGAAGAAGATCGATCCGACGACGAACACCACGCCGGCGACGATGACGACCCACGCCGCGGCTTGGCCCAGGCGGCTGGGGCCGCCGAATCGGTTGTCGTAGCGGGGTTGCTCACTCACGGTGGTCGGTTCGATCGTGGATTCAGGTGTGTCTGTCATGCCTCGAAGGATTGCACACATATACCCCTCGGGGGTAGGGACTATTGGCCCTAGCATGGGGGCCGTGCCTCTGGTCAGCTTGGCGAAGCGGCTCCTGCTGGATGTGGAGGCTAGGACGTGGTCAAGTTCACCCGACGGGCGGCACTCGCCGCGCTCGGCGCGCTGGGTGCGGGCGGTCTGTTAGGCCTGCAGGCGGCCCGCCGCAGCGTGGTGGCGTCGCCGTCTGTGGATATCCGGCTCGCCGACGGATGCGGCTTCATGGGTGCCGGTTCGGTGGACATGAGCCGATACATGGAAATGTTCATGCGGCACCGGAAGTCGGCCGAACGGTGGAAGAGATCCCCGGCGGCGTGCGCACCACCACCCAATCGGACGCCCCGGAGCTCGCCGCCCAACTGCAGGCGCATGTTTCGAGCATGTACTCCCACCTCGATCAAGGGACGGAGGTCAGTTGCATGAGCCAGAGCCTGCCGACGCTGTTCCGCCACGCTAACGGCTATCGCCGCCAATTCACCCTCACCGCAACGGGTGTGGTCGTCGAGGAGACTTCCGAAGATCCTGCTCTCACCGACGCCATCCGCGCGCACGCGCGGGAGGTAACGGGGTTCGTCGAGCAAGGTATGCCCGCAATGATGCAGCAGATGATGGGCGGGTGCATGATGGGGCCGGGCGGCATGATGGGTCCGCGCAGATAGCCGCTAAATCGCCTGCACGCCTTGACTCTACGATGCCGCCGCGAGCGTAACCTGATTGCGAAAACTGCGGCCGGGTTTCGCAGTGTGGTTAGGCTCGCGCGGGGATGCCGCTAGTCGCCGGTTCGCGCGAACTTTGCGTCGACGTCCGTGCTGCCGCAATTGGCCCCGCCGGAGTTCGTCACGTCCTCGTGACCGTGCCCGGTGAGCAACGCGATGGGGTCCTGTGCGGGCTGGGGCATCGGAAAATGCACGACGATCCTGACGTGCGCCGTGCCGCCCTTCGAGCAGCGGCCGTCGAACTCACGGTCGTAGATCCACTCCCCGGCGCCGAATACCAACGCCATAGCGGAAGCCGGGGGTGCGTGGAAAAAGCTCATGCACCGGTCGCCGGCGCGCAGGCAGTCCGTGCGGACAACGTAGTCCTGCTGCCCTTTGAAACCGGTCGGTGTGACGTCCGATTCGTGGTAGTGGCCGCGCAGCGCCTCGGCCGGCGAAACCACCCGCGGCGGCAGCACATTCGGGTCGGCCACGCTGCCGAGGTCGACGTCTCCCGTGCGGGTGAACGTCACGCTGCGTTTGTTGGCGCAGCCCTTGCCCATGATCTCGGTCACCTCCCCCGCGAACGTGCCGTCGGGACGCGGTTGCAGCGTGAAGGTTTCCCAGATCTCGCCTTCGGCGCTGGCGCACGTGCTCGAGCCGGCGGTCACCGCCCGCCAGCTTCCGTCTACCTGATCGAATACGGTCGCCGGCACCTGCATGGTCTCACCGGTAAGGCGCGTCGCGGTCGCCACGCAACCGGTGGGACGACACGCCGAACTGACAGCCCAGGTTTCGCTAGACGGCGCGGCGCCCGGGGGCGGCATGCCTTCGATGCTGGTGATCCGGGCGAAGTCGGCCCGGTAGACGCCCGTGAATGGACCCGTGTTCGGCGGCGGTGCCTTGGGCCCGGGGCTGGCCGTGGGCGCCGCGGTGTGCGTCGGCTTGCCGGACTGGGTGAGCTTTCCTGAGGCGAAGACACCGCCGGCGATCAGCAGCGCGACGCCCGCCAGGGCGGGGATCAGTACCGCCGGGCGCCGGCTCAACCGTTTCCAGCCGGCCGGTTTCGGCCGCGACGGGACGGTGGGCGCGGCGACGCCGAAAGAAGGCTGGGTGATTTCGTTGTCGGGGCGGGCCGGGATCTCGCCGGCGTACGCGAAGCTCGGCAGCGGCCGGCCGCCGAGGTGGGCCGCGAACTCCCCGCAGCTGGCGAACCGGCCGGACGGCTCCTTGGCCATCGCGGTGGCGAACACCGGATCCAGCTGGGCCAGCTCCGGTCGCTGCGCACCGACCGACGGCGGCGGCGCATTGACGTGCTGGCTGATCACCACGGCGGGATTGGAGTCGACATACGGTTGTCCACCGGTCAGCAGGTGAAATGCGGTGCAGGCCAAGGCGTATTGGTCGGCGCGCCCGTCGATCGCCTCGCCCTTGAGCTGTTCGGGTGCCGCGTAGGCCGCGGTGCCGACCGTCATGTTGGTCGCGGTCAGCCCGGTCGCGTCATCGATGCGGCGGGCGATGCCGAAATCGGCCAGGAAGACCCGCCGCGCCTGCCCATCGGGTTCGGCCAACAGGATGTTGGCGGGCTTGACGTCGCGGTGCAGCAAGCCCCGGTGGTGCGCGTAGTCCAGTGCCTCGGCGACGGCGGTGATGATCGGCACCACCTCGTCGAGCGGCATTCCGCCGGGATAGTTTTGGCGCAACAGGCGGCCCGCATCGGTGCCCGGAACGTAGGCCATCGAGATCCAGAAATGGCCGTCCTCCTCGCCGCGGTCGTGAACCCTCACGATGTGCGGATGCGACAGCCCCGCCGCCAGGTCGGCCTCGCGCACGAACCGGGCGCGAAACTCAGCGTCGGCGGTCAAGTCGGGTGGCAGCACCTTGAGCGCGTCCTCGCGCGGCAGACGCGGGTGCGCCGCCAAATACACCTGACCCATGCCGCCCGAACCCAGCAACCGCAGGATCGTGTATCCGGCGAATACCTGGCCAGCTTCCAGCGACATGGCCGAATCGTAAGTCTTGTCTTCGCGGCTTTGCGGCACTTTGTGTCCCTTTCCGGTCTGTTGCGGGCAAGGCCCGTCAGCGGAAAGGTTGCGGCACAGCACTTGGCAGAAGTTGGCGAGTTTCTTGCGAAATTCTTGCGCACGCGGATCGTCGGGCGTGGGGGCCGCGGATCACCGCCGCTGGCGCGGCCGGCCCCCACACCCGACGATGTCTATCACAGGATGTAGAGCATCTCCTGGTAGGTGGGAAGCGGCCACAGGTCGTCGGCGACAACGCTTTCCAGCGTGTCGGCGGCCGCGCGGACCGCCGCCATGGCAGGCAGCAGCTCCTTCTGCGCGTGCGTAGCCTCGGCCAGCGCCGTCTCCGCCGAGTGGTCGGACAGCGCCGACTTCAGCGTCGCCAGGCCCTTTTGCAGCTCGGCGATTGGGATCGAAACCGCTTCCAGCGCAACCGTGCTCGCTTCGATGCCGGCCTTTTTCAGCGTGGCGACGTTCTGGGCGAGCTCGGTCTGGTACCGGATGGCGGCCGGCAGGATCACGGTCGTACCGAGTTCCAGCGCCAGTTTCGCCTCGACCGCGATGGTCAGGGCGTACTGCTCCAACCGGACCTCGTAGCGGCTGTGCAGCTCGCGCTCGTTGAACACCCCGTACTTCTCGAAGAGTTCAACCGACTCCGGCTTGATCAGCTCCGGAATGGCGTCGAGCGACGTCTTGAGATTCGGCAGACCGCGCGCGGCCGCCTCGATCTGCCATTTCTCCGAATACCCGTCGCCGTTGTACACGACCGCACCGTGCTCGGTGATGATATCGGTGAGCAGCCGCTGAACGGCATGGTCGAAGTCCTCGCCGTCGGCGACGGCCTTCTCCAGCACCGTCGCCATGTAGTCGAGCGAGTCCGCCATGATCGTATTGAGGACGATCAGCGGCACGGCCACCGTCTGCCCGGAGCCTGGCGCACGGAACTCGAACCGGTTGCCGGTGAACGCGAACGGGCTGGTCCGGTTGCGGTCGCCCGGGTCGGTCGGCAGTGGTGGGAGCGTGTCGACGCCGATGTGCATGACGCCCTTGCCCTTTGACGACGTGGCCGCGCCCTTGGCGATCTGCTCGAACACGTCGGCCAGCTGCTCGCCGAGGAAGATCGAAATGATCGCGGGCGGCGCCTCGTTGGCGCCCAGGCGGTGGTCATTGGTGGCCGATGCCACCGACACCCGCAGCAGCCCCGAGAACTTGTGCACGGCACGGATCACCGCGGCGCAGAACACCAGGAACTGTGCGTTCTCGTGCGGGGTGTCGCCCGGAACCAGCAGCGAGCCCAGCTCGGAGTTGCCCATCGAGAAGTTGACGTGCTTGCCCGACCCGTTGACGCCGGCGAACGGCTTCTCGTGGAACAGACACTCCATGCCGTGCTTCTTCGCGATCGTCTTGAAGATCGTCATCAGCAGCTGCTGGTGGTCGGAGGCGATGTTGGCCCGCTCGAACATCGGCGCGATCTCGAACTGGCCGGGGGCCACCTCGTTGTGCCGGGTCTTGGCCGGGATGCCGAGCTTGAACAGCTCTCGCTCGGTGTCCATCATGAAGCCCAACACCCGCTCGGGCACCGCGCCGAAGTAGTGGTCGTCGAACTCCTGGCCCTTGGGCGGCTTGGCGCCAAACAGGGTGCGCCCGGCGTTGACGAGGTCCGGGCGCGCCAGGAAGAAGTGCCGGTCGACCAGGAAGTACTCCTGCTCCGGGCCGCAGAACGAGACGACGTGGTTGAGGTCCTTGTGGCCGAACAGCTTCAGGACACGCTCGGCGTGTTTGCCCATCGCCTGCTGACTGCGCAGCAGGGGCGTCTTGTAGTCCAAGGCTTCGCCGGTCATCGAGACGAACACCGTCGGGATGCACAGCGTGTTGCCGTTCGGGTTCTCCAGGATGTAGGCGGGGCTGGTCACGTCCCAGCCGGTGTAGCCGCGCGCCTCGAACGTGCTGCGCAGGCCGCCCGACGGGAAGCTCGACGCGTCCGGCTCACCCTGTATGAGGGTCTTGCCGGCGAACTCCGCCAGCGTCTGGCCGTCGGAGATGGGCTCCAGGAAGCTGTCGTGCTTCTCGGCGGTGAGCCCGGTCATCGGGTAGAAGACGTGCGCGTAGTGGGTGGCACCTTTTTCCAGCGCCCAGTCCTTCATCGCCACGGCGACCGTATCCGCCACCGCGGGGTCGAGCTTGGTGCCCTTCTCGATGGTCGCGACGATTGACTTGAACACCGACTTGGGCAGGCGGGCCTGCATCTCGGCCTTGGTGAAGACGTTCGAGCCGAAGACCGCGCCGGGCTCTTCGCCAGGTACGAAACTGATGGCTGGGGGGACATACGCCTCGACGTTGTTGATCGCCTGCAGGCGGACCGCGTTTCCGCTCAATTGAGTTCCTATCGCTGAGGGGGGCCCACGATTTCCTGTGCCGGACAGTGGACCGCCCCACAGTAGGAACGTTCGATGGCAAACTTGTTACGCCGATGTCAACGGCGGGTCCGCAATGGTTTCGATCATGAGACGCGGACGGCAGCGCGGGTTAGCGCCGCAGGCGCACCCGAAATGGCCCGCGCGCGCGGCTGAACGGCGGACCCTGCAGGCGCGCGATCCGCAAGGTGCCGATGATCAGCACCGCCGCCAACGGCAATTCCACCAGCCCGGCGATGAGCGCCGACACAAGAAGGTCGCCGCCTTCGGCGGTCAGCACGTCGAACCAGGCGTCGCACACGAGTAGCACCCCCGTCGTGAACGCAAACAGCGTCAGCAGTTGGTGCTGCAGGAAACCGAGCACCGCGGTGGCGACCATGAACGCCAGCAACAAGATGTCGAAGCCGACCCAGGTGGCTTGCCAATGCTGCGCGGTGTAGTCCTGCGGCAAGGTGAGGGCGAGGTAGACGGTCCACGGGATCAACGTGATCGCCGCGCACAACGCCAGCCATGCGCGGATCCGGCGGATCTGGAGCACGCGCCGCGACCGCATCACCCGGGAATCATCCCGTGGACCGTACCTACGTCGCCATGTGGGGAGAATCTCTGCGCCGACTGTCTGGTGAACTCAGGGTTTTCAGCGTGAAGCCAGGGCGGCATCTTGGCGATTTTCCCGCCGTGGGCTCACACGCAAAGCCCACGATTCACACCCAACGCCCGAAGCGCCGGAAGCGTCCGGGCCGGCTAATGCTGAGGCGCTTCGTCCTCTTCCTCGCGCTCGGCGTCGGCCACCGTCAAGGGCAACGCCAGCTCTTCGAGCGGACGCCGTTCGGCCGCGACGCCCAGCCACAGCTCGATCAGGCCCGCGACCGCCATCACCGCCGCGCCGATGAGGAACGACCAGACGACCTGACCGCGCTCTCCGGAGTTGATCAGCTGGCCGAACAGCAGCGGGCCGGTGATGCCGCCGATCGCCGTTCCCACCGCATAGAAGAACGCGATCGCCAGCGCCCGGGTCTCCATCGGGAAGATCTCGCTCACCGTCAGATACGCGGCGCTCGCGCCCGCCGACGCCAGGAAGAACGCCACCGCCAGGACGGCGATGAATGTCCAGGCGCCGCCCGTCTGCGTGACGAACAAAATCGCGAGGACGACGGCCACCACGGCGGACCCGATGTAGGTCGCCGCGATCATCGGTTTACGACCGACGGTGTCGAACAGGTGGCCCAACGCAAGCGGTCCGACGAAATTGCTTACCGCCCACAGGATGAAGAACACCGGCACCTTGCCCGACGGCACCCCGTAGAACCCGCTCAACAGCGTGCCCAGGTTGAACGTCACCCCGTTGTAGAGGAACGCCTGCCCGATGAACAGCGCCAGCCCGAGCACCGCACGACGCGGATACAGCGTGAACGCCACCCTCGCGATCTCCCGGAACGGGATCGCCTCGCGCTGACGAACTTTCAGGGGCCGGCCCGCCGGTTCGGGCAGCGCTTTGTCGCTCCCCCGCCGCACCTCTTCTTCGATTTCGCCGACCACCCGCTCGGCCTCCTGCGCACGCCCGTGGATGAACAACCACCGCGGGCTCTCCGGGACGTTGCGCCGGACCAGCAGGACGAAGATGCCGAAGATGGCGCCGAGGCCGAAGGCGAGCCGCCAGCCGATGTTCGGTGCGAAATTCGACGTGTCGAGCAGTACCAGCGCCCCGGCCGCCCCGGCGGCCGAGCCCAGCCAGTAGGTCCCGTTGATCACCAGGTCCACCCGACCGCGCACCCGAGCGGGGATCAATTCGTCGATCGCCGAATTGATCGCGGCGTATTCGCCGCCGATGCCCGAGCCGGTGAAGAAGCGGGCGATGAAGAAATACCAAGGCGCAAAGGCGAATGCGGTCGCGACGGTGGCGGTCAAATACACCACCAGCGTGAGGATGAACAGGTTCCGCCGGCCGAACCGGTCGGTCAGGTGACCGAAGACCAGTGCGCCCAGGCAGGCCCCGGCGATGTAGAACGCGGCCGCCACGCCGATCTGCGCGGGGGTGAGGCCGATGCCGCTGCCCTTCTCGGTGAGGCGGGACGACACGTTGCCGACCATGGTGACCTCGAGCCCGTCGAGAATCCACACGCCACCGAGTCCGATGACGACGCGCCAGTGGAACCGCGACCAGGGCAGCCGGTCCAGCCTGGCCGGGATGTGGGTGGTGATGGTTCCGGTTTGCACGCCCGCGCTCATGTGACTCCTATCTGCGTGAGCAGAGCATTACCCAAACAAGGCCGGTCGCAAGCTCAATCCCGGTCGGCGCGGGACTCCTCGGGAGTCCAGGCCGGCGGCTGGCCCGGGTGGCCGGGGAACAGGTAGTCGATGAACGCCGCGGCAGTGGGCTGGGGTTCGTGGTTGGCGAGCCCCGGTCGCTCGTTGGCTTCGATGAACGCGTAGTCGGCCCCGGTGACGTCGGGCACCAGCAGGTCGATGCCCGTCACCGGAATCCCGATCGCCTCGGCCGCCGCAACCGCGACGCGACACAGTTCCGGGTTCACCTGGGCGGTGACATCGTGGATCGTCCCGCCCTGATGCAGGTTGGCGGTGCGGCGGACGCGCAGCCGATTCCCCTGCGGCAGCACGTCGTCCAACTTCCAGCCGGCCTCGGCCACGGTCGCCTCGGTGATGTCGTCAATCGGGATCTTCGACTCGCCCCCGGTGGCCGCGGAACGCCGGCGGCTCTCGGCCGCGATCAGGTCTCGCACGGTGTGGTCGCCGGTGCCGATGATCTCCGGCGGCTTGCGCAGCGCCGCGGCCACGACCCGGCCGTTGATCACCACCAGGCGGAGATCGTCGCCGTCGATGCGTTCCTCGATGAGCACCTCCCGGTAGTGCTGGCGCGCCCGGGCCACCGCCGCAGCGAGCTCGTCGGGCCCCTTCTCGGCCACCACCCCGACGGTGATGCCCTTGCCTTGTTCTCCACGGGTGGGTTTGACGACGACCTCGCCGACCTCCTGCAGGAATGCGAAGTCGCCGTCGTCGAAGGTGGCCAGCCGCGCACGCGGGACGTTGATGCCCGCCTCGGAGACCAGGCGTCGTGTCAATCGCTTGTCGTCGCAACGGCACATCGCGATCGCCGAGGTGAACTCGGACAGCGATTCCCGCGTGATCACGCTGCGACCGCCGTGCGTGAGCCGCATCTCGCCGGTCTCGGCGTCCAGGACCTCGACCCAGATTCCGCGGCGCATCGCCTCGTCGGCGATGATCCGCGCGTAGGGGTTGAGGTCCTCGACCGTCTCCGGGGGTGGGGTGAACAGCGGCTCGTTGATCGCGTTCTTCCGCTTGATCGCCAATACGGGAACGCGGACGAAGCCGAGTTTCTCGTAAAGGCCGATGGCCGCGGCATTGTCGTGCGCCACCGACAGATCCATGTAGGCCCGGCCCGCGCGCCGGAAGTGGTCCGCCACCGCCCGGGTCAGCGCCTCACCCACCCCGGGAAGCGCCGCGGCGGGATCGACGGCCAGCGTCCACAGGCTCGACCCCTCCTCGGGATCGGAGAACAGCAACTGGTGGTCGACGCCGGTCACAGTGCCTACCACCGCGTCGTCGTCGTCACGCACGGCGAGCAGGTACGTCACCGCCTCTTGGTGCAAGTGGTTGTCCCAGATCGTCTCGACCGGCGCCGGCACCATGCCGCAGCGCACGAACACGCGGTTCATGGCGTCGGCGTCGACGGGGTCGTTCAGCGTGCGCACCGTCATGCCGACCGGCGAGGGCGCCAGGTTCTCCTCGTCCGGGTGCCCGGTGAAGCGCAGCCGATAGGTGTGGCTGGGGTCGATGAAGAGCTCGGTCGGCGCCCCGGCGACCACGACGTGGGACTCGCGCGCGTAGATGCAGATGTCGCGCCGCCCGGCGACCTCGCGGCGCAGCGTCTCGGCCAAGGTCTCGGCATCGGCGAATGTCTGACCGAAAATCAGTCGGCCCCAACCCATTTCGAGCTCGACGTCCTTGGCCATCGCGTCGACGAGCTCGGGCGGGGAGGCGTCGTGCAGGCCCATGGTGATGGCCTCGGTGTGATCCTCGGCGTGATCGTGCGAGTGATCCTCGGAGGGGTCGACGGCGGTCATGCGGCCGGGCCCGTCACGCCGTGACGCTGCAACCACAGCTCCAGGAGGGCGATCTGCCAAAGCTCATTGCCGCGCAACGGGGTGAGCTTGCCGTTCGGGTCGGCCAGCAGGGCGTCGACCGCTTCGGAGTTGAACAGCCCGCGCTCCTTGGCCACCGGCGCGTAGAGGGCGTCGCGAACCATGTCCAAGTAGGGCCCTTCGAGGTGGGTCAGCGCTGGAACCGGGAAGTACCCCTTGGGCCGGTCGATGACCTCCGATGGGATCACCCGTCGCGCAGCCTGTTTGAGGACGCCCTTGCCGTCGTGAGCGATCTTCAGCTCCGGGGGGCAGGTCGCCGCCAGCTCGACCAGCTCGTGGTCGAGGAACGGAACCCGGCCCTCCAACCCCCAGGCCATGGTCATGTTGTCCACCCGTTTCACCGGGTCGTCCACCAGCATCACGGTCGTATCCAGCCGCAGGGCACGGTCGATGCCGGTTTCGGCACCCGCGTGAGCGAAGTGTTCGGAAACGAAGCGCTGGCTGGGATCGCCCGGCGCGAGGTTGCCCGTTCCCAGCAGGCCCGCCAGCTCGGCCGAATCGCGATCGAAGAAGGCGCCGCGGTACTCGGCGACCGCCCCCTCCAGCGTCGCCGCCGCCGGGGAACCCATCGGCGGGTACCAGTGGTAGCCGGCGAACACCTCGTCGGCGCCCTGACCCGACTGCACGACCTTCACGTGGCGCGCGACTTCTTGGCTCAGCAGGTAGAACGCGACGCAGTCGTGGCTGACCATCGGCTCGCTCATCGCGCCGATCGCCCCGTCGAGCGCGGGCAGCATCCGGTCGGTCCCGATGCGGATCTGGTGGTGGTCGGTCTCGAAGCGCCGGGCGATGATGTCAGACCAGCGGAACTCGTCGCCCTCGACGCCGCCCGCCGACTCGAAGCCGATCGAGAACGTGGACAGCCCGTGCTGGCCCGCCTCGGCGAGCAGACCCACGATCAGGCTGGAGTCGACACCGCCGGACAGCAGGCAGCCGACGGGGACGTCGGCGACCAGCCGGCGCTCGACCGCGACCCGCAGCGCGGACAGCACCGCATCCTCCCAGTCGTGTTCCGACCAGTCGGAGCGATCGGCGCGCCTGGTGAAGTCCGGCGTCCAGTAGGTGGTGGTGCTGCGCCGGCCGTCGGGCTCGATGGCGACCACCGACGCGGGAGGGATTTTGCGCACGCCGCGCAGAATCGTCAGCGGCGGCGGGACCACGGAGTGGAACGTCATGTAGTGGTGCAGCGCGACGGGATCGATCCGGGTGTCCACCCCGCCACCGGCGAGCAGCGCGGGCAGCGTCGATGCGAACCGGACGCGGTGACCGTCCTCGGTGAGGTACAGCGGTTTGATGCCGAGCCGGTCCCGGCCGAGCAACACCCGACCGCTGTCGCGCTCGACGATGACGAAGGCGAACATTCCGTACAGGTGGCTGACGAAATCGTCGCCCCAGCGGTGGTAGGCCTTGAGCAGGACCTCGGTGTCGCTGTGCGAGAAAAACCGGTAGCCGTGGTCGCTCAGCTCGCGCCGGAGCTCCTTGTAGTTGTAGATGCAGCCGTTCCAGGCGACCGCCAGGCCCAGCTCCGAATCGACCATCGGCTGGGCGCCCGCTTCGGTCAGATCGATGATCTTGAGGCGCCGATGGCCGAGGGCGACCCGGCCTTGTGACCAGGTTCCCGCCGCGTCCGGCCCCCTGGGCGCCAGGACGGCAGCCATTGCTGACACCGCCGCTACGTCGGGAACCCGGCCATCGAGTCGAACCTCACCGGTGAGTCCACACACTCGTTTCACCCTACCGCGAGCCGATCCGAGGGGGCCAGCGGAGCCGTGTGACAGGTAGCCGACGCGGGTCCCGATGACGCGATTTCATTTCCCGGATCGGCCAGGACCGCTTATCGTTTCCTGGACCACAGTTTGCTGGGAGGCTGATGTGGACGGGCCACGCTGATGCTGGTCGACTACTACCTGCGGATCCTGCATCTGGATCGGCGATTGCCGCTGAACTTCGACGTGGGTCCGCTGCACGTGCACCTGTACGCGCGATCGGTGTTCTTCCTGTGGGTCACCGTCGTGATTTTGGTGGTCGCCGGCGTCGTGGTGCTCGCGTCGCGCCGGCGTGAGCTGATCCGGCGGTGGACCACGTGGGTGATGATCGCGCCGGTGGTCGGCATCCCCATCTGGATCGGCCGGGGCACCACCGCGACCCTGGCGGCCGCGCTGGCCGTGGTCGCGGTGTTCGAGTACGCGCGCCTGGTGAAACTCGGCAAGGCCGACACGTATCTGCTGCTGGCGCTGGCCGTGCTGTATCCGCTTGCGGCGTGGCTGCATCCGCCGCTGCTGCGCCTGGCGCCGATCATCGTGCTGGCGTGCTCGCTGCCCTCGGTGTTCAGCGGCGACGTCGAAAATGGCGGCAGGCGAACCACTTTCACCGCGTTCGGTTCGGTGTGGATCTGCTGGTCCCTGGCGCACCTGGTGACGTTGTGGTCCGACGCGTACCTGGTGTGCTTCGCGGCCGCGGCCACCGACGTCGCGGCCTGGTGCGGCGGAAAGGGGCTGCGCTTCTTCGGGTGGGCGCGAAAGCCGTTGTCCCCGTTGAGCCCCAACAAGACGGTCGGCGGGCTGGTCGGTGCGGTCATCGGGGCGTTTCTGGTGCTGACGTTGCTGGGCACGATGACCCTCGGCCTGCTGGTGGCGGTGGCCTTCGGCGGCGTGCTCGGCGATCTCGTGGAATCGATGGTGAAGCGGCAGGCCCAGGTCAAGGACGCGGGCACCTGGCTCCCGGGCTTCGGCGGCCTGCTCGACCGGATCGACTCGCTGTTGCTGGTCCTCCCCCTGGCCTATCTGCTCGGTTGAGCAGCCGCCGTTGAGGCGGCCTGCGACCGCGCACCGAACGTGCACTCACTGCGGGAAATATTCGAAAATTCACGCTGAATGCACACTCGGCGCGGCGATTCAGGCGGCGTGCGTGAGCTCGACGAGCTGCGGCTCCGGGGCGTCTCCGCGCAGCGCCATGACCTGCTCGCGCAGCTGCGGCGCGGACGTGCCGGCCGGGTCGACGGGTTCGCCGATGCGCACCTGCATCGGCGCGTGGGAGATGAAGCTCGCGCCCTTGGGCAGCACCTCGGCGGTGCCCAGCACCGCGACCGGGACGATCGGCACCCCGCAGTCGCGCGCCAACCGGACCGCGCCGGAACGGAATTCGGCAATGTTGCGATCCGTCGACCGGGTGCCCTCGGGGTAGATGACGACGGTGCGTCCGGCCTCGAGCGCCGGGCGGGCCGCGGCCAGCAGCTGGGCGTAGGTGTCCTTGCCGGACCGCCGCACCGGCAGGATCCCGATCAACGAGGACGCCACAAAGCGGCGTACCGGCACGTCGAACCAGTAGTCGGCCGCCGCGGCGAACACCGGCTGGGCGCCGGCGGGCAGCGCCGCCAGTAGCACGGCGGTGTCGGCGTGCGAGGAGTGGTTGGCCACGACCACGCAGCCACCCCGCACCGGGAAGCGGCCGGTCACGGTCAGCCCGCCGGACACGGCGCACACCGCCCGCCACAGCCGGTGCCGCAGCACGCTGCTGATCCTGGTCGCGGTCATGACGCCAGCACCGCCAATTCCTGCGTGCCCTGCGCGGCCGGGCCGTCCTGACGCTTCGCCGCCAGCTCGCGGTGGGCGGCCCGCAGCCGCAGCACCGTGGTGATCAGCGAGCCGTTCACCAGCTGGGTCGCCACCACCGGAAGGATGACCGGGAAGGCGGTGGCCAAGAAAACGAAGAGGCAGCGCTCGGTCTTGCCGAGCGGGCCCCCGTTGCGCCGGGGCGCGCCGGCGGCGGCTCCGGCCAACGAGGCGAAGGTGGGCAGCGTCGCGGCCAGCGCGGCGATCAGCACCATGATCACCGGCCAGGACAGCCAGTGCAGCCCGGGGCCGCGCTGCCGCGCCGCCCAAACCGCGAGCCCCGCGAAGGTCAACAGGTCCGAGGCGCGGTCGCCGATCTCATTGACGACGAATCCCCACGGCCGGCTGACGCCGCGGGCGCGTGCGACCGCGCCGTCGAGGTTGGCTCCGGCCAGCCGCAGCGCCAGGAAGAGCGCCGTCAGGGGCCACCAGCCCAGCGCGACCGTCGCTCCGGCCACGCCCGCCGCCAGCACCCCGGCGACGGTGAAGACGTCCGGCGAGATGTTCCACCGCACCGCGACGTTCACGACCGGAGTCAGCCGGCGGGTGTACCACGGCTTGAGCGCGTAGAGGCCCTGCCATTTCCGCGCCGCCTTGGCGGGCAACGGGGTCACGGCGGGGGCGATCGCCTTGATCCGAGGGAGCGTGGACGTCTCGGTCACCGCGAGGGCGCGCGATCCCGACGCGTAGCAGCCGCGGTGGGCGATGCGGGGCTCGCTCACCGGCGTCAGCGTGCTGATGCCGCGCAGGCGCTGTGTCGGCGCGTTGTCGAGGTCGGTGCTCACCGGGGTTTCCTCTCTGGTGGGTGGTCTGTAGTTGTGTCAAGTTGACCCGTCCCCCGCGGCTACCGGTCCCAAGATCGGGACCGCAGCGACCGGTCGGACGCTCGCATTCCTAAGAGCCACCGCTCCCCCGCGGTCGGACACTTTTCTTGCGACGTTTCCTTGCGGCCCGGTCGCCGTGACCGGCAACGCATACGTTGCTGCACGACGCTTGCCGCTTCGTCGCGAAGTTCTTGCGGAATTCTTGCGGCCGCTCGACGAGAGGAATGTCTAGATTTCGGTTACCGTTCAACCAAGTCGTTCTTGACTCGAAGCCGATTCACCCGCTTAGGGGGAGGCCATGACCCGGACAAACGCGGGTGCAGCGAAGTGGTCGATCGCCTGCGGGGTCCTGTTGTCCGCGGCCGCGCTGCTGGGCGCGGCGCCTGCATCGGCGGAGCCGATTGACGATGCGTTCGTCGCGGCCCTCGCGAAAAACGGGATATCGATGTCCGACCGCGGCACCGCGGTATCGATGGGACATACGGTGTGCGCCGGATTCGACAAGGGTGAGGCGTCAACCGCGGTGGCGATGGGGATCGTGAAGGACACCCCGCTTTCGCCGAAGCAAGCCGGCTACTTCGTCGGCCTTTCGGTGGCTGCCTACTGCCCGCAGTACCGGGGCAAGACCGACAACTCGATGAACTGGATGGTGCCGTTCCCGCCGATGATGTGAGGGTTGTTCTTGCCTTAACGGTTATTTTTGAACCGAAGCACATTCGCCCGCTCTAAGAGGAACAGTGGCCCATCTGAACATGGGTTCTGGAAAGTGGTCGACGTTAATGGCGGTCCTGCTTTCCGCCGCGGCGCCGCTCTTCGCCGCGCCGGCATCGGCCGACCAAAACGATGACGCGTTCATCGCCGCCCTTGCGAGCCAGGGGATCCCGATTTCCGACAACAGCGCTGCCATCGGGATGGGCAGGAACATGTGTGCGCTACTCGACCAGGGCACCACGCGGCCCCTGCTCGTCATGAAGCTGATGAAGGACGCGAATCTCTCGGCCAGGCAGGCCGGCTTCTTCCTGGGGCTGTCGTCGTCCGCGTACTGCCCGCAATACCGGACGACCACCGGGTAAAGCAGCCGTGCTCGTCAGGCCGAGCCGACTCCCGCCTGATCCTCCGTCACCTCGCTGGCGATCGGCGGCACGCGGGTGGCACGCACGTAGACGGTGTCGCCGTCGCGCAGGGCCAGTGCCTCGGCGTCGCCGCGGGTGATCTGCGCGGTGAACGGGCCCCCGGTGGCCTCGGCCGTGAGTTCCACGCGGACCTCGAAGCCCAGCGCCACCACCCGATCGACGGTGGCCCGCACCACCCCGATCGACTCCGCCGTGCCGTCGCCGCCGGCCACCGCCATCTCGGGGTTGCGGCCCACCCGAATGTCGTGCGGACGCACCAGGGCACCGTTGAGAACGGACACCGCGCCCAGGAACGACATCACGAATGTGTTCGCCGGGGAGTCGTAGACCTCGAGCGGTGACCCGACCTGCTCGATGCGGCCCTTGTTGAGCACCGCGATCCGATCGGCCACGTCCAGCGCTTCCTGCTGATCGTGGGTCACCAGCACCGTGGTGACGTGCACCTCGTCGTGCAGGCGGCGCAACCACGCCCGCAAATCCTCGCGCACCTTGGCATCCAGTGCCCCGAACGGCTCGTCGAGCAACAACACGTGCGGATCGACCGCCAGCGCGCGAGCCAACGCCATGCGCTGACGCTGACCGCCGGAGAGCTGGTTGGGATAACGGGTCTGAAAACCGCTGAGCCCCACCACCTCCAGCAGGTTGTCCACCTTCTTCTTGATCTCGGCCTTGGGCCGCTTGCGGATCTTGAGCCCATAGGCCACGTTGTCGCGCACCGTCAGGTGCTTGAACGCCGCATAATGCTGAAACACAAACCCGATCCCGCGCCGCTGCGGCGGCACCCCCGTGACATCCAGGCCATCGATCGTGACCGTGCCGGAGTCGGGGTGATCGAGCCCCGCGATGGCCCGCAACAGCGTCGACTTGCCCGACCCACTGGGCCCCAACAACGCCGTCAACGAACCCTTCGGCACCACGAAATCCACATGATCCAACGCCACGAAATCGCCATAACGCTTATAGGCGTCACGCACCGTGATCGCGTACGCAGTCGGGTCGTCCCCGTTTTCGCTCATCGTTGTTGTCTCCTTGTCATGCCTGGGCCCGAGCTCGCGCCCGGCGAATGAGCAGAATGGCCTTGACGATCAGAAACGCGACCGCGACGCCCATCATCAGCGTCGACAGCGCGTAGGCGCCGTATTCGGCCCCACGGTTGTAGCGATCGTTCACGAGCAGCGTGAGCGTCTGCGATTCCCCCGGCAGGTTGGACGACACCATGATGACCCCGCCGAACTCGCCGAGGGTGCGCGCGGTGGTCAACAGGATGCCGTAGGTCAAACCCCACCGGATGGACGGCAGCGTGATCCGCCAAAACGTCTGCCACCAACCCGAACCCAGCGTCGCGGCCGCCTGTTCCTGCTCGGTCCCCACTTCCTGCAGCACCGGTTGGACCTCGCGCACCACGAACGGCAGGGTGACGAAGATGCTGGCCAGCACGATGCCGGGGGTACTGAAGATCACCGGAATGCCGAGGTCCTTTTCGACGAAACCCAGCGCGCCGGCCGAGCCCCAGAGCACGATCAGCGCGACGCCCACGATGATCGGCGAGACCGCGAACGGTAGGTCCACGACCGTCTGCAGCACTCCCCGGCCGCGGAATCGGCTGCGCGCCAACAGGAGTGAGACCAAGACACCGAATATGACGTTGAGCGGCACCACGATGGCGACCACCAGCAGCGACAGGTGCAGGGCCGAGATGGCCGCCGGCGTGCTGATCCACGTGTAGAACTGAGCGAGGCCGGGCCGGAAGGTGCGCCACAAGATGATGACCACCGGAGCGACCAGCACCACACCAAGGTAGGCCAGCACCACCGAGCGGAGCGCGTAGCGCCCGGAGCTCATGCGGCCTTCTCCTCGCGTTTGGCCCTCCGGCCGCCCACGATGCGCAAGAGCAGCAGCACGGTGAATGAAATCGACAGCAAGACAATGGATATCGCGGCGGCGCCGGTGCGGTCGTCGTTCTCGATCAGGGCGCGGATCCACTGCGACGACACCTCGGTCTTGCCCGGCACCTGCCCGCCGATCGTCACCACCGAGCCGAACTCGCCGATGCAACGCGAAAACGCCAGGCCGGCACCGGATAACAAGGCCGGCGTCAGCGACGGCAACACGACCGAGGTGAAAACCTTGGGACCGGTCGCACCCAGGGAAGCCGCCGCCTCCTCGGCTTCGCGGTCGATTTCCAGCAGCACGGGCTGGATGGCCCGCACCACCATCGGCAGCGTCACGAAGATCAACGCCACCGCCACGCCCGGCGGGGTGTGCTGCAAGTGAATGCCTATCGGGCTGTTCTTGCCGTAGAGGGCGAGCATCACCAGGCTGGTGACGATGGTGGGCAACGCGAACGGCAGGTCGATGATGGCGTCGAGCACCCCCTTGCCGACGAAGTCGTCGCGCACCAGCACCCAGGCGGTCGCCAGCCCGAACACCAGGTTGACGATGGTGACCACCACCGAAACCGTCAGCGTCACCTTGAACGACTCCAGCGCGGCGTGAGACGTGACCGCCAGCCAGAACGCCTGCCAGCCCCCACCCACGGCCTGCCAGGCAATGGCTGCCAGCGGCAGCAGCACGATCAGCGAGAGCCACAGGGTCGCCACGCCGACCTGAAGCGACGTCCCGCCCGGCGGGCGGGGGGCACGCGGGGGGCGGGGCTCCGGCACCTCATTGGCGGGTGGTTCGAGTTCCGGCCGGACCGCTTCCGGGTCGGGGAGAACGGCCGCGGTCATCCGGTCGCCTGCAGGTAGACCTTGGTGATGCTGCCGCCGCTCCTGTCGAACAGCTGCGCGTCCACCTTGCTCCAGCCGCCGAGGTCGGCGATCGTCCACAACTTCACCGGCACCGGGTACTGGTCGCGGAACTTGTCGGCCACGGCGGGGTCGACCGGCCGGAAACCGGCCTGCGCCCACAACTTCTGCGCCTCGGCGGTGTACTGGAAATTCTTGAACGCGGTCGCGGCATCCAGGTGCGCACTGGTGCTCACCACCGCCAGCGGGTTCTCGATCTTGAAGGTCTGTGCTGGGTTGACGTGTTCCACCGATTTTCCTTGCCGCTCAATGGCGATGGCCTCGTTCTCGTAGCTGATCAACACGTCACCGCTGCCTTCGATGAAGACACCTGTGGCCAGACGACCCGAACTCGGACGCAATTTGACGTGCTCGTGCACCAGCTTGCTGATGAAATCGACGCCGGCGTTGGTGTCCCGGCCGCCTCCGCTTTTGGCTGCATACGGGGCGAGCAGGTTCCATTTGGCACCGCCCGAACTCAGCGGGCTGGGCGTGACGACCTCGATGCCGGGGCGTAGCAGGTCGTCCCAATCGCGGATGTTCTTCGGATTGCCTTTGCGGACAACCAATGTCACCACCGACCCGAAGGGGATCCCGCTGGCGACGCCCTTGTCCCAGTCCGCGGAGACCTTGCCGGCCTTGACCAACCGGGTGATGTCCGGCTCGACCGAGAAGTTCACGATGTCTGCCGGTTTGCCCTCGACGACGCCCCGGGACTGGTCGGCGGATGCCCCGTAGGACGTGATCACCTGCACGCCCCGACCCTCCTGCGAGGCGTTGAACGCCGGAATCACCTTGCTCCAGCCCGGTTCCGGGACCGAATACGCGACCAGGGTGATCTTCGTGTTCGCGTTGGCCGGCCCGGTGCCGCCCGCGATGTCGCTGGCGCCGCCGCCGCATGCCGTGACCATGCCGACGACAAAGGTCAGCGCGGCCAGCTGGCGGGCGCGCCGTGTGCTTCGGATGTCACTGAGCAATTGGTGGCCTTCCGGGGTGGGACTCGGGCGTGTCGGTCCCGTGGCTGCGGAAGGCGCTAGAACATCAACCGGTCTTTACCAACTCCCAATCCGCGCACGGGCTTACGAGTCAGCGACAACAATGCACGAATGGGGAGCAAACGAGGTCTGCCGCGTGCATGGCGGGAAGCCTAACAGCGCGTGCCCCTGTTGGCGCGCGGGCAGCAACGCGGCCCCACCCGCGCCGCCGCACTACGTCACACGCAAAGCGGGCGGTGTAACCCGACCGTAACGCCGGGATCGCGCGTGATCGGTTGACTCGATCCCGTTGTCGATCCACATGCGCAGCAACCAATCGGTGCCATCGACCGCAAAGGCACAGGTCGAGGAGGGCTTCGCCGATTCGCGGACCCGACCGCGGTGCGACGACGGCCCCGCGGCACGGGCGCAATGGTCGGCCGCGCCTGCGGCGCTCACACCGGGCCGAAACGGGGTCCGCGGATAAAAGTCACGGTGAGAGAAACGTCCGGCCCGCATCGGCGCGGGACCCGCGAAACATGGTGCAGCCGAGCGCCTTGCGGTTCGCCCGGCCGGCCACTAGCGCCCCCGGATACCGCTGTCGACAACCTTCACCGGCTTGTGCGGATAGCGGCGTTCGGCGTGCGCCTTCGCCCGCGAGTTCGGCAGCACGTACAACGTCTCCTTCTTGTCCTGCAGCGGTTTCAGCACCAAGTCCATGAAGCCCTTGCGGTTCTCCAGGTAGGGCTCGATGACCTCATCCCCCGCCGGGCACACCGCAAGGCAGTAGGCGGCCTTGTAGTTCGGCTTGAACGACAGGCTCTGCCACATCGACGCGTTCTCCGAATCGCTGACCCGCGAACGGAAGTCGGCCGCATCGGCGCTGTCCGCGACCGTCTGCACCCAGTCGGTGAACCCACCCATGAACTCGCGGTAGTTGTGCACCGAGCAGGAGACGAAGTCGAAGTCGCCGTCCTTGCCGATCGCGCCGACCGGGCACGCCGCCACGCATAACTTGCACTCGAGGCACGGGCTGTAGTCCAGCGGCTCGCCGTAGCTGCTGATCGCGGCGTCCACCAGGATCGTGCCCAGCAGAATGAAGTTGCCGAACCGCGGGTGAATCACGTTGCGGTGGATGCCCATAACGCCAAGGCCCGCGGCCACCGCGACGGGCTTGTGCGCCACCACCCAGATGCGGCCGGGGAAGTTGTCCATCTCCATCGGGAACGTCGCCGACGGGTTCAGGGCCCGATAACCGGTGTCCTGCAGCCGGCGCACGATCCGGTGGGCCGCTTCGTTGAGCACTTCGCCGCTGCGGTGGAACTCCTGGTTCGCGACGCTGCGCGCCGTCGAGCGCACGTTGTCGCGGTTCATCTTGACCACCAGCGAGATGTAGCTCCTGGCTCCCGGCAGCGCGGCTTGGACGTGCTCGACCTCCGAGGCCAGGTCGGGGTTGTCCACGGCGGCGAACGCGACGTCGTCGGCGCCGGCGGCCAGGCACAGCTCGCGCAGCCAGTCGGCGTCCAGCAGGCCAGGGCGCCGTTTCTGGCGGGTTCTCACCTTCTTCACGGTGGGGTGTTCCGCCAGCTTCGCCGGGAGTTTTTCCGCCATGCTCGGTATAGTACACAATACTCAGCTATCTGCACGGCGGGGCTCCCGACCCCCTGTGAACGGAGTTTGACTTCGGTGTGAAACGCATGCGAACCTGGCGCGGTGATCGAGTTGAGTGAACAGACGATCATCGCCCAGGTGGCCGATCGGTTGACCAGCAAGTATTCGACCATTCCCGCGCAAACGGTGGCCGCCGTCGTGCAGGGTGTTCACGCCCGGTTCGAGGGGCGACCGGTGCGGGAGTACGTCCCGCTTCTCGTCGAGCGTTTCGCCGACCAGGAACTCGCGCTGCTCCTGTTGACCGGCCGCAGCCCGCTCTCCGAGCCCGCGGTCGACGAGGCCATCGCCGTCTGATCAGACCGGCCGGCTCTGCACGCCGAACAGCACCCGGCGACCGATCACCCGCCAGTCGGGTTTCTCGGTGTCCGCCCCGCGCTCCCCGCTCTCGCTGAACCCGACCCGGTCGTGCAGCCGAGCCAACCATTCGGGCGCCCACCAGTTGGCCCGGCCGAGCACGTGCATGACCGCCGGCACCAGCAGTATCCGGACCAGCGTGGCGTCGACCAGCACCGCGACCGTGAGCCCGAACCCGAACAGCCTCATGAGCGACACCTGTGCGGCCATCAACGCCACGAAGGAGATCGCCATGATCAGCGCCGCGGCCGTGATCACCCGGCCGGTGTGCGCCACGCCGAGCGCGATGCTCCGGTCGTTCGCGCCCCAGCCCCGGTGTGAGCCCAGCCAGTACTCCCGGATCCGAGCGATCAGAAACACCTCGTAATCCATCGAAAGCCCAAAAGCTATGCAGAACAACAGGACCGGCAGATCCACGCCGATCGTGCCGGTCGCCGCGGTGCCGAGCCCGCCCAGGTGTCCCTGCTGAAACACCCACACCACCGCGCCGAAGGCCGCGGCCAGCGACAGGGTGTTGGTCACCAAAGCCTCGAACGGCAACACCGCGCTTCCGGTCAGCAGGAAAACCAGCACCAGCGTGATCACGGCGATGATCGTGAGCACGAGCGGCAGGCGCGTGGTGATCGCGTGCACGGTGTCGCGATTACCCTGGGCGGCGCCCGCGAGCAGCACCGGCCGGCCCGACGGAGTTGGGACGGCGTGCAGACGGTCGAGCTGCGCGTTGGAGGCGGCCGAATACAGCGGTGCCGTCGTGGCGACGGTCATGAAGGCGGCGCCGTCGGTGATGGCGGCCGACCCCGACGGCGGCCCCGCCAGCCTGCCGCCGACGAACGTGCCGCCCGGTGAGGACACCGACGAGACGTCCGGCACCCGCGACAGCGCGGCGGCGTACGCGTTGAGGTCGGCCGGGCCGACTCCGGCCGCGTTCGCCAGCACGACCGTGACGTCGGGCACGCCGCTGCCCGGGAAGCCGGTGCGCAGCTGGTCGCCGACCTGGCGCGCGGAGGCCGAGGTGGGCAGGACCCGGTCGTCGACGACGCCCCATCGCACATCGCGGAAGGGTGAGCCGAGCAGTAACAGCAGCGCGACGATGGCGATGGCGATCGGCGCCGCGTGGCGGGTGACGGACCGCGTCCATCGATACCAGATGCGCCGTTCGACCGGGGCCAGCCGGAAGGGGGGCAGCCGCAGGATCCGGCGTGCCAACCGGCGCACGTCCAGGGAATCGAGGCGCTCGCCCAGCAGCATGATCGCCGCCGGGGTGACCACGACCGCGGCGGCCACCGCGAACGCGACCACCGCGACCCCCGCGAAGGCGAACGATTTCAGGAAGTATTGCGGGAACAGCGCCATGGTGGCCATCGACAACGCCACCGTCATCGCCGAGAACAACACCGTGCGGCCCGCCGTCGCCATCGTGCGGATCAGCGCCGCGTCGCGAGTTTGACCCTCTGCCAACTCATCCCGGAATCGGCTGAGGATCAGCAGCGTGTAGTCGATGGCCAGCGCGGCGCCCATCGCGACGGTCAGGTTCAGCGCGAAGATCGACACGTTGGTGAACAGCGAAACCATGCGCAGCGACGCCATCGCACCGAGGATCGCGAACCCGCCGACGGCCACCGGCAGCGCCGCCGCGAACAACCCCCCGAAGATCCAGACCAGCACCACAAAACTCAGCGGCAGCGCCAACGACTCCATCACCAGCAGGTCTTGGCGCGTTTGGTCGTCGACCTGCCAGAAGACGGTGGCGTCGCCGCCCGAACGCACCGTGACGCCGTCGCGGTCGTGTACGAGTTCGTGGGACAGCCGCTCGGCGGTTTTCTGGGCGTTGGCCTCACCGCCGGAAATCGCGGCCGTGATCAGGCCCGTCTTGCCGTCCTTGCTGATGAACGCGCGGGCCGCGGGCGGCGGCACCGTCCAGGCCGAACGCACCTGCTCGATATTGCGCGAATCCTGCAGCCGCCGAACGAGATCCGTGCCCGCCGCCCGCGCCCGGGGGCCGTCCGCGCCGTCGACGGACGTGACCGTGATCAGCATGACCATGTCGCCCTGGCCGAACTTCTGGGACAGCAACGCGGACGCCCGCGACGACTCGGAGCCAGGATCGAACCACCCGCCGGGCAACAGGCTCTTGCTCACCGGGATGCCGAAGATCGCGGCGGCGATCACGATCAAAACCGCCAGGGCAATGACCCGGCGCGGCGCCGCGATAGCGAGCCGAGCGCTTGCGTACAGCACGACACTCCCTTCCCACGGCAGTCCCAGCACCGACCGGCGGTCATGCGATGATCCACGAACGCGCTATCGCATGCGATAGCGCATCGCAAAGTCGCCCCGCGACCGACAGCGCTCAGCGTGCGGCACAACGCTTGCCAGATCTTCGCGAAGTTCTTGCGGATGCCTTGCCGCCGATGAGTTTGGGCCGCCCGCCGCCTCTATATAGGCGTTCGGCGTGTTCGCCTACGAAAGGGAGCGAAGATGACACGGGAGACAGGCACGCGCTACTTGATCGCGGGCGCGGCTGGAAGCCACGGAGCCACGGGCAATTACGCGGCGCGACAGCTGCTCGCACGCGGGCTGCCGGTCCGCGCGTTCGTTCGTCGGGCGGATGAACGGGCCGACCAACTCAGGGAGCTCGGCGCCGAGATCGCCGTCGGCGATCTCCTCGACTACCGCGACGTGCGCGCGGCGCTCGACGGCGTCCAGCGGGCCTATTTCACGTATCCGCTGGCCGAAGGGCTGCTGGAGGCCTCCGCGAACTTCGCCGTGGCCGGCGCGCAGGCGGGTTTGCAGGCGGTGGTGAACATGTCCCAGATCACGGCGGCCCCGGATCATCGCAGCCCCGCGGCTCGCGCACACTGGGTGGCCGAACGGGTGCTGGACCAGTCCGGAATCGGCGTCACGCACCTGCGGCCCCCGTTTTTTCTGGAGAATCTCTTCAACGTCGCGGCCCCGACCGTTCGCGCCGAGGGCAGGATCTATCTTCCGTACGGCGACGGGGCCCACGCTCCAATCGGGGGCGAAGACATCGCGCGCGTGGTCGTCGGCATCCTGACCGATCCGTCCGCGCACCGTGGCAAGACGTATGTGCCCACGGGGCCGGCGTCGCTGACGATGACGGAACAGGCCGGCGTTTTCAGCCGGGTGCTGGGGCGCCCGGTCGAATACGTCGACATCCCGGGCAAGGCCTGGAGGCAGGCCCTGGCGCAGGTCGACGTCATGACGCCGTATTTGATCGAGCACCTCTCGCGGGTCGCCGAGAGTCACCAACACGGTGTTTTCGACGCGGTGACCGACGTCGTCGAAACGATTGGCGGCGTGGCGCCGCAGTCGCTGGACGCGTTCATCGGCCAACACCGGACCGCATTCGGGGTAGCGCAGGAGGCCCACCACGATGCCTAGCGGACCGGTCACCGTCATCGGCGCGACCGGCCGGCAAGGCGGCGCGGTGGTCGAGGCCCCGGTCGACCGGGCGGTCCCGGTTCGGGCGGCGACGCGAAACTCGAACGGCGACAAGGGATTGGGGTGAGGAGAATGCGCAGAGCCGCCGTGGTGCAGTACCACACCACCGCAAATTCGGCCGAACACAACCGGGCGTTGATCGAGCGGGTACTGGACGAGCTCCGGGCCCGCGATCCCGGCGGGCTGGACTACCAGGCGTTCCAGTTCGAGGACGGAACGGGTTTCCTGCACGTCGCCGTGTTCGACGGCACCGCCGACCCGTTCGCGGGTTGCGACGCCGACCGGGAATTCCACCGCGAGCTGGACAAGCGCCTCGCGACACCGCCGCTGATCAGCCGCGCCGTGCTGATCGGAGCCTACTTCGGCAGGAAGCGATGAGTTTCGGCCCGGCCGATCCTCAGTATGTGGTGAAAGGAGGCAGACCCCGATGAAGATTTCGCGCATCGCGCCCCGGCAGGAGTGGCTTGCCGCGCGGCTCGAATTGTTGGCCGAGGAGAAGGCCGCGAGCCGGCAGCTGGCCGCCCTGGCCGAGAAGCGCCGCGGCTTGCCGGCGGTGCCCGTCGACAAGGACTACGTCTTCGAGGGCCCCGACGGCAGCGCACGGCTGATCGATCTGTTCGACGGCCGCAGCCAGCTGATCGTCTACCACTTCATGTGGCTGCACGACATCGACGACGGCTGCCCGAGTTGTTCCTTCGCCGTCGACAACATGCCCGACCCCGTCCACCTTCGCGAGGGCGCGGACACCACGCTGGCGCTGGTGTCGCGGGCGCCGTATGCGCGGCTGAGCCGGTTCAAGGCGCGGATGGGCTGGCGGCTGCCGTTCTACTCCTCGCACGGCAGCGACTTCAATTACGACTTCCACGTCACCAGCGACGAGTCGATCGCGCCGGTCGAATACAACTACAAGGACAAGGCCAAGCTGCTGCGGGAGGGACTGGACTACGCGGCCGCCGACGGCGCCGACGGGCAGGGCATCAGCGTTTTCGTCCAGGACGACGGCGCGGTCTTCCACACCTATTCGGCCTACGGGGTCGGCGCCGACGTCATGCTCAGCACCTACCGCTTCCTGGACCTGACCCCGCTGGGCCGCCAGCGCTACATCAACGAGTGGCCTTGGCACGACACCTACGGAGCCTCGGACGGCCATGCCCACCACCACTGACACCAAAGAGGACTTCGGGCGGCTCGCCGAGCCGTTTCGGCGCGAGCTGATCGCCTACGGCTACCGAATGCTCGGGTCGCTGGACGACGCCGAGGAGATCGTGCAGGACGTGTACCTCGAGGCGTGGCGCGCCTATGACCGCTTCGAGGGACGCTCGTCGCTGCGCACGTGGCTGTATCGCATCGCCACCCGCGCCTTCCTCAAGGGGATCGAGCGACACAACCGCCGCCCGCTGCCGTCAGACCTCAGCGGTCCGGCGATGGATGCCTTCGCCGGTGTGCAGGCCGGCTCGCCGGAGCTGGCCTGGTTGCAGCCGGCGCCCGACTCGGTGCTGACCGGCACCCTGACGGATCCCGCCGCGGTGGTCGCCGCGCGTCACACGATGCGGTTGGCGTTTGTCGCCGCGTTGCAGGCGCTGACGCCCCGCCAGCGGGCGGTGCTGATCTTGCGCGACGTTCTGAGCCTGAGCGCGGCCGAGGTCGCGGCCGTGCTGGAGCTCAGCGTCGCGGCGGTCAACAGCGCGCTGCAGCGGGCGCGTTCGCGGCTGCCGGCCGACCACGACAGCGTGCTCGAGCCGTCGGAGGCCCGGCAACGCGAGCTGCTCGACCGGTATGTGGCCGCGTTCGAAAACGCCGACGTGGCCGGGCTCATGGCGGTGCTCACCGAGGACGCCAGGTACGAAATGCCGCCATTTCTCACCTGGTTTCGGGGCGCGCACGACGTCGGGGGGTTCCTCGGCGCACGGATGCGCGAGTTGGGTGGGGCGTCGGTCATCCGGACTTCGGCCAACGGGCAGCCCGCGGCGGCGCTGTACACCGGTCCGGCCGGCGGGCGGCGGCTGCACTCGTTGCACGTGCTCACCGTTGCCGCACAGGGCATTTCCCACGTCGTGGCGTTCATGGACGTCGCCACGCTAGGACGTTTCGACTTGCCGGCGACGGCGTCAAAGAAAGGACCACAACGATGAGCGCGACCGGAATCGACAAACCAGCTCCGCCGCAAGGCCCGACGGCCTTCCGGGTGTTTCTGCGCGTCTACGGCGTGCTGACGCTCGCGATCTTTGTGCCGCTGTTCGTAGGTTTCATCGCGCAGTCGCCGCTGCTGGCTGAGCACGGCGGCGCGTTGAACTGGACGATCTGGAACGACGTGCGTTGCGGCAGCGAACATTTGCACGTTCCCCCGATGCTGCTGGTGATCTACATCGTGTGGGGTATCTTCCTGCTGCGCGCCGCCGGCGACCCGCGCGGCTACGCGTCGTTTCTGAGCTTCACCATGTGGGCCAATCTCGTCCACGGGTTATTGATGGCCGCCCAGGCGGCCACCGAGATCGATCACTACTGGAGCAAGTTCTTCACCGACATACCGTTCGTGCTGGTCCTCGCGCTCGGCATCTACCTGTGGCGGCGCAAAGAGGCTGTCGGCCGGATTAATTCGCAGTGAACGCCGAAAGGCGCCACGGCTAACAACGTCGGGAAAAACCTCCGCACCAAAACGGAACGCCGCGATTGACGCGCGCGGATATAGAGTGCTGTGTAGAGCACTGTTACGACAACGACTGTCACCACGGTGGCGTGCCGCGCCGGCCATCGAGTCCCGTTGCTGCTCAAGGGGATTGGCGACCGGAAAGCCCGCGCACCCGTCCGTCCGGAAGGTGCGCGCCATGTATCGCCAGATACTCGATCCCGTCGCCCACTCGCTGGCCTGGAGCTCCCTGGTGGCCGCCTTGCCGCTGGCCGCCCTGTTCCTGATGCTGGGTGTGTTGCGGGTCCGGGCCTGGATGGCGTCGCTTGCGTCGCTGGCCGTCGCGCTCGTGATAGCGGTCGCGGTCTACGGGATGCCGGTCGGCCAGGCGGCGCTGGCGGGTGCGGAGGGCGCCGTCTTCGGGTTCTTCCCGATCCTATGGATCGTGATCAACGCGATCTGGGTTTACCAGATGACGGTGGAGACAGGCCATTTCGACGTGCTGCGCCGCAGTTTTGCGACGGTCAGCGACGATCACCGGATCCAGGCCATCATCATCGCGTTTTCGTTCGGCGCGTTGCTCGAAGCGCTCGCCGGGTTCGGCACGCCGGTGGCGGTCACCTCGGTGATGCTGCTCGCGCTGGGCTTCAAACCGATCAAGGCGGCGGTGCTGGCACTGGTCGCCAACACCGCGCCGGTGGCATTCGGCGCGATGGCCACGCCCATCATCACGCTCGCCAAGACGTCCGGGTTGCCGACCGACACGCTCGGCGCGATGGTCGGGCGCCAAACCCCGATCCTGGCAGTCTTCGTCCCCCTCGCGCTGGTCGCCATCGTCGACGGCCGGCGCGGCGTGCGCGAAACTTGGATCCCCGCGATTGCGGGCGGCGTGGTTTTCGGCCTGGGTCAGTACGCGACGTCGAACTTCGTGTCGGTGCCACTGGCCGACGTGATCGCGTCGCTATTGTCCGCGGGTGCCGTGGTCTCGGTGGTTCGCATCAGGCCGTCGCGCCCCGAACACGTTGGCGCGCCGGTCATCGCCGGCGGGGCCGCGGAGGCGCCGGCTCCCGAGTTCGCCGAGCGCGTCGCGGATCCCGACCCGCGCGGGCAGGTGCTGCGCGCGTACTCGCCCTACGCGATTGTCATCGCCGTCTTCGTGATTTGCCAGATCTCTTGGGTGAAGAAGCTTCTCGACAAGGCGACCTTCATCGTGCATTGGCCGGGGCTGCATCTCTATACGGCCAAGGGCGCCCCGTCGTCGCTGCCAAACTTCACCTTGAATCTGCTGACCACACCGGGCACGCAGATGCTGGTGGCCGGGGTCCTCACCATGGTGGCGCTGCGCCTGTCGGTGGGCGGCGCGCTCCGGGCCTACGGGGCGACGCTGCATCAGCTGCGATGGGCCATCGTCACCGTAATGGCAGTGCTGGCACTGGCATTCGTGATGAACGCATCCGGGCAGACCATCACCCTGGGCACGTGGATGGCCGGGGCCGGAGGCGCGTTCGCGCTGCTCTCCCCCATCCTGGGGTGGCTCGGTGTGGCGGTGACGGGGTCCGACACGTCCTCGAACTCGCTCTTCGGCGCCCTGCAGGTGACCGCGGCGGCCAAGGCGGGACTATCCCCGGTGCTGATGGCCGCCGGCAACAGCTCCGGCGGAGTGCTCGGAAAGATGATCTCGCCGCAGAACCTCGCCATCGGGGCGGCGGCGGTCGGCGTGCACGGCAAGGAGGGCGACATCTTCCGGCGCGTGTTCATCTGGAGCCTGGTGTTCCTGGCGTTCATCTGCGCCCTGTCCGGGCTGCAGGCGTCGGTGCTGTCCTGGATGGTGCCCTGATTCTTCGCAAAAGATTGCCACGGCCGTCCCGGACGGCACTAAGCTGCTGTTCGTGCGCAAAGGCGTATTAGCCATCGGACGAAGCCGGTGGTTGGCGTTGGCGGCCTCGCTGGTGGTCTCGGCCGCGATCATCTACGCCCAAGGCACCAAGCCCATCAACGCCCAGGGCACACAGCCGTGCTGCCCCGACAAGCCGGCCGCGGGCCAGGCGGCCGGGCCGTCCGTGCCGCCGATCGCCGCGGCGGCGCCCGGTCCGACCGCCGCACCGCCGACCGCCGCACCGCCGGCGGGTCCGGCGCCGCAGATCGCCAGTCCCGCGGAGGTGGAGAAGCTGGCGGCGGGTGCTCCCGCGGCCGCCCAGCAATTCCTGTTCCCGTTGTCTCCCGGCGTCGCGAACGAGCAGCGGTTGCAGGTCAAAACCATCTGGGCTGCCCGCGCCATCAGCGTGCTGTTCCCGGAGATCACCACCATCGGGGGGTATCGCGAGGATCCCCTGCCGTGGCATCCCAACGGGTTGGCGATCGACGTGATGATCCCCAACCACGCCAGCCCGGAAGGCATCCAGCTCGGTAACGAAATCGCCGGGTACGCCCTGGCGAACGCGAAACGGTGGGGAATCAACCATGTGATCTGGCGCCAGAAGATCTACCCGGGCGTCGGCGCGCCGAGCTGGATGTCGAACCTGGGCAACGAAACGCTGAACCACTACGACCACGTTCACATCGCCACCAACGGCGGCGGCTACCCGACCGGTCACGAGACGTACTACATCGGGTCGATGACGCCCGCGCCGTCCGAGTGATCAACGGCGCCTTCGGGATTCCGGTCAGCCGCCGAGGAGGCCGAGCAAGTCGCCGGTGATCGGGGGCACCGTCAATTGCCCGCCGCCGAGGCTTTGAGGCAGGGTCAGGATGCCGCCGGTGATGACCGAAGGGATCCCGACGTCCCCGCCGCCGACGCTCGGGGGCAGGCTCAGCACGCCGCCGGTGAGGATCGACGGGATGCTGACGTCCCCGCCGCCGGCGATCGGCGGCAGGCTCAACACCCCACCGGTCAGGACCGACGGGATACTCAACTGTCCGCCGCCCAGGACCGGCGGCAGGGTCACCGCGCCGCCGTCCAGGATCGGGGTCAGGATGGTGCTGATCGGGGGCACCGTAAATACGCCGCCGCCGAGGCTGGAGGGCAGCGTCAGCAGGCCGCCGGTGATGATGGAAGGCAACCCCAGCACGCCACCGCCGAGGCTTGCCGGCAGGTCGAGCACGCCGCCGGTCAGGATCGACGGCACCGTCAAGTCCCCGCCGCCCAGGAACGACGGCAGGGTCACCACGCCGCCGTTGATGATCGGGCTCGCGGCGGTGACGATCGCGGAACCGACGCTCGAGATCGGCGGCACGATCAATTGCGCACCGCCCAAGATCGGTGGCAGATCCAGCACACCCCCGGTGATGAACGACGGCACGCTCAGCACGCCACCGCCCAGGATCGGCGGCAGGGTCACCAGTCCACCGTTCAGGTTCAGGCTCGCGCTGCCGCCCAGGAACGACGACAGGTTCAAGTCCGCGGCGGCCGCAGCCCCGGCGTTGGCCAGCTCGGTGCCGAGGTAGGCGCCCGCGCCCGCGTTGATCAGGCCGACGAACTCCTCGTGAAACACCTTGGCTTGGGCGTTGATGGCTTGGAATTCCTGGCCGAAATCGCTGAATAACGTTGCGACCAAAGCCGATACCTCGTCCTGAGCGGCGGCGGCCACGGCCGTCGTGGGCGCCGCGGCCGACGCGGCGGACCCGGACAGCAACGTACGAATGCCGGCCAAACCTTCGGCCGCAGACTGCAGCTGCTCTGGAGCCGTCACGAGATATGACAAAACGCGCCTCCCGCCGATCCGCTGCGACAGTCGCCCGATGACTCAGCAATAAGAGCGTACTGGGATATCGCCGAAATGCCTACGAAAACTCCGTTTTTCAGTAATGACACCGGTCAGATGAGCCTCAACCGCGGGCGGCGGCCGGCAAAAGAGGTTGATTGCGCTCGCCGCCCAAAATCTCAGGGCCGTCGCGTATTTCGCCTCATTGGGCCGTCCACCCGCCGTCGATCGAATAACTGGCGCCGGTGATGGTGGCGGCCGCATCGCCGGCCAAAAAGACCGCGAGCGCGCCGATGTCCTCCGGTTGGGTGTAGCGGGCCATCGGTTGCTTTTCGGCGACGAATTCCGGTTTGACCTCGTCGAACGACTTGGCCGCCGCATCGGCGCGCGTTTGGATCTGCTGGGCGATCAAGGGCGTCATCACCCAACCGGGACAGATCGCGTTGCATGTTATGCCGTGGTTGGCGGTTTCGATGGCCACCGCTTTTGTCAGTCCGACAACGCCGTGCTTGGCCGCGACATATGCCGCTTTTTCGGCGCTGGCAACGAGGCCGTGCGCCGAGGCGATGTTGATAATTCGGCCCCAGCCGCGGCGTTTCATCCCGGGCAGCGCACAGCGGCACGTGTGGAACACGGCCGACAGATTCGTCGCGATCACGGCGTCCCACTTGTCGACCGGGAACTCCTCCAGCTTCGCCACGTACTGGATGCCGGCGTTGTTCACGAGGACATCGATTGCGCCGAAGGACTTTTCGGCGCCGGCGATCATTTTGGCGACCTCGTCCGGCTTGGTCACGTCGGCACCCGAATAGGCCGCGGTCACCCCGAACGTCTCCTCGATGTCGCGCCGCTGTGCCTCAACGGCCTCCGGATCGCCGAAGCCGTTGAGGGTGACGTTCGCGCCCTCGGCGGCGAAGGCGCGCGCGATGCCGAGGCCGATACCGGACGTGGAACCCGTTACGAGTACCGACTTTTCGCGCAGCATCGGGTCAGCGTTCGGATGCCGGTTCGACGGTGACGAGTTCCGTTATGCCGCTCACGGTGAGGACGGGCATCACCAGCGGGTGGGCGATGACATCGATGTGTGCGGCCCGGGCGAACAAGGCGTTGATGGCGGCGCTGTCCAGGTACTCCACCGCGCTGAGGTCGACGGTAAACGTGCCACTGTTGTTCGCGGCCTCGGCGATGGCTCTCCTGAGTGCGTCGTTAAACTCGTCGATGTTGCTCAGGTCGATTTCCCCCGTCGCGGTCAGCACGAGCTTCCCGTCGTCGCGGCGCGCGGTGTCGAGGGTCAGCGACGTGGGCATCAGGTGATCCTCGCGCATAGGTGAACCGTAGTTCCCGCGGCCTCAGGGTTGATGGTGACGTCCTGCATGAGGCCCCGCATCAAAGCGATGCCACGGCCGCGATTCGTCTCGGCAGCCGGCTGCGGGGGTTTCCACGAGCCGGTGTCGGTGATGGTCAAGCGCACCTGGTCGACCAAGATGGTGGCGCCCAGGCTGATCGTTCCCCCGGGGCTGTGGCGGTGACCGTGCTCGATGGCGTTGGCGACGGCCTCTCCGGCGGCGACGAGCACGTTCATCGTCTGATCCGCGTCCAGCTTGGCCCGGGTCAGCCACCGGCGCAGTGCGGTGCGGGTGGGTGCGAGCTGGCTGACGTCGGCCGGAAATTCCAACTCCAGCGGGGCGGGATGGCGGTAGAGCAGCAGGACGACATCGTCCTGATAGCCGCCTTCCGGCGCCAGACCGGCCATGATCTGGTTGGCCAGATCGTCCAGTGTGGAATCGCGCCCGTCCTGGACGAGGGCGGCCGCGCGCGAAATGCCCTGGTGCAGCAGTCGACGGCGACGTTCGACCAGTCCGTCGGTGTAGAGCAGCAACGTGGCGCGCGGCGGAATGGTCACCCGTGCTTCGGGGCGGGGCCAGTCGGGTCGAACCCCGAGCGCGATGGTGTGGCCGTCGTCCAGCATTCGGGTGGTTCCGTCGGCGTCGACGAGGACGGGCGGCGGGTGCCCGGCGCTCGAGTAGACCAGTTCACCCGTCTCGGGGTCGAGCACCGCGCAGACGGCGGTGGTGCATTGCGCGCCGGGCAGCCGCGCGGCGAAGCGGTCGATGCCCGCCAGGGCGGCGCTGGGGCTGGGGTTCTCGAACAGCAGCGCGCGGCAGGCGCTGCGCACCTGCCCCATCACGGTGGCGGCGGCCAGGCCATGGCCGACGCAATCCCCGACGATTAACGCGATGCGCCCGTCATCCAGGTCGACGACGTCGTACCAGTCGCCGCCGACCTGGAGGGGCCGGCTGGCGGCCTGGTAGCGCACGGCGAACCCGTGGGGTAGGTCGGCGGGGCCGAGGATGGCGTGCTGGAGGGCGAGGGCCGTTTCGCGCTGCTGGTCGACCTGGTGCACCCGTTGCAGCCCCTGACCGAGACGGCCCGCGAGCACGGTCAGCAGCGTCTGGTCCTCCAGGGTGAACGGCCGCCGCTCGGTCAGGTCGATCCGCACGACGAGCACGCCCTCGGGATGCTGCAGCGCGATGCCCGCGGTGCCGGGCTCGGCGGCGTTCGGGGTGAGCAGGTCGCCGTCGCGCAACGAGCTGAGCATCCGGCGCGTTTCGGAGGGCAGGTCCGCCCACTGCGCCGACTCGCCGACCGATTCCACCGACGGTTCACGAGAGGCGGTTTCCGCGGTGGAGTCGTCGGTCGGGAAGGTAACCGCCAGGACGCGGCGGGCCCGCCACAGCCGGCGGAGTTCCTCGGCCGCGGCGTGCACGGCATCTTCGACGCTGTCGGCTTCGGCGAGTTCCTGGTTGAGGGCGTGTTCGCGGCCCGCCGCCAGCGCCAACGCGATGGCCGCGTGCCGGGCGAAGTCGCTGACCAGCTCGAGGTAATCGTTGCCGAACGCCGGCCGCCCCGGGTGGCGCGCGACGGCAATCACCCCGAGCACCCGGCCGTCGGCGATCAGCGGCATCACGATCGCCGAGCGTTCACCGGCGTCGGTGAACCCCTCGATCGGATACTGGAAGGAATCGGTGATCAACGGCAGGCCCCGACGCGCCACGCCGCCGGTGGTGGAGGCGTCCATCGGCACCTGCCGGCCGATCACCTCCGAGGCGTACCGGCCCGCCGTCGCGGCCACGACCAGGGTGTCGACCTGATCGGACGGCAGATCGGGCTCCCGTGGGACCAGCAAGATGGCCTGTTCGGCGTCGGCCAACTCCAGCGCCCGGTTGACGATGAGCTGCAACGGCCCGGTCTGTGGGTCACCGGACAGCAGCGCGGTCGTGATTTCCCGGCTGGCCTTCGTCCATTTCGACGATTCGCGTTCCCGCTCGAACAATCGCGCGTTGTCAATGGCGGCCGCGGCCGCCGTGGCCAGTGCCCGGACCGCGGATTCGTGGGAGTCGGTGAACACCCGGCCCGGACGATCGTCGGCGAGGTAGAGGCTGCCGAAGTCGGCCGCGCGCACGGTGATCGGTATGCCGAGCAGCGCCCGCAGCTTCGGGTCGCGCGGCTGCAGTGCGGCGGTCGCCGGGTGGGCGCTCAGATCGTCGACGCGCAGGCCGTCGGCCACCGGCAGGTCGCCGAGCCGCCGAGCCGTGTCGGCGTCGATGCCCGCCTGAACGAACGAGGCCAGCGTGCCGTCGGGCGCCCTGATGCCCAGCGCCGCGTACCGGGCGTCGGTCAGCTCCATCGCCGCGTTGACGATTCGATGCAACGTCGAATCCAGATCCAGGTCGGCGTTGATCTCGACGATGACCCGGACCAGGTGTTCCAACTGGTCGCGAGCAGCCGCCAGCTCGTCCAGCTGGGAACTCACGTCGTCCCGGTCGTCTTGCCCCATAGCTCCAAATCTAATTGTTAAATTCCGGCTCTCCGTTTTGGCCTCGGTGGTTGGCCGGGTAAGGGGCGTGGTCGGTGTCACCGAGGGCGGGTATTGCGGTGGTGATTACCCACTCGGGACTGAATTGCACACGGCGTCCGGTGCCGGCGTCGCCCGGGTCGTCCCAGTGGACGCTCGCGCGGCCGGAGAGCTGGAGCGTGATGCCGGCGCGGAAGTCGACGAACAGCAGCGCCGCGGAGGGGTCGGCGGCGAGGTTTCCGAAGCTGTTGAACATGTTGTTGCCGGGAAAGTCGGGCCACCACAGGCGGCCCGCGGCAACCCGGACGAACCCCGGGGGCCCGCCGCGGTGGGAGGCGTCGCTGCCGGCGGTGGGGTGGGTAGTGCCCAGAAAGAAGGTGTCGGCCGCCTCGATGAGACGAATGTCCTCGGCTCGCAACGCATTTCCGGAGTACAACGGCTTCCGGTCGTCGGCGGGCGCCCCATGGACGTCGACGCGACGCTGGTGGATGTACTGCGGGCAGTTGCCGTAAGCCTGGTCCACGTCGACGGTCAGAGCGCCGGGCTCGGTGGAGCTGAGAAGACCGTTGATTCGGACGCGCTTCCGGGTGAGAAAGTTGATGGCGATGACACCCACCGGTTGTTCGGAGGGTAGGCCGTGGAGCGGGTCCGCGCTCGGCAGCTCCGCTCCGATCTCCAGGGCGGTCGGCGAGGCCGCCCGCAGGAACCCGGGTGCGCCGAACAGCGGTGAGGTCCAAAGCCGTCCGGACCGATCTCGGGCGGCCATGGCCGCGAACGGCGCCTCGGAGAGGAACGCGGCCATGCCGGCGCGCAGTTGCCCGCGCCCGACCATCGCGGCGAGCCGCGCGGCTTCGGCCTCGACGCCGGCTCGTCGCTGGACGGCCAACTCACCGGCGTGGAAACCCACGCTCGATGTCATCGCGGCACCTCGGCAAAGCCCGGTTGTCCGGCGTCGACGACGGAATTGAACCGGTATCGAGTTACCAGACTTTCGTTGATCTCTTGGATCGCGCTCTCAGGAAGGGCGGTGACGTCGAAGTTTTCGCCGATGCGTGCGGGTTTGACCGACGCGGTCAGGACGGCCGAGCCGCGCTGGATGCCCCACGCCAAGAGCACTTGCGCCGGCGTCTTTCCCACGCGCCGAGCGATCGAGACGATGAGCGGGTCGTCGAGCAATCGCGGTTCGAGCGCATGGCCCAGCGAGGCGAAGGCCAACAGGATGATCCCGTGCTCCTTGCACAGTTCGTGGAGTTCCCATTGCGGGTGATACGGGTGCGACTCGACCTCGACGACGGACGGTTTGATCCGGGCGGTTTCGACAATCTTCCGGGCGCCCGCGGCGTCGATGTCCGACAGACCTATCGACCGCGAAAGGCCCTCGTCCACAAGGGCTTCCATCGCGGCCCAGGTCTCCTCCAGCGTGACCCCGTCGTCGTAGAGCACGGCTCCGTGCCGGTCGCGGGGGTCTTGGTCGTCGCCGGGCCGGAACGCGAACGGCGTGTGCACCAGATACAGATCGACCGCCTCGAGGCCGAGCTTGTCCAGGCTGGCCCGCAGCGCGGGCTTCACCCGTTCAGGCCGATGGTTGTTGTTCCACAGCTTGGTGGTGACGAACAGTTCGTCACGACGCACGGTCCCGGCGGCGAACAACTCTTTGAGCGCCGCGCCGACGTCCGCTTCGTTGCGGTACCGCTCGGCCGCGTCGAGGTGGCGGAACCCGATCTCGACTGCGGTCTTGACTCCGTTTCGCGTCTCGTTGCGATCGGAAAGCGACGTCCCGAATCCGAGCGCCGGAATCGCACCGCTGCCGTCGTTCAATGAGAATCGGTGATCGCTTAGCTTCTGGTCTAACGTCATGGCGCTCAGCCTCCTGGGCTCGTACTATAAATGACCAGTCGTCTAATTAACAGACGCCGCGGTCACGCCATTCCCGAAGCGACCGATCAGCGCAGCAGCGCCGGGACCGTGACCGCCTCGAACCGGTCGTACGGGACGCGGCTGCGGGCGACTTTTCCGCGCAGGGCGGCACCTTCCCACGCCTCGATCAGCCGAAGGGCCAGGTCCCCCGCGTCGAGGTCGCCGCGGTCGCCGGACCGCAGGCACTGACCGAGGGCGGCACCCCAGCGGTCGAGAATGCTCACGAGCTCCCTGCGCACCGGCTCGCTGGACCCGCCGAGTTCGAGCGAGAGGTTGCCGACCAGGCAGCCGAGCACGAAATCGCCGGCCTCGTGCTCGTCGGCCAGCGCGTGGAAGAAGCGGGTGATTCGCTCCCGCGGCGGCCCGTCCGCCTCGAGGATCGGCAGCAGCCGCGCCTCGACGTCTTCCCAGTGATGCTCGAGGATCGCCGCGGCGAAAGCCTCCTTGCTGGGGAAATACGCGTAGAACGAGCCCTTCGGGACGCCGGCCGCGTCGGTGATGTCCTTGACGCCGCTGGCGGCGAATCCGCGCGCGTGCACGAGCTCCAGGCCCGCCGCGAGCAGGCGGCTACGCACTTCGGGGTTCGGTGGGCGGGGCATGGCGACAATAGTAGCCGACCGGTCGGCTATCTTCGGTCGGCCGCCGTGCACGGGACGGGTGGCGTAGCGTCTGGAGCGGCCTTCGACCGCGGGGAATGAAGGAGCGAGATGGTCACTGCGGCTCTGTTCGGTTTCCTGACGCTGCTCGCGCTCGCGTTCGCGTTCGTGTTCGCCGCCATTGCGGCCGTCCATGTCAAACGGCTGCAGGACAGGCCGCCTCCCCCGCTGAGCGACGAAATCGGCAGCGCCAAAGCGGTTACGCGCAAAGTGCGCAAGCGCGAACCCATGTCGCAAGAGGAGCTGGATTACGCGAGGCACCTCCTCGGCGCCCGTAGCTCGGTGTTGACGCTCTGCATCCCGGGTGCGTTGTTCTCGCTGGGCTGCTTCTACGTGTTCGGAAGCCTCTACCACCTGCATGGGGCGACGCCCTCCGAGCGGACGTTTCTCGGGCTGTTCCCGATCTTGGCGTCCATAAATCTCACGACTCAAATCATCCGCAGCGCAAGACTGAAACGGCGTCTGCAAAAGATGTCCTGAAGCCGCTGCCGTGAGCGACCGGAGCGTGCTCCCGCAGGTCGTTGCGGTCGCGTTCCGGCTGCAAGGCCGCTACTCTTGCACGATCATCTGTCCATTGGGTACATGACCGTCTACTATCTGCAGTTGGCCTAGGGGTGGGGCCGGGGGGAGAAGACGGTGGCCCGAGCGAGTTACGAGAGGTGATCGAATGAGCCCTCGTCCGGTGGGCAGGCGGGTCTTGGCGCGAGTCTGGCTGCCGCTGGTTGCCGTCATCGCGCTCGCTGTCGGCGGGGTGGCCATGTACAAGGTGCATCAGTTCTCGGAGCCCCCGCCCGTCATCACCGTCAATCAGCCGGCCGCACCGCCGGAGTTCAGCATCAAGCGGCTCACATACGAATTGTTCGGCTCCGTCGGGGAAGGCGGGATGCTCGTCTGGGTGGATATCAACGGGCATCCGCATCGGGTCGACCTCACGACCTTGCCGTGGTCGCACACGGAGGCGACGACGCTAACCGTGGTGTCCGGCAGCCTCTCGGCGCAGGTGCATGGCGGTCAAGTCGGCTGCCGACTGCGGGTGAATGGCGTCATCCGCGCTGAACAGTCCGATACCAATCAGGATGCCCACGTCTATTGTCTGGTGAAATCCGCATGAGCGAGCCACAGGCGGAGCACCGGACGAAGCGCCCGTTCGTCCCCAGAATAGTTCGCGCCCTTGCGATTCCGATCATCGCCTTCTGGGGCCTGCTCGCCGTGTCGACGAACACCTTCATGCCCCAGGTCGAGCGGGTCGCCGAGGAGCTCGCCGGCCCGCTGGTCCCGCACTACGCGCCGTCGCAGCGGGCGCTGCTGTCCATCGGTGCGAAGTTCCGCGAGTCCAATTCGACCAGCTTGGCGATGATCGTGCTGGAGGCCAACCGGCCGCTGGGCGACGCGGATCACCAGTACTACGACGACTTGATGCGCCGGTTCAAGGGCGACCCCAAGCACGTGCAGTACGCCATGGATCTGTGGGGGAAACCGATCACGGCGGCCGGCGCGCAGAGCCTCGACGGCAAGTGCGCCTACGTGCTGTTGCGCCTCGCGGGCGATATCGGCCAGATGCAAGCGAATGAGTCCGTTGCCGCCGTTCGGGACATCGTCGCAAAGGACACGCCGCCGCCCGGGCTCAAGGTCTACGTCAGCGGCGCGGCCCCGCTCGCCTCGGACACGGTGGCGATTGCGAATTCGAGCCTGAACGACATCACGATCGTGACGATCTTCCTCATCATCGGAATGTTGTTGCTGGTGTACCGCTCCATCGTCACCCTGTTCGTGCCGCTGGCCGGGGTGCTGTTCGAGATGCTGGTCGCGAAGGGGGTTATCGCGACCCTCGGGCATCTCGGGTACATCGAACTTTCCTCGTTCGCCGTGAACATCGTCGTCGCGCTGACTCTGGGAGCCGGCACGGACTACGGCATCTTCCTGATGGGTCGCTATCACGAGGCGCGACACGACGGCGAGAGCCGGGAGGAAGCGTTCTACACCGCGTACAAGAGCGTCACCCCCGTCATCCTCGGCTCGGGGCTGACGATCGCGGGGGCGTGTTACTGCCTGACGTTCGCGCGACTCAACTACTTCCACACGATGGGCCCGGCGGTCGCGATCAGCATGCTGTTCACCATCGCGGCGGCGCTGACGCTCGGCCCCGCCTTCTTGACGCTGGGCAGCCTGTTCGGGCTCTTCGACCCGAGGAGCAAGGCCAAGGCACACCTGTATCGGCGGATCGGGGCGAGCGTGGTCCGGTGGCCGGTGCCGATCCTGTTCGCCAGTGCGGCCGCGGTTCTGCTCGGGGCGATCTTCGTGCCGACGTACCGGCAGAACTATGACGACCGCCAGTACCAGCCGCACAACGCGCCCGCCAATTTGGGCTTCCAGGCGGCCGATCGGCACTTCCCGAAGAGCAAGCTGTTCTCCGAGATGCTGATGATCGAGACCGATCACGACATGCGGAACTCGGGCGACTTCATCTCATTGGACCGCGCGGCCAAGGCTCTCGAACGCCTTCCGGGCGTCGCGATGGTGCAAAGCATCACCAGGCCGATGGGCCGGGCTTTGGAACACGCCACGATCCCGTATCTGTTCACCACACAGGGCAGCGGGAGCGGCCAGCAGCTCCCGTTCAATCAGCAGCAGAACGCGAATACCAACCAGCAGGCGCAGATCACGCAGCACACCGTCGAGGTGACGCGCAAAGAGATCGACTATTTCCAGAACCTGTCGGACGAGCTGCACAAGACGGTTCTCACCGTCGAAGATCTGCAACGGGTTACCGACGAGATGAATCAGGAGATCTCGAACTTCGACGACTTCTTCCGACCCATCAAGAGCTACTTCTATTGGGAGCGGCACTGTTTCGACATCCCCATGTGCTGGGCGTTCAGGTCGTTGTTCGACACGCTCGACAACATCGACCACTTGGCCGCTGACATCAACGACGCCAAGACCTCCCTCGAGGAGATGGACAAGATCGTGCCGCAGATCATCGTGCAGCTGAAGCTGACGGCCGACGACTCGGAGGCCTTGGCGAACCTGTTGGTCAGCACCTACGGACAGTCGGCTCTGCAGACCACCCAGACCAACCAGACGTTCGACGACCAGATCAATGTGGGTCTCGACTTCGACCAGGCCCGCAGCGACGACTTCTTCTACATCCCGCACGAGGGCTTCGACAACGAAGACGTCAAGACCGGCATGCAGCTGCTGATGTCACCGGACGGCCAGGCCGCTCGGATCATCGTCACCCATGAGGGAGACGCCAACGGTCCGGAAGGCGTGCAGCACGTCGAACAATTCCCCAACGCCATAACCGTTGCGCTCAAAGAGACTTCGCTGGCCGGCTCGAAGGTCTATATCGGCGGTTCCGGCTCCACCAACAAGGACATCAAGCAATACGCCGCGTCCGATCTCCTCATCGTGGCGATCGCCGCCTTCGTGCTGATCTTCTTGATCATGCTGTTCCTCACGAAGAGTCTGATGGCGGCGATTGTCATCCCCGGCACGGTGGCCTTCTCCTATGCCGGGGCGTTCGGGCTTTCGATACTCGTCTGGCAGCACCTCATCGGACTGCCGCTGCACTGGTTGATTCTGCCGCTGACGTTCATCATCCTGGTGGCGGTGGGCTCGGACTACAACCTGCTGTTGATCCTTCGGGTCAAAGAGGAGCTGCATGCCGGGATCCACACCGGTCTGATCCGCGCCCTCGGCAGCACCGGTGGTGTAGTGACTTCTGCCGGTTTGGTTTTCGCGTTCACCATGCTGGCGATGCTGAGCAGCGATCTGCGCACCGTCGGCCAGGTCGGTTCGACCGTCTGCATCGGCCTGCTGCTCGACACGCTGATCGTGCGGTCGTTCGTCGTGCCCTGCATCCTGCGCATCCTCGGGCCGTGGTTCTGGTGGCCGACGCTGGTGCGGTCCCGTCCGCTGCCGGTTCGCGCGGCGACGCCGGCCACGTGAGCACTGTCAGCCTGCCATGCGGTGATTCCCATTTGCGATATCACCGGCGCTATCACAAATGAGACTCACCCATCGGCCGCTCGCGGATTACGCGATGCGATCAATGGTCGCAAGTTCCCCCGCCAGCTGCTCGCGGGCAATTTCGGCGTCGTAATGAGCCTGCATGTTGATCCAGAACATGTCGCTCAGACCGAGCGCACGGGATAGCCGCAACGCCGTGTCGGCGCTGATGCCGCGCTTGCCGTGCACGATTTCGTTGATCCGGCGCGGCGGCACGTCGATCGCCTTGGCGATCCGATACTGCGAGATACCAAGCGGATCAAGGAATTCGGCCTTGAGGATCTCGCCCGGGTGGGTCGGCGCGAAGTCTGCCATTTATGTTTGCCTTTCTAGTGATAGTCGACGAGTTCAACGTTCCCGGCCCCGCCGGCGCTCCACGTGAAACAGATGCGCCACTGGTCGTTGACGCGGACGCTGTACTGGCCGGCACGGCGGCCGGCCAGTTTCTCCAGTCGGTTGCCCGGAGGCACCCGCAGGTCGTTGATGGTCTCGGCGGCGTTGATGAGAACGAGCTTGTTGTATGCGAGCCTGCTGAGTTCCGGACTCAGTTTCTTCACGTAGCGGCGCTGCCAGATCGCCTCGGTGTCCTTGTCCCGGAACGAGCGGATCACTCGACCAATGATAACGTCAAACGTTATTAACGTAAAGCGTTATCACTCGACCGCTAGAAATTCAGCCCCGAGAACATGACCCGGCCGGGATCGTACTTCTGCCGCACCGCGCTGAGCCGCGACAGGTTGGGCCCAAAGTAGCGCGACGCCGGTTGGTTCGCCTCGATGTAGTTCACGTAGCCGCCGACCGAATACGGTTGCACCGCTTGGTGTGCCGTGGCGAGCCAGCTCGTCGCCGCCGCCGGGTCACCCGTCTCGACGTACCACTGCACCAGCGAGGCCTGCCGGCGCCACGGGAAGGCCGTCGCACCCGGCGCCACGGTGGCGAGCGCGCCGTCGAGGGCGTGCATGATCGCCAGCATGCGGCCCGCGCCACGCGGAAACGCCTCGACCGCCGACGCGATCCCCTGGGCGGCGGCCGGGGTCATCGCCGTGAAGACGTCGGATCCGCCGACGTATCCCAGCGGCGACGGGTTGAGGTTGCCAACGGCCAAGTAGCGCACCAGGTCCATGTAGTTGAACGTGTGGTTCTCTGTCCCGCTCGGTTGCACCCCAACGGCTTTGGTGATGGCGGCCGCGACGCTGTTCCCCGATCCGGCCGGGCAGGTCGCCATTATCCGGGGATGCGTACCGAACCCGTCGACGGTGTTGTCCGCCAGCGCCCACATGCTTTGGTCGGCGGTGCGCAACCAGTTCTGCCAGCCAAGCAGAACCTGCGCGAACGCCTGGGGCGGGAAATTGAGGTTGACGACGTCGACGTCGCGGGTGGGGAACGTGGCGAAGGTCAGCGAGGTCGTCACCCCGAAGTTGCCGCCACCGCCGCCGCGCAGCGCCCAGAACAGGTCGGGGTTGTTGGCGGCGGACGCGGTGACGGCCTGGCCGCCGGGCAGCACCACCGACGCCGCCGTCAGCTGGTCGCAGAGCAGGCCCGCGTGCCGCGATTGGGCGCCCAGTCCCCCGCCCAGCGCGTGCCCCGCGGCGCCGACCGACGGGCAGGTACCCGTCGGGATGCCCCGTCCGGCCGCGGCCAGGGCCTCGTGGATCGCGTACAGGCTGGTCGCGGGCGTCACGGTGACCTGCCCGGTGGACGCGTCGTAGTTGATCCCGCCGGGCAGCTGGCGCAGGTCGAACACCACGGCGCCGTTCGCGGTCGACGCGCCAATGTAGGAGTGCCCGCCGCTGCGCGGGGCGACCTTGAGGTTATTGGCGGCGGCGAAGGCCATCGCCTTCTGCACGTCCGCCGCCGACGTCGGGGTGACGATCGCCGCCGGCGTAAACCCGTTGTAGTTGGTGTTGAAAACCTGCTTCGCGCTGGCGAATTGAGGATCTTGCGGCAGCACGACCCGCCCGCCGATGGCGGTGGTCAGGCCGTCCCAGCCGGAGGGGTTCGGGGCCGCGGTCGCCCGCGCCGAGCCGAAGACCGCGCCCGCGGCCAACGCGCCGGCGGCCCCGCGCAGGAACGCCTGGCGGGAGATCTCACGCGCCATCGTCAGGGCTCCCGCGATTGCGTCATGCCCGCATTGTCATTCCCGGGGGCCGCGGTGCGCTGTGGCGTGCCGCGAGGCAACCGGACCGTGCCCCAACCGTTACCGGCCCGGGTCCGCCGGGCCTAGGCTGGTGTTTTGCACGCCTGCGCTTTTTCGAGAGGTAACGCCATGCCCGCACCGTCAGCCGAGGTCTTCGACCGCCTGCGTCAACTGGTCGCGATCAAGGACATCACCGCACGCGAGACCAAGACGATCGACGAGGTTTTCACCGGTAAACCGCTGACCACGATCCCCATCGGCACGGCCGCCGACGTCGAGGCCGCTTTCGCCGAGGCCCGCGCGGCGCAGATCGACTGGGCGAAGCGCCCGGTCGCCGAGCGGGTGGACGTCATCCGCCGCTATCGCGACCTCGTCATCGAGAACCGCCAGTTCCTGATGGATCTCCTGCAGGCCGAGGCGGGCAAGGCCCGCTGGGCGGCGCAGGAGGAAATCGTCGATCTGATGGCCAACGCCAACTACTACGTGAACGTGGCCGCCGACCTGTTGAAGCCGCGCAAGGTGCAGGCGCTGCTCCCAGCGGTTGGCAAGACGACCGTCATCTACCAGCCCAAGGGCGTCGTGGGGGTGATCTCGCCGTGGAACTACCCCATGACGCTCACCGCGTCCGACTCGGTGCCCGCGCTGGTGGCGGGCAACGCGGTGGTGCTCAAGCCCGACAGCCAGACGCCTTACTGCGCGCTGGCGTGCGCCGAGCTGTTGTACCGGGCCGGGCTGCCGCGGGCGCTGTACGCGATCGTGCCCGGTCCGGGTTCGGTGGTCGGCACAGCGATCATCGAGAACTGCGACTACCTGATGTTCACCGGCTCGACCGCCACCGGCAGGCAGCTCGCCGAGCACGCGGGCCGTCGGCTCATCGGGTTCTCGGCCGAACTCGGTGGCAAGAACGCGATGATCGTCACGCGCGGCGCCAACCTCGACAAGGCCGCCAAGGCGGCCACCCGCGCGTGCTTCTCCAACGCGGGCCAGCTGTGCATCTCGATCGAGCGGATCTACGTCGAAAAGGACGTCGCCGACGAGTTCACGAGCAAGTTCGGCGCACAGGTGCGAAACATGAAGCTCGGCAGCGCCTACGACTTCTCGGTCGACATGGGCAGCCTGATCTCGGCGAGCCAGCTGGATACCGTGACCGACCACGTGGAGGACGCGAAGGCCAAGGGCGCCAAGGTGATTGCGGGTGGCAAGCCCCGGCCCGACGTCGGGCCGCTGTTCTACGAGCCGACGGTGCTGACCGACGTCACGCCGGAGATGGAGTGCGCGGCCAACGAGACGTTCGGGCCGTTGGTGTCGATCTACCCCGTCGCCGACGTGGACGAGGCCGTCGAGAAGGCCAACGACACCGAGTACGGGCTCAACGCCAGCGTGTGGGCCGGGTCCACCGCGGAGGGCCAGGAGATCGCCGCCCGGTTGCGGTCGGGGACGGTCAACGTCGACGAGGGTTATGCGTTCGCGTGGGGCAGCCTCGGCGCGCCGATGGGCGGGATGGGCCAGTCCGGCGTCGGCCGCCGCCACGGCCCCGAGGGCCTGCTGAAGTACACCGAATCGCAGACGATCGCGGCGGCGCGGGTGTTCAATCTCGATCCGCCGCGCGGCATTCCGCCGACTCTGTGGCAGAAGTCGCTGGTGCCCGTCGTGCGCACGATGATGAAGCTTCCCGGGCGGAAGTGACGGGTCCGGCCTTCGGCGCGCTCTGACAGGCCATCGCGACGCGCAGGTCGTCATTGTCAGCATCTACTACCGAGCGTAGTATCTAGGGCATCCCACCGTGCACAAGGAGGTGCAACGTGAGGTGGAGTTTCGCCCAAATCGGGCTGCTGATCATCTGTGTCCTGCACGTCATCCAGGCTGTGGTCGGGTTCATCATGGAGCCCAGCTTCGCGACGGGCCCCAATGCGCCGACCGTCCAGCTGCTCGGCATGGACTACAACGGTTGGCACGCCGTCGCCGGCCTGGCCCTGTTCGGCCCGGGTCTGGTGTTCGCGCTGCGCAAGTCGTGGGCGGTGCTGTATCTGATCGCTGCGGCGATTGCCGGTGCGCTGCCGGGCATTTGGGCGTTCTTCTCACATCAGGTTGCGTTCGTCTTCACTTTCCCCAACAACACCACCGACGCGGTGGTGCACCTGGTGACCGCGGCGGTGATGCTTGCGGTGGCGGCCGTGCAGATCCGGTTGGACGGTGGGTTGCGCAACTCGCTCGCCGATCTGCGAAAGGCGCGGTAGCGCCAAGGATTTCTTGAGGATCCGCCAAGCGGCGCGGCGGATGGTGGGTTCGTCCATTGGAAACGACTCACGAGGTTCCGCTATGACCCGCCACCGCATCTACGCCCTGATCATCTTGGCCGCCCTCGCCTTCTTCGGCGCTGCGTTCATGGCGTCGCCCGCCGCGCAGGCCGCGGCCGTCGATCGCTTCGCCGTGATCGCCTACTCCCCCGTCACCGGCTGGGCGGGTTGGGCCAACAACGCCAGCACCATGGAGGAGGCCACCCACATCGCGCTGGGCAACTGCCAGCGCCACGGCGCCGGCTGCACCGTGGCGTCATGGGCCCGAAACGGTTGCACCGCTTTGGCTCTCGGGCCCGGCGGTTGGGGCGCCGACTGGGGGTTGACCCCGGTAGCCGCTCAGCGGGGCGCGCTGGCCAAGGTCTCGTCCGGCAGCGTCGTCGAGGTTCACTGCACCGGGTAGCGGCGTTCCTCGTCGTCGATTCGTCGCCGCCAGTGTTCGTTGATGTGGTCGGACTGACGCTCGAGCGGAGGCTTGGGCACGCCGGTCGCATGTGTGGGGTCGACGCCGAGGAATTGCAGGACGCCCGCGATCTCGTCGGGATAGTTCTCGTCGAGCTCTTCGTAGCGGACCGTGAGAACTTCGGGACGTCGGGTGGTGAAGTAGTCGGTCCACGCCGCCTGTTCGGCGCCGAGGCTGCGTTCCATCGCGGTGATCTGCTCGCGCGTCGGCGCGACAGCGGCGAGGTCGACCGCGGGCCGCTGCGGCGTGGGCCGACCCAGATATAGCCCCCAGGGACGTTCCGTCGTCGGCGGTCCCGGAGAACGAAACCACTCGCCCGTCGTCTCGGCGCGAAACAGCGATATGGCCTGCGCCCGCCGATCGGTACGGACGATGTTGACGAAAACCGCTGTCGGAAAAAGCGTCTCAAGCACCGCGCCCGGATCTGCACGAAACCCTAGGGCCTGCGCCAGCGAGACGACGTCCCGCCAGTGGATCTTGAAGCCCCACACGCCGTTCTGCGTCGCCGCGAACGCTCTGACCCTCGTCAGGTATTCGGTCCACGAGCAGTCCAACGGCAGCCCCAGGTCTTCCTTATAGGCCGCGATGTGGTCTGCCGCGAAATACTCCTCGGGGCGCCCGGCGACTCCCGTAGCGACGAGCCCGGCGGCCAAAAACGAACTACCCGAACGGGGGGTGGAGGCGATGACATAGCTCGCGTGTCGCATAAGCCTCCTCGGACGTGTTCTTCAAAGCGTAGGCGCTTTACCCGGCGCCCTTGCCGTTGTCGACCCGATAGACGGCGCCGTGGACGGCGGCCGCGGCGTCGCTGGCGAGGAACGCGATCACGTTGGCGACGTCGACGGGCTGCATCATGCCGCGCGGCGAGGCCGTGCGCAGGATCAGGTCGTAGTTCGGATTCTCCGGCGCGCTGAAGTGTTCGATTTGGGGTGTGAGCATGCCGCCCGGGCATACCGCGTTGACGCGCAGGCGATCCGCGGTGTACTCGACCGCCAGCGCACGGGTGAGCCCGATCAGGCCGTGCTTGGCGGCGCAGTAGCCGGCCGAGTACGCCTGGCCCTCGACGCCCGCGATGGAGCCGACGTTGACGATGTTGCCGCCGCGTTCGAGCAGATGCGGCAGCGCGGCCCTGCACAGGTAGAACGGTCCGTTCAGGTTGACCGCGAGGTCTTGTGTCCAGTCGTCGTCGGTCATCGACTCGGTTCGGCGCATCTGGTGCTTGCCGGCAACGTTGACCAGGACGTCGAGTCCGCCGAACTCTTGGACGCACTGCTCGACCGCGTCCGTGCAGGCCTGCGCCGAAGCGACGTCCACCGAGGCGTACGAACCGCGTTCGACGTCTTTGAATACCGCGGCCAGGCGTTCGGTGTCGCGGCCTATGCCGAAAACCGTTGCGCCCTGCCGGGAAAACAGCCGGGCGGTTTCCGCGCCCAGGCCCGACGACGCACCGGTGACCAACGCGACCTTGCCTTGCAGTGCTGACATTTCGGCCCTTCTTGGTGCGGTGACGGGCTTCAAAGGCTACATTGCGCCCTCAATACGAGAGGATCCGCGCCACGCCCGCAACGGTTCTCAGCTTCAGGACGCGGCGCGCGGTCATCGCCACTAGCAGGCTGATCGCAAGCCTGCCGAGCGCGACCCGACTCGTGCGCTGCTTCCAGGATCGCGGCGACGAACCCGCGCGCCGGCCAAGGTAATAGCCGAAGCATGTCGCTGTCGCGAGCGCGCAGAGTAGCGCCAATACCGCCATGACGATGAGCGTCCTTCGTCGCTGTCGCGGAAAGGTCACGCGCGAGAAACACCTTGGGCAATAAGTGCAGGCTGCCCGATCAGAAGTCCGGCCGAATGCTGCCGTCGGCGTTGACCATGAGGTAGCGCTCGGTGTGACCATCGGAGACGTAAAGCTCGATGCGCAGGGTCCCGTCTTGGGCCGCTTCAATGATGATGTTCTCGGGGTTGCCGCCGTCAATGTGCAGAGTCTGGGGCGCCGCACGAAGGGCGCTAATGACGGCCTGGACGTCGAATTTGCCGAGGTCACCAATGGCCGTGTCCATCGGGATGGTGGTGCTGCTGCCCGTGCCCCAACCGCGACCCCCGTACGTGTAGCGCACGGTTTTGTGTGCGTTGACCGTGTCGGGGCGAGTGATGCTGGCGTGATCGGGATAGACCACCAGCTCGTAGCCCATCGTGTCCCCGAACGTCGTCCGAACTTGCGCCATCAAGCTCGACAGCCCGCCCAGGGTCAGCAGTTGCGCCGGCGGCTGCGGCTGGGTCGAGGCTGGCGGCGGTTCAACAGTCGGTGCCGGTGTTGGCGGCGGCTGCGGCGCGACCACGACCGGGCTGGCGACGGTCGGCTGGGGCGTTGCGTCGCGCGACGAAGCGGTGTTGCTGTACAAAGCCCAGGCGATGCCGGCTCCCACCAGGGCCAGCGCCACGAGCACGGCGATCCGCATCCCCCGACGGCCGGCCAGCGATTTCAGGCTCGGGGATTGGGCTGGGGCACGGCGGATCTGCAGGTCCGCCACCAGCGACTGCAGCTCGCCAAGGGTGGCGGCGTTGGTCGCGGCGCTCACCCGCTGGCGGTGCTCCTCCATCGATAGCTGGCCGTCGCTCAGCGCCAGATCCAACAGCTGGCAGGTGTCGACGCGGTTGCTGTCGGTAGCCCGGGTGTTTGCGGTGGCCACGGGAAGATCCTAGAAGGTCTCAGCGGCGCGCCGGCTCGATTGCCCTGACAGTGCCGTCCGCGTTCAGGTCCATATGCCCGCCGTCGCGGTCTCTGAATACATAGACCGACAACGCCAGGCTGCCGTCCCGCGCGGATTCGACCACCAGGTAGGTGTTGTTGGCGCCGGCAACCTGAAGGGTCTGCGGCGCCCCGCGCAAGACGTTGGCGACCTCCTGCGCGTTGAACTTGCTCAAGTCACCGGCGGTCGAGGTAGACGGAATGGCGCTGGCGCCCCACTGCGACCAGCCACGGCCGGCGTAGTGGTAGGTCACCGAGTTGCGAGGGTCTTGGGGATCGGGACGGTCGAGGTCCGCATGATCCGGGTAGACCACCAGCCGGTAGCCCATGGTGTCACCGATCTCTTTTCGCATTTGCGCCAATAGCCCCGTCAGCCCGTCGACGGTCTGCAGTTGCAGTGGCGGCGGTGGCGGCGGCGTCGTCGGGGTGATCGCCACGGTGCTGGTGGCGCTCGGAGGTGGGGCGGTTTGCCGCTGAGAAGGGCTGTTGCCGAGCATCTTCCAGCCGATGCCGAGGCCCGCGAGCGCCAACACCGCGACGCCGGCTATCAGGATGCCCCGTCGACTGGCCGGCGTCGGGGGTTGGGCAGGGCCGCTGTGGATCTGTAGGTCGTCCACGAGCGACTCAAGCTCGCCGACAGTGGCGGCACGGCGCGCGGCGCTCACCCGTTGGCGGTATTCCTCCATCGAGAGCTGGCCGTCGCTCAGAGCCGCGTCCAGCACCCGTCCGGTCTCGTCGCGGTCACTGTCGGTAGCCCTGATGTATCCGGCGGCCACGAGGGTGAGCGTAACCGAGGACGCACGAGGTCGACGCCGCCAAGACCGAGTGTGCCGATCAAGTCGATCCGCGCGTTGCTAGCGCTATCCTCGTCCGGGGTCGGACGAGTGCGAGGAGAGCCGATGCGCGGCAGACGGTTACTTCGGCCGATCGCCATCGCCGGTGTAGCGGGCTTGGCGGCGTGCAGCCACCCGACGACAAACTCCACAACGGGCGGTGGCAATGCCTCGACCCCCGCCGGACCGCCGTCGATCACCGGCGAGCCGTTCGGTCAGGTGGATGATAGCCCGGTGACCCGATACGAGCTCACCAGTGGGCGCGGCATGCGTGTGCGAATCCTGAACTACGGCAGCATCATTCAGTCCATCGAGGTCCCCGATCGCACGGGAAACGTCGGTAATGTGGTGCTGGGCTTTCCGACCCTGGCCGGCTACGTGAACAACACGGGATCCGCCAAGACCTATTTCGGCGCCATCATCGGCCGCTATGGCAACCGGATCGCCAAGGGCGCATTCACGTTGAACGGCAACGAGTATCACTTGCCGACCAACAACAACGGCAACAGCCTGCACGGCGGCACCGCCGGCTTCGATACAAAGGTGTGGCAGGCAAGTCAGCAGAACGGTAGCGACCGCGTAAGCCTCAAGCTCCAATATGTCAGCCCCGCAGGCGAAATGGGCTATCCCGGGACGCTGACGACCACCGTGACCTACACGCTGGGCCAGAACAACGAACTGCGCATCGACTACCGCGCGACCACCGACGCGCCGACCGTGATCAACCTGACCAATCACAGCTACTTCAACCTGGCGGGTGAGGACACCCTCGACGTCTACGACCAGAAGGTCACCATCAATGCCGACAACTACCTTCCGACCGACCCGACGCAGATCCCAACCGGGCAGATCGCCCCGGTGAAGGGCACACCCTTCGACTTCACCTCACCGACCGCGATCGGCGCGCGTATCACCGCCAATGACCCGCAGTTGTTGCTCGCCCAGGGCTACGACCACAACTGGGTGATCAACCGCGGCAACAACACCGGGCTGGTGGAGGCGGCCAGGGCCCAAGACCCGAAGTCGGGACGCACCCTGACGGTCTCCACCACCGAGCCCGGCGTGCAGTTCTACACGTCCAACTTCCTCGACGGGGCGTTCACGGGCACCAGCGGGCACAGCTACCGGCAGGGCGCCGGATTCACGATGGAGACCCAGCACTACCCCGATTCTCCGAATCACCCGAACTTCCCGACCACCACGCTCAACCCGGGCCAGACCTACGATTCGACAACCGTCTTTGCCTTCGGCGCCCAGTGACTCGCCTAGCGAGTTGTCAACGCGAAAGCTCCGCGAGGAACGCGGGTAACCGGCCGACGCCAAAGTCATAGAACCGCGCCCAGTGCGGCTCGATCGAGATCCGCACCATCTCCGGATACGTCGAACGCACGTTGCGTTCGAACTCGGCAAATTGCGCTTCTTCCATCGACCTCCTCGCCGCGGCGAGGTACTCGTCGGTGACGCCGTCGACGGTTTGCAGTGTGGCGAGGCCACGGACCAATAGCGCCTTCGCCTCTTCGGGGGTGGAGCCGGTGTCGATCGTCAGCGCAACTTTCGGGCGGGAGGCTAGCGCGCGGGCTTTCGGGGAGGTCGGTGCCGTCGAGACAACGATGCGTTCGCCGGTCCAGTAGAACCCGACGGGGATGACTCGCGGGAAGCCATCGTGGCCGTTGTAGGCGAGCCGGGCCATTGAACCGGAGAGCAATTTCTGGGCATCGGGGTGGCCGAGCTCCCGAGCCAACTCCTGTTTGTCCATCACACCGGTATAGCTACCCGGTGGGGACGGAGGTAGATCATCCGGGCGAGCTTCGACCGGTCGCGCCCCCTCGGAATGGCGCGCCGCAATTGTGTGAACCGATAGATTCCTGCGCGTTTCTTTGACGCGTATCGCCGCTCGATGACCGCTAGCCTCATCGGTAGCCGGAGGCAGGGGCGAATATGAATGCCGACATCAAGACCCGGGCGCATTGGCTGCTGGGATATGGACTGCCGCGTTGGACGCTGAAATTGCTCGCGCGCCGGGGCGATCCTTTTTCCCAGCTGTTAATCCAAAGCGGTCAGCCCGACGAAGTGAATCGCCGTATCGAGCAGATCCGCGAGCGGGGACGTATCTCCGCGATTGTCGGCGGGTGGGTCACCCCTGACGCGCAGATTGTTCGTGACGTGCTGCGCGACGACAGGTTTCGGACCCCGAAACCACGGGACCGGTCACCGTTTCCCGTGGTTCAGCGGATGTTCGCGAAAACCAACCCTGGAGTGCTGAATGGCGTGGAACCGCCGTCTTTGCTCGTTGCCGATCCGCCCGAGCATGCGCGGTTGCGTCGCCTGGTGTCGCGTGCATTTACCCCTAGGGCGATTGAGGGACTCCGTCAGGGCATTCAGGAGATCGCCGACGCCCTGCTCGACGATCTCGAAGGCAACAACCAATGCGATTTGATCGCCGCCTACGCTTCTCAAATCCCCATCGCCGTCATCGTCGAGATGCTGGGCATTTCGCGCGACGAGGCGCCCTACCTCCAAACATTCGCCGAGCCCGGCACCAAAATCCTTAACAGCACGTCCCCGTCTTGGCGCGAGTACCGGACCGCCGTCGCGGCGTTGCGCGAGTTCGAAAACTTCCTCGCCGCGCATATCGAGCGCCTACGTCGGGGCCGCGCCGAGGACAGCATCCTGTCCGCCGTCGTGCACGACGGCGACCTCACCGAGACCGAGGTCCGGATGTTCGCGGGGCTGCTCCTAGGCGCCGGGTTCATCACCACCACCCATGCGTTCGGCAACGCGGTGGTGGCACTCGTCGGGCATCGCGATCAGCTCGCCCGGCTGCAGGAGCATCCGGAGGGCTGGCCGAACGCGGTCGAGGAGGTGCTGCGCTACGACTCCGTCGCGCATATCGCGGCCCGGGTGGCCACCGAAACCGTTGAGATCGGCGGACATACCGTGCAGGAAGGCTCGACGATGTTCCTTCTGATCGGCGGGGCCAACCGCGATCCGGCCGTTTTCGAACGTCCCAACGAATTCGACACCGCCCGCGTTAACGCCCGCGATCACATCAGCTTCGGCAGCGGCATCCACAGCTGCCTCGGCGCGTCGCTCGCGCGCATGGAACTGCAGATCGGCCTGCGGGCGCTGTTCGAACGCTTCCCCCAGCTGGCTCTGGCCGGCGAGCCGATCCCGAACGACAGCACCCTGCTGCGCGGGATCAAGAAGTTGCCCGTCACCCTCGGACCGGCGAGGGTTGACGTTGCCCGCTAGCTAGCCGGCGCTGACACGGTCGATGTGTTCGAGGAAGTGCCGTAGCACTTCCTCGGGCGCTTCGAGTTGCGGCCAGTGCCCGATGTCGTCGGCGAGCATCACCACGTCGGGGTCGGGGATCACCTCGGCGTAGCGGCGCGCCATGTGGGCACCGGAGTTGGGGTCGACGGGCCCGTCGATCAACCGCATCGGGACCGCGGTTTGGCGCATGGCGCGCACCCACCGGTTGCGGTGCGTGTAGCGATCGTTGATGAACCGGCCGACCTTGTGCAGCACCCGGCGTCCGTCGTTGTAGTCCAGGATCTGGTTGAACACGGCCATCATGTGCGGGGTGGGTTTGGTGTTGGGGCCGAACATCTCGCGCATTGTCGGCTCGAGCAGTCGTCGTGCCAGCGGGCTGCCCTGCACAGGGCTGAACAGGTCGCCCAGCGGGGTGCCCGACATCAGTTTCTGCGCCGCCCTGGGCGTGTAGGCCTCGATGAACATGCCGCCGTTGAGCCAGGTGATGGAGTCGATGCGCCATTCGCCGTACGTCTGTTGGCCGAATTCGTGGCGGGCCAACAGTTCCTGGCCGACCGAGTCGCCGATGTCGTGGGCGAGGATGTGGGCGTTGTCGACGTTCAGGTGCTGTAGGAGCGCTTCGTGCATGTCGGCGTGGTCGTGCACCGAGTATTGGTAGTTTGTCGGTTTGGCGGAGAATCCCATGCCCATCATGTCCGGCGCGACGACGGTGAACCGCTTTGTCAGTGTCGGCCAGATCGGCGCCCAGTCAAAGGAATTGAACGGGTAACCGTGGATCAGCAGCAGCGGAGGCCCGCTGCCCTCGACGCGGTAGAAGATGTCGAAGCCGAGGTAGTCGAAGTGCTTGCCCGAGTCCAGCCAGCGTGTCAGTTCAGCGTCCATGACAGTCATCATGCGCCGACCCGATTGGCTAGCCGTCATTGGCCAGACTTCCTTGCTGCAGCGAGATACTCGTCGGGCGAGCTAGCGTGTAGTGATGCACTACCAAGTGACCGACGCCGACACCGCCGCACAGATCGGCAGCGGCGATGTGCCGGTGCTCGCGACTCCACGGCTCATCGCGTGGCTGGAAGCGGCCACGGTGCAAGCCGCCGCGCCCTTCACCGGTTCTGGCCAGACGACCGTTGGCACCGCGGTGCGCATCGAGCACCGGCGCGCGACCCATGTAGGCGGCAGCGTAGAGGTCACCGCCGAAGCGCGATCGCCGGGCGAGGGGCGACGCCTGACGTTCGACGTGCAGGCGGTTGACGATTCGGGACAGCTTGTTGCTCGCGGCGAAATCGATCGGGTAATAGTTGACCGCGAAAAGTTCCTCCGCCGCTGACCAAGATGCGGCGCTATGAACTACTGGTCTCGGCGAGCGGTAATTCGCACAGTTCTGATTTCGCCCCGGCGGAGGGGCCGTCGCACGTAGGCCCACCACGTCAGCCCCGACCCGACGAGGTAGCACAGCAAGAAAAAGCAGAACGCCGTCGTTTCCGAGCCCGTGGTCAGATAGGACTGTCTCAGGGCCAGATTAATCAACACACCGCCGAGCGTGCCGACCGCGGCGACGATTCCGATCACGGCGCCGGACATCGCACGGGCCCAGTGGCGGCGTTCGGCCTCAGCGGCTTGCATGGAGGGGCTGCGCGATTCGAAAACCGCCGGGATTCATCTTGTACACGGCCCCGTTGCCGATCCCGCACAAGACAAAAAGTGCCATAAAACCGACGATGTAGCCGGTCATGGTGGTGACGCTCAAGGGACCGGAGCGATTGTCGGCGTGTGCGCTCACCACGATCAGCGTGCTGACGGCAGCGATCATGGCGAATAGAGCTCCCAGGGTGACGGTGCCTCCGCCGAGCCGGTCCGAGAGCATGCCGCCGTACATCCGGGCCAGCGACGCGAGCAGCGGTCCGAGGAATGCGATCCGAGCGGCGTGCAAAGACGCCTGCAGCGCACCTTGCCCGGCGGCCATGTGGTTGATTTCCAGCACCTCGCCGAAGGCGAACGAAAATCCGATAAATGAGCCGTAGGTCGCGACGTAGAGCGTCGCCAGGATCCAGGTGTCGCGCCGTACCTGAACTACCCCAGCTTTAGTTCCGATCCTTATAGGAGGATTGGACGCTATGCCCCGTCAGTATTCGCCGGAGTTTCGCCAGCGTGCGGTGCGGTTGGTGGACACCACAATGGAGACCTCGGATATTTCTGAGTTCGAAGCCATCAAGTCGGTGGCTAGCAAACTCGGTGTCGCGCAGGAGTCGGTGCGCCGGTGGCGGCGTAAAGCCCAGGTCGATGCCGGCGAGCGGCCCGGCACGACGAGCTCTGAGCATGCCGAGATCCGTCGGCTCAAGCGTGAGGTCGCGGAGTTACGTAGGGCCAATGAGATTTTGAAGTCTGCGTCCGCGTTTTTTGCAGCGGAACTCGACCGCCCCGCGACGAAATGATCGCTTTCATCGATACCTATCGCGATCAGTTCGGGGTCGAGCTCATCTGCCGCGTGCTGCGGGCAGCTATCCCCGGCTTCTTGACCTCCCGAGGCTATCGGGCGGCGCGAACCCGACCGGCGTCGGATCGCGAGATCCGCGATGAGCAGCTGATCGCCGAACTGGCCACCGTGCATCGCCAGAATTACTCGGTCTACGGGGCCAAGAAGATGCATGCGGCGATGCGCCGGCGCGGCTGGCAGGTCGGCCGCGAGCAGATCCGGCGGTTGATGCGCAAAGCCGGCCTGCGGGGTGTGCAGCGGGGCAAGCCGGTGTTCACCACGATCACCGACCCGGCCGACCAACGGCCGGCTGATCTGGTCATTCGGCAGTTCAAGGCCTCGGCGCCGAACCGTCTGTGGGTTGCCGATATCACCTTCGTGCGGACCTGGCAGGGGTTTTGCTACACCGCGTTCGTCACCGATGCCGCCACGAAGAAGATCGTCGGCTGGGCGGTGGCGGCCAGCATGGGCACCGAGGATTTACCGCTGCAAGCATTCAATCATGCTGTTTTCCAGGCTGATTCGGATCTTTCTGAGTTGGTTCATCATTCCGACCGCGGATCGCAGTACCTATCGCTGGTCTATACCGACCGGCTGGCCGAGCTCGGGATCGCCCCGTCGGTGGGGTCGCGCGGCGATAGTTATGACAACGCCCTCGCCGAAGCGGTCAACGCCGCCTATAAAACCGAGCTGATTTACCGCGGTAAACCGTGGCGCTGCATCGACGACGTCGAACTCTCGACCGCCGAATGGGTGGCCTGGTACAACCAGGAACGCCTGCACGAAGCCCTCGGCTACCAAACCCCAGCCGAGTACGAGGCCGCTATCACCGGCACCTCACAGCACGCGAGCCAGCCAACCCCGGCCCTCGCAACCGACTAGGAACTAAACCTGGGGTAGTTCACATCGACGACCGCGACATCCGCGTCCTGGACCGCAACACCGGAACACTCATCCGCAAACTCGTCCTCGACCCCACCCGCGACTACCAACCACGCGGAGTCAAATGCGGAAACAGCCCCGAAAACCGGCTAGAGGTGTAAACCATGTCTCGGGACACCTGTCAACGATGTCCCGAGACATGACACTGGTCGGGCTGACAGGATTTGAACCTGCGACCACTTGACCCCCAGTCAAGTGCGCTACCAAACTGCGCCACAGCCCGCCTGCCGCCGAATCACCGGCAGCAGTGCGACAGCCTACCGCAGGCGACCCGCCACCTTGCTAATGCCCGAGCGACCTGCGAGTCTGCTCCACCCAGGCCAGTAGCGCCTCGGCAAGTTCGGACTCGCGGCGGTAGAACCGCTGCGCCGGGACGGGCACGCTGACCGCCACCAGCTGCTCGCCCACCCCCGGCAGCGCGGCGCCGACCGCGCAGACGCCTTCGGTCTGCTCCTCGCGGTCGTAGGCGACGCCGTCGGCGCGAACGCGCTCGAGCTCCTTGCGCAGGGCCGCCGGCGTCGTGATGGTGTTGTCCGTCAGCCGCGCCAGCCGGCTGGGCAGGGCCTGCGCCTGCTGCTCGGGCGGCAGATTGGCCAGCAGTGCTTTGCCATTGGCACAGCAGTGCAGAGGAAACGACTCCCCGACCGCGCTGATCGCCCGCAGTCGGTGCGGCGAGACTACTTGGTCGACGAACGTCGCGCGATCCCCGTCCAGGATCGACAGATCCACGGTCTCCTGCAGCTCCCGCGACAGCTCCTCCATGAACGGGTGCACGTCCATCACCACGCCGAGCCGCACGGTGCCGGCCATGCGCGCGATCTCGGGCCCGAGCCGATACGGGCCGCGGGCCCCTCGCGACGCCACCAGACCTTCGTCGTCCAGTGCCCCCAGGATCCGGCTGACGGTCGAGCGCGCCATGCCGAGCCGCTCGCCGATCTCGGCCTGACTGAGCCCACCGGGATGCGCTTGGAGCAGCCGCAGGATTTCGCCTGCGCGGGAGATGACCTGGATGCCGCCGTCGGCAGTCACGCCGCATGTCCCGTCTCGAGGCGGTAGGTTCCGGTGGGATCGACGATCGCGACCAACCGCACGATGCAGCCGTCGCCGCCGACCCAGCGCCAGGGGAACGCGGCGAAGGTGACGCGCTTGCCGGTGACCTTGTCCAGGTCTCCCCCGACGTTCTCGAAGCCGTAGATGCCCTTGGACAGGATCGCGCGGTGGCACGGCTCCCACTCCGGGAAATCATCGAGCACCTTGCGGCCGGTCTCCTGTTCGTATTCGCTTACCGCCCAAGGCAATAGGCCGCCGGTGTGTTCGGTCGGGCCGTGCGGGGCGATCGCGGTGGCCATCGGGTGATCCAGGGCCTGGGTGTCGGTGCCGACGGCCTTGACGCCCTTGGCCGCAAACCACTCGCCCGCCTCCTTGTAGAAGCCCGGCGAGTAGGCGTAGTACTCGGCGCTGTCGGCGTAGGTGTGGTGCCAGCCGGTGTTGACGATGACGATGTCGCCGGGCCGGATCTGCGGCATCGCGTTCTCGAGGTCTTCGGCGGTGACGACCTCCCACTTCTTCTTCGGGATCGAGACGACGACGCCGGTGCCGAAGAACGCGCTCAGGGGGATCTCGTCCAGAAACGGGGTGCCTTCGATGACGTGCGCAGGCGCGTCGATGTGGGTGCCGGAATGCATTACGGTGGTGACCTTTTGGGTCAGCACGCGGCTTTTCGCCATGTTGTGCAGGCGCTCGATCTTCACATCCTCGAAGTACGGCCACGCCGGCACGCCGTGCCTCCAAGGGTGGGACAGGTCGTAGAACTCCAGCTTGGACTCGGCTTCACCGAGGGGCCAACTGATACTCATGATTTCCTTTCAATCAACACGCGGTGTAGCCGCCGTCGAGATACATCACCTGGCCGGTGAAGAAGCTCGACGCGTCGCTCAGTAGATAGATCAGGGCGCCGACGAAGTCGTTCGGCTCGGCGAAGCGGCGCAACGGGATTCGAGCGAACATCGCCTCGCGCGTTTGCCGACCCTTCTCGTCGTCGGCAAACATCCACTCGGTCACCTCTGACCGGAAAACCGTTGGGGCAAGCGCGTTCACGCGGATGCCGCTCGGGCCCCATTCGGCGGCAAGGCTCTTGGCCAACAGGTCGGTGGCGCCCTTCGACGGGCAGTAGGCGCTGTACCCGGCGGGGTGCCCGAGGGAGCCGCGCACCGAGGAGACCAGGACAACGCTGCCGCCGGTGCCCTGCTCCAGCAGCACGCGCCCGGCCGCCTGACAGACCAGCCAGGCGCCGCGGGCATTCGCGCCCATCACCTTGTCGTAATCCTCGACGGCCATGTCGGTAATGGGTGCGACGTGGTTCATGCCCGAGGCCACCAGGACACCGTCGAGACGGCCGTGCCGGGCGACGGCCGTTTCCACCATCTCTTGGGCGTCGGCAGGAGTCTCGGGCCGCCGGGTGACGACGGCGGCGTCGACGCCGAGTTCGTCCAGTCCCGCGGCATTTCCGCCGGCCAGGGTCAGCCGGGCCCCGGCCTCGGACAGCGCGCGGGCCGCGACGCTGCCGAGGGCGCCGGTCGCGCCGGTGATCAGGATCGACTTCTCTTCAATGCTGAACAGCTTCATCGCTGTCTCCGTAATTCCTACAATGCGGGTATTCCAACCCGATATACGAGAGAGGTTAGTGCCCCCAGTTGCTGAAAATCAATCACTTACTCCTGTGATGTAGGCGTCATTATCCGTATTGCAGGAGTTTTATCAGCAAACGACCGATCAGCAACCGGGGTATCTCACCGCGCGCGGGCACACTTCCTTGCCCGCCTCACAGCGACAACTACCTAGTGACGACCCCGAGAAGGGAGGGAGCAGAGCCGAGTTGTCGCTGCGAGGCGGGCACATCGCCTATTGCCCTCCGCGCCGGGGCGAATGTGACAGGTGTGACCCGCACCCTCCGGCCGGGACGACGCTCAGCGCCGCTTAGCTCCCCGCTTCTCGCGCACCCGCACGTTGATCCGGATCGGCGAACCCTCGAACCCGAACGTCTCCCGCAGCCGCCGCTCGAGGAAGCGCCGGTAGCCGGCCTCGAGGAAGCCGTTGGTGAACAGCACGAACGTCGGCGGGCGCGCGGTGGCCTGGGTGGCGAACAGGATGCGCGGCTGCTTGCCCCCGCGCACCGGCGGCGGGGTGGCCGCGACGACTTCCTTGATCCAGGTGTTGAGCTGGCCGGTGGAGATCCGCTTGTCCCAGGATTCCAGTGCGGTCTCCATGGCCGGCACCAGCTTCTGCACCGCGCGGCCCGTCTTGGCGGAGATGTTGACCCGTTGCGCCCAGCGCAGCTGCGCCAGCTCGCGGTCGATCTCGCGCTCCAGCAGATCGCGGCGGTCCTCGTCGACCAGGTCCCACTTGTTGAAGGCGAGCACCAACGCGCGGCCGCCCTCGATTACCATCGACAGCACCCGCTGATCCTGCTCGGTGAGTGTCTCGGACGCGTCGATCAGCACGACCACCACCTCGGCCGCGTCGATGGCCGAGTGCGTGCGGACCGAGGCATAGAACTCGTGCCCGCTGGCCTGGCCGACCTTGCGCCGCAGGCCCGCGGTATCGACGAACCGCCACACCTTGCCGCCCAATTCGATGAGCGAGTCCACAGGGTCCACCGTCGTGCCGGCGACGTCGTGCACCACCGAACGCTGGTCTCCCGCAAGCTTGTTCAGCAGCGAGCTCTTGCCCACATTGGGCTTGCCGACCAGCGCCACCCGCCGCGGGCCGCCCGCCTTGGGCGCCGCCTCGGACACCTCGGGCAGCGCGGCCAGCACCTCGTCGAGCAGATCGGCGACGCCGCGGCCGTGCATCGCGCTGATCGCGTGCGGCTCCCCGAGCCCCAGCGACCACAACGCGGCGGCGTCGGCCTCGCCCTTCTCGCTGTCAACCTTGTTGGCGGCCAAGAAGACCGGCTTGCCCGAACGCAGCAGGGTGCGCGCCGCGTCCTCGTCGGCCGCGGTGGCGCCGACGGTGGCATCGACCACCAGGATCACCGCGTCGGCGGTGCGCATGGCGACCGACGCCTGCTCGGCCACCAGCTGCTGCAGGCCTTTGGCGTCGGGCTCCCATCCCCCGGTGTCCTGCACGACGAACCTGCGCCCGGTCCACAGCGCGTCGTAGGACACGCGGTCGCGAGTCACGCCGGGGACGTCCTGCACCACCGCCTCGCGCCGCCCGAGGATCCGGTTGACCAGGGTTGACTTGCCGACGTTAGGCCGGCCTACCACCGCGACGACGGGAGCGGGGCCGGGTTCGTCGACGTCCGCGAGCTCGGAATCGGTGAGCTCCCAATCGCTTTCGTCGGCCCAGGTGCCGTCGGACGTCATCGCACCGCCCCGCTCTTCTGCCGGACCAGCTCGAGCAGGTGGTCGATCACCTGGGCCTCGCTCATGTCGCTGGTGTCGACGACTACCGCGTCGTCGGCCGCGCGCAGCGGCGACACCGCCCGGGTGGAGTCGAGATGGTCGCGGCGGCGCACGTCGGCCAGCACACTCTCGTAGTCGTCGGCCAGCCCCGACGCGACGTTCTGGTCGTTGCGGCGTCGCGCACGCGTCTCGGCCGACGCGGTCAAAAAGATCTTCACTGGAGCGTCGGGCAGTACAACGGTTCCGATGTCGCGGCCCTCGACAACGACGCTGCCGGTCCCGTCCGCCAAGGCCCGCTGCAAGCCCACCAGCCGGGCGCGAACGGCCGGCACCGCCGACACCGCCGACACTGCCCGGGTGACCTCGTCGCCGCGGATCTCGACCGAAACATCCTCTCCCGCGAGGAAGTAGTGCTCATCGTCCACCGACAACGGCACACCCGACGCGACCGTCCCGACCGCCTCGGCATCGGCCGGGTCGACCCCGGCGCGCAGCACCGCCAGCGTCACGATCCGGTACATCGCCCCGGTGTCCAGGTAGCGGGCACCTAGCACCCGCGCCAAACCCTTTGAAACGGAGGACTTTCCGGTTCCGGCCGGTCCGTCGATGGCGACAACAACGTCGGAGTTCACAGCCCGACCGCCTTGTACAGCGCGCCGATCTCGTCGCGCCGCAATGCCCGGATGCTTCCCGGGCGCTGCTCGCCCAACGACACCGCGCCGATGTCGGTGCGCACCAGCGCCTCCACCGGAAAGCCGGCGGCACCCAGCAGCCGTCGCACGATGCGGTTGCGTCCTTCGTGCAATGTCAAGCGCACCAACGTCTTCCCGGGGATGGCGTCCACCACGGCGAAGTCGTCGACGCGCGCCACCCCGTCGTCCAGCTCGATGCCGGTGCGCAGCCGCTTACCCAGTCCGCGCGGCACCGTCCCCGCCACGGTCGCCAGGTAGGTCTTGGGCACCTCGTGGGAGGGATGCATCAACCGGTGCGCCAGCTCGCCGTCGTTGGTCAGCAGGATCAGCCCCTCGCTGTCGGCGTCCAACCGACCGACGTGAAAGAGGTTCTTGTTCCCGCGGACCCGGCGCTCGATCAGGTCACCGATGCACGGCCGGCCGCGTTCGTCCGACATGGTCGAGTGCATGCCGCGCGGCTTGTTCAGTGCCAGGTACACCAGCGAGTCGTCGACGACCACCCGGGCCCCGTCGACGCGGATCACCGAGGCGTCGGGGTCGACGCGCGTCCCGAGCTCGGTCACCACCTGGCCGTCCACCTCGACGCGGCCGTCGATGATCAGCTTCTCGGCCGCCCGCCGCGAGGCAATTCCGGCCTGGGACAAGACTTTTTGCAGCCGGACCCCTTCAGTATCGGCCATCAATCCTTGTCCACATCGAAGGACAGCGACTGCTCGGACGCCGAACCGCCCGCAAGTTTGATGAAACGTGGCTCGCTGTCCAGTGATTCGCTGAGGTCCTCGATCGTGTCGACGTCGGGAAGCAGCGGCGCGATGTCGGGAAGGTCGCCCAGCGACTCCAACCCCAGACGCTCCAGGAACAGTTCGGTGGTGGCGAACGTCGTCGCGCCGGTGTCGTCGTCGACGCCGGCCTCGGTGATCAGGCCGCGGGCCAGCAGGGTGCGCATGACGGCGTCGACGTTGACCCCGCGCACCGCACTGACCCGCGCGCGGGTCACGGGCTGGCGGTAGGCGACCACCGCCAGCGTCTCCAGCGCGGCCCGGGTGAGCTTGGATCGCGCGCCGTCCAACAGCAGCTTCTCGACATACGGGGCGAAGCGGGCGCGGGTGTACATCCGCCAGCCCTCACCGTTCTGGCGCAGGTCGATGCCGCTGTCGCGCTCGGCGAGTTCCTCGGACATCTGCTGCAGCTTGGCCGCGATTCGGTAGACGGGCTGGCCGGTAGCCGCGCCCAGCGCCTCGACGGTGACGGGGGTGTCCACCACCAGCAACAGCGCCTCCAGCACCGAGCCGAGTTCGTCGGCGTCCATCGGCGCCGCCTCGGCGATCTCGATCCCCAGATCGATTTCGGGCAGCTCTTCGGGCAACTCGTCGGTCATTCGTCCCGCACTTCTAACAGGGCCTCGGTGGCCGGCCGTTCCCCGGTCCACGAAATTTGGAGCACGCCAAGCGGCTCTGACTGGTCGAATGCTACCGTCCGGGTCCGATACAGCTCGAGCAGCGCCAGGAAGCGGCCGACGACCTCCAGCGGCGCCTCGCAATCCGCGACCAGCTCGGAAAACGTCGCCCAATGGCCGCTGCCCCGCGCCTCGAGGATCTCCAGCAACCTCTTGGCCTGCTCGGGAACCGACACCTGCAGCTCGTGCAGGTGTCCGAGGGACACCGTCGGCACGGGCCGCGGGGTGAAGGCGACGGCGGCGATCTGGGCGAACCGCTCGGCGTCGACACCGAGCATCACCTCCGGGAGCAGCTCGGTGAACCGGTCCTCCAGCGACACCGCGCGCGGGTAGCTGCGCAGCGCGGCGGCCTCCAGCTCGGCGAACATCTCAGCGACGTGCTTGAACGCCCGGTACTGCAGCAGCCGGGCGAACAGCAGGTCGCGCACCTCCAGCAGCGCCAGGTCCTCTTCGTCGTCGATCTGCCCGGCCGGCAGCAGGCGCGCGGCCTTGAGGTCAAGCAGCGTCGCGGCGATCACCAGGAACGCAGTGGTCTCCTCCAGCCCAAGCTGGGAGCCGATCTCTTTGGTGTAGGCGATGAAGTCGTCGGTGACCTGGTGCAGCGCCACCTCGGTGACGTCGAGGCGATGGGCGAAGATCAGCTGCAGCAGCAGATCGAACGGCCCCTCGAAGTTCGTGAGGCGGACCTGGAAGCCGGTCTGGGGTGGCGCCTCACCGTTGGCGGTTGAGTTCACGCGCCGAATCGGTGGATGAACTCGCGGGCCAGCGCGCGATAGGCGATCGCGCCGGTCGATCGGGGCGCCCAGGTGGTGATCGGTTCGCCCGCCACGCTCGTTTCCGGGAACCGGACGGTCCGGGTGATCACGGTGTCGAACACCAGGTCCCCGAACCGCTCCACGACGCGGGCCATCACCTCGCGCGCGTTGACGGTGCGCGGGTCGTAACGGGTGAGCAGGATGCCGCTGATCTCCAGCTTCGGGTTGAGCCGGTCGCGCACCTTGTCGACGGTATCGGTCAGCAGCGCCAGGCCGCGCAGCGAGAAGTACTCGCACTCGGTCGGGATCACCACGCCGTCGGCGCAGGCCAGCCCGTTGACGGTCAGCAGGCCCAGCGACGGCTGGCAGTCGATCAGCACATAGTCGTAGCGGTCCAGTACCGGATACAGCGCGCGGCCCAGAGTCTGCTCGCGGCCCACCTCGTTGACCAGCTGGATCTCGGCGGCCGACAGGTCGATGTTGCTGGGCACCAGGTCCATGTGGTTGACCCGGGTCTTGAGCAGCACGTCGTCGATCGACACCCGCGGCTCCACGAGCACGTTGTGGATGGTCTTGTCAAGCTCGTAGTGCGGGACGCCCAGCCCGGCCGACAGCGCGCCCTGCGGGTCCATGTCCACCAGCAGCACCCGGCGGCCATACTCGGCGAGCGCGGCGCCCAGGTTGATGGTCGACGTGGTCTTCCCGACGCCGCCCTTCTGGTTGCACATCGCGACGACCTTGGCGGGGCCGTGCGAGGTGCGCGGCGCGGGCTCGGGGATCGCCCGCGGCGGGCGTCCCGTCAAGCCGATCTCGACGCCGTTTTCCGGGTGCTCGGTCATCACGCCCGGCGTGTTCGGGAGGTGAACATCGCTCGAAAGTCTAACGGCTTCGCGCATTTAACCCGGGCGCCGCGCTGGCGAGTCACCAGCCAATATGGGCGAAAATCGCTGGTCGAGCGCTCATCCGTAAGGGGAGTTAACTTCAGCCACACCAGCAACATTCGGGAGATCACTATCGTGGATACCTATGGACCTCAAGCGACGGCTGCCCATCCTGCGCTGGTCGGTGTTGCGGATGGCCGCAGGCGTGCGCAACATCACCACGACGGGCCAGATCGGTGACGGTCGCGAGGCCGCCGCCGCCGAATACGTGCTGCGGAACGCCCGCGCCGGCGACATCGACGACGCGCTGGCCGCCCTGGACAAGTTCGCCTACGAGAAGTCGATGCTGATGAGCATCGGCGACGAGAAGGGGCTCCTGCTCGACGCGGCCGCGCGCCGTGCCGATCCCACGCTGGCGCTCGAGCTGGGCACCTACTGCGGCTACGGCGCGCTGCGGATCGCCCGCGCCGCGCCTGAGGCCAAGGTGTATTCCGTCGAACTCGCCGAGGCCAACGCCGCCAACGCCCGGCGGATCTGGGAGCACGCCGGCGTGGCGGACCGGGTGACGTGTGTCGTCGGCACCATCGGCGATGGCGGGCGCACGCTGGACGCGCTAGCGGGTGAGCACGGATTCACTTCGGGCGCACTCGATTTCGTGTTCCTCGATCACGACAAGGACGCCTACCTGGGCGACCTGATGAGCATCGTCGAGCGGGGCTGGCTGCATCCCGGCACGATCGTCGTCGCCGACAACGTGCGAATCCCCGGCGCGCCGAAGTACCGCGAATACATGCGCCAGCAGCAGGGCAAGGGGTGGAACACCGTCGAGCACAAGACGCACGTCGAGTACCAGTCGATGGTGTCCGACCTGGTGCTGGAGTCCGAATACCTGGGCCCAGCGTCGACTTGATGTCGCGATTTCGGCCGATTAGCGCAACGAGTCGACGTTCGGCGGAAATTAGGTAGCCCGCGGGTGCGCCCCGGCCCACACCTCGCGCAGCGCATGCACGGTGACCAGCGTGTAGATCTGCGTCGTCGTCACCGAGGCGTGCCCCAATAGCTCCTGCACGACGCGGACGTCCGCGCCGCCCTCCAGCAAATGGGTCGCGAAGCTATGCCGCAGCATGTGCGGCGACACCCCCGAGGTGATCCCGGCGCGCTCGGCGGCGTCCTGCAGCACCTGCCACGCACTCTGCCGCGACAGCCGGCCGCCGCGGGCGTTGAGGAAGATGGCGGGCGTCCCGCGGCCGCGGCGCGCCAGGTCGGGGCGGCCGCGCACCAGGTACGCGTCCAGCGCCTGCACGGCGGGGCGCCCGATGGGCACCAACCGCTGCTTGCCGCCCTTCCCGCGCAGCAGCACGGACCGTGCCTCGGTGTCGATGTCGTCGACGTCGAGGCCGACGGCCTCGGAGATCCGAGATCCGGTGGAATACAACAACTCCAGCAGGGCGCGGTTGCGCAGCGTCAGCGGGCCATCGCTCGGGCCGTCTCCGCCGGCGCCTTCGAGTAGCGCCAGCACCTGGTCGATCGTGAGGCTCTTGGGGAGCCGACGGCCGGGGGTCGGTGGGCGCACGGCCCGAGCCACGTCCAGCTCGGCGAGGCCTTCGGCGGCGGCGAACCGGTGCAGACCGCGCACCGCGATCAGCGCCCGCGCCGCCGACACCGCCGACAGCGCCGCCGTCCCGGCCTCTGGGTCGCCGCGGCGCAGCGAGACGAGGAACTCGCTGACGTCGTCCTCGCCGACCTTCGCGAGGTCGTAAATTCCGCGGTCGGACAGGTGCTTCGAATAGCGGCGCAGGTCGCGGCGATAGGAGGTCAGCGTGTTCTTCGCCACGCCGCGCTCGATGGTCAGGTGGTCGAGGTAGCCCTGCAGCTGCGTGTCCAGAACCGCCGCCGTCATTGCGCGGCCTTTCGCGCGGCGAACGCAGTCGGCTTGTCGGTCCACGGGCTGCCGGGCGGGCGCGTCATCATGAACTCGGTGGTGGCGACGTGTGCGGCCAAAATCCCCGCCACCGCAATGGCATTCACGATCTCTCCCCTGAACACCTTGTCGACGGCATCTTCCAGCGGATACCACTGCAGCGTCATGTCGGCCTCTTCGTCGTGCGCTTCGGGCCGGTCCACCTGGGTGAGGCCGGTGGCCAGGTAGACGCGCACCGATTCGTCGCTGAAGCCGGGCGTGGAGTCGAGGTCGACGAGCACCCGCCAGGTGTCGGCCTTCAGGCCGGCCTCCTCGTGCAGTTCGCGGGCGGCGGTCAGCTCCGCGGGCTCGCCGCCGACGTCGAGCAGCCCGGCGGGCAGCTCCCACAGCCGCCGGCCGAACGCGTGCCGGTACTGATAGACCAACGGGATGTTGCCGTCGTCGTCCATCGCCACCACGGCCACCGCGCCGAAATGCTCGACGACTTCACGGGTGACGAGCTTGCCGCCGGGCATCCGGACCTGATCGCGGCGCAGCGCGAAAATCTTTCCGGTGTGCAGCGTTTCGGATGACGCCGTCTCGAAGACGTGCTCAGCCACGGGTCGCGGGCTCGGGTAGCGGCCGCTGAACGCTGTCACGATGCTGGTTGCCGTTGGACGACTGCTCCGGGATCTCCACCGGAAGCTGCTCGCCCGCCTTGTAGTCCAGGGAGGCCTTGACGAACGCGACGAACAGCGGGTGTGGCCGGGTGGGCCGGCTCTTGAGCTCCGGGTGGGCCTGGGTGCCGACGATGAACGGATGCATCTCGGGCGGGTACTCGACGAACTCGACGAGGTGGCCGTCGGGCGAGGTGCCCGAGAAGCGCAGCCCGCTCTCGGCGATCTTGTCGCGGTAGGCGTTGTTGACCTCGTAGCGGTGCCGGTGCCGCTCGGACACCTCCGTCGCGCCGTACGCCTGGGCCACAATCGAATCCGGCTCCAGCACCGCGGGATAGGCGCCGAGTCGCATGGTGCCGCCGAGGTCGGCGTTGCCGGCGACGATGTGCTCCTGGTCGGCCATCGTGGAAATGACGGGATCCGGTGTGCCCGGCTCGAATTCGGCCGAGTTGGCCTCCGTGAGGCCGGCCGAGCGGGCGGCCTCGATCACGATGCACTGCAGCCCGAGGCACAGCCCCAGCACCGGCAGGCCGCGGCCGCGGGCGTGCCGGATGGCGCCGATCTTGCCCTCGATGCCGCGGATGCCGAAACCGCCGGGGACCAGGACCCCGTGCACGTCGCTCAGCGCGGCGGCGGCGTCATGAGGACTCGCGCAGTCGTCGGACGGTATCCACACCATCTCGACCTTGGCCTGGTGCTTGAACCCGCCCGCGCGCAGCGCCTCGGTGACCGACAGGTAGGCGTCGGACAGCTCGACGTACTTGCCCACCAACGCGATTCGGACGGTCTCGTGCGGCTCGTGCACCCGGCGCAGCAGGTCGTCCCATTCGGTCCAGTCGACGTCGCGGAACGGCAGGTTGAGCCGGCGCACCACGAACGCGTCGAGCTCCTCGCGGTGTAACACCTTCGGGATGTCGTAGATCGACTTCGCATCCGGGGTGGAGATGACGCCGTCGATGTCGACGTCACACATCAGGGCGATCTTGTTCTTCAGCGGCTCGGGGACGTCGCGATCGCAGCGCAGGATCAGCGCGTCCGGGGTGATACCGATGCTGCGCAGCGCGGCCACCGAGTGCTGCGTGGGCTTGGTCTTGAGCTCACCCGAGGGCGCCAGGTACGGCACCAGCGACACGTGCAGGAAGAACACGTTTTCCCGACCGAGGTCATGGCGCACCTGGCGCGCCGCCTCCAGAAAGGGCTGCGACTCGATATCGCCTACGGTGCCGCCGATTTCGGTGATGACGACGTCCGGGCGATTCCCGTCGGCGTCCGGCTGGGCCATGGCCAGGATGCGCCGCTTGATCTCGTCGGTGATGTGCGGGATGACCTGGACGGTGTCGCCGAGGTACTCGCCGCGCCGCTCCTTGGCGATGACGGTCGAATACACTTGCCCGGTCGTCACATTCGCCGACCCGGACAGGTCGCGGTCCAGGAACCGCTCGTAGTGGCCGACGTCGAGGTCAGTCTCGGCGCCGTCCTCGGTGACGAACACCTCGCCGTGCTGGAACGGGTTCATGGTGCCCGGGTCGACGTTGAGGTAGGGGTCGAGCTTCTGCATCGTGACGTGTAACCCGCGGGCCGTCAGTAGCTGCCCCAGGCTGCTGGCGGTGAGCCCCTTGCCGAGCGAGGAAGCAACCCCACCGCTGACGAAGAGGTGCTTGGTGGCGGTTTGCGGGTGCTTGCGCACTGGCGACCTCCGTGAAGACGGGCAGGGCTTGGATTTGTCTAGCATTTAACTAGCTGGGCCTGCCGACCCACGGAAATCCACCCTAACATCCGGCACGCCGACGCGCCGCGAACACGCCCTAGCGAGGGCCCACCGACGATTTACTGGGGCACGGTGATCGAGGTGGCGCCGTGCCCGGTGCCGTACTGCCCGATGTGGCCGCCGTTGATCAGATCGTGCAGGCCCAGGACCGTCGTGATCCGTCCCGGCGCGGCCTCGATGTCGTCGACGGTGCTGATCGCAGAGTTCATGCCGGCGTCGGCGCGGGCGACGGCGACCGCTGAGCCCCCCGTCGCCGAACCGTCGCGGCCCGCCAGCAGGGTGCCCGAGCCGTGGGGTGCAAGTGCGGCGGAGAACCGGGCCACGCTCACGCCCTGATTGCCGGCGTCCTGGGGCAACGCGCCGCCGGTGACGACCAGCGCGGCGTTGGCCGCCCCCAGGTGGTCGGCGGGCTGATAGGTGATGAAGCCGGTGTCGCGCAGCGACGCCAGCACGGTGTCGCGCTGCGCGTCGTCAATCGGCGGGGTGGCCGGGTTGGCGTTGATCAGCATGGCGATGCCGAGCAGGTCGCCGGCCTGCGAGCCCTGGTCGACGAGCTTGGTGCTCAACTGCTGACCGGCGGGCAGGATCGAGGAGTTCACCACCGTCCGCAGCTTCTCCGCGGAGTTGGCGTCGACGAACTCCTGGGTGAGCGAGACCGTTCCGGCGACGGTTCCGCCGGCCTGGCCGATGAATTTCGCGATCGCGGCGACGTCGTCGTCCCGGGCGTCCGGGGTGCGGAACATCACCACCGACTTCCCGCCCAGCGCGTCGTGCACGATCCGGCCGGCCAGCTGGTTATCGAAATTGTTTGCAGCGGCGAGCTTTTCGTTCATCGCGTTCTTCTGGTCGTTCAGCCCGTTGATCTGGGTGTACAGGTCGCGCTTCTCGTCACGCAGGCTGGACAGCAGGGTGTCCGAGAGGAATCCGGACCCCAGCACGACGCCCACGGCCAGCGCCAGGAAGACCGCGGCCAGGGATAGGGCGTGTTGGCGTAACGAGATCATTTAACGCACCGTTCGTCGAAAAGCTATGTGAGCAAGTGCTGTATCCACAGGGTGAAGTGGTTCCAGTAGTGGGTGATCCAGTGCATCACCACGCCGTCGGTGCGCGAGACCCACAGCGCGACGATGACGGCGATCAGCATCGTCAGCGCCAGCAGCGCGATGGCGCCCGCCGAAATGTGGTTGCGGTACAAGGTCGCAACGGCCTTGGCGTCGACCACCTTCTCCCCCACCCGCAGCCGCGTCAAGAACGTCGAAGGGTTGCTCTGGGTGCGGTTGCGGTCGAAGAACGTCTCGATGTTGGCGGTGTGGCCGGCCGTCACGAGCAACGCGGCACCGTGGTGATCGGCCAGCAGCAAGGCCAGGTCGACCGCCGAACCGGCGGCCGGGAAGGTCATCGCCCCGACGCCGAGGTCCTGGATCCGTTCCAGGCCGGGCGCGTGGCCGTCGGCGTCGGCGGGCAGCACGACCTGGGCGCCGCACTTGAGGGTGTCGGTGCTGATCTGGTCCGGGTCGCCGACGATGATCTGTGGGCGATAACCGTTCTTGCGCAACACATCCGCACCGGTGCCGACACCGATGAGCACCGGCTGGTACTCCTTGATGAATGGTTTGAGGGAGCGCAGCTCGTCCTCGGCGCTGGGCTCGTCGGCCACGATCACCACGTGCCGCCGACGCAGGTCGACGTCGATGTCGGGGATGCCGATGCCGTCGATCAACAGCGGGCTCTCGCTCTTGATGAACTCGATCGTGTTGCCGGCGAACGCCTCCAGGTGGGCGGCCAGGCCGCTCTTGGCCTCCCGCATCAGGTCGGCGATGTCGTGGTCGGTGCGCTCGGTGCCGCGGACCAGCCGCCGGTCACCGGAATACACGCCGCCCTCGTAGAGGCGAATCTTGGCGCCGTCCTTGACCTTCTTGAAGACCTCGGGCCCGGTCTCGTCGATCAGGGTCACCCCGTTGTTGACCAGAACCTCGGGGCCAAGGTTGGGGTAGCGCCCCGACACCGACGGTGACGCATTGACGACGGCGGCGATGTCGGCCTCAACCAACGCGTCCGCGGTGATGCGGTCCAGATCCAGGATGTCGAGCACCACGATGTCGCCGGGGCACACCCTGCGCAGCAGGCGATCGATATTCCGGTCGACCCGGGCGGTGCCGGTGAGGCCCGGCCGTGTCGTGTTACGCGAAAGCAGACCTGACATCTTCATGGGGGCGATTCTGTCCGCGAAGCCAGGGCGAGGCGAGTAGGCGCGCCGTAACATCTGCCTCATAAGTTATCTAGAGTCACATTAGTAACAGGCTGATCCCGGTTCGGTCGCGGTGAGGGTGCGCAGACGGCGGCCTGTCGTCGCCCGAGGCGTCGACAGTCACGAAGAGTGGCTGGCGGGCACGCCGGTGGGATGGTGGGTTTTGTGATGTTTGTGCACGTTTGCCCAAAGATTCGCAGCAAGAACGACGCCGACGTAAACGAGGAATGTGGTCAACACGATGACGACGAGCCTTTTGCGCTGCCGGCCGCGGGCGGTCACCACGCCATAAATCACCGCACCAAGTGGCAAAACGATTAGTAGCACCACTCCGACTGCGTTCTCCGCATACGATGTCCAGGCCGTGGCTGTGCTCAGTGCCACGTCAATTCGCTGCATCGCCGCACCCTAGACGAAGCCGATCACGAAGGGCTACATCATTCCTGGGCAATGCGGACGGCGCCGTCAGACGCGTCGACCAGCTCGAGCGCCGGCGCGGCAGCGGTAGGCTGCGCCGCTTCGTCCCGCCGTCGCGGCGAGGGTCCGCAGATGTACGGAATTTGCGGCGTGTCGGCGTACAAACGCGGACACTCGCGGGGAGGGGGGTCAGGCCTGCTCGGCCTGGGCGGTCTCGAGCAGTTCGCGGGCGTGCGCGCGGGCGCTGTCGGAATCGCCCAGGCCCGCGAGCATCCGCGCCAGCTCGGCGACCCGGTCGTCGCCCCTCGCCCGGCGGACCACGCTGGTGCCCTTGGGTCCGGCGCTGTGCACCACCAGGTGCACGTCGGCGTACGCGGCGACCTGCGGCAGGTGGGTGACCACGATGACCTGGTGCGTGCGGGCCAGCCGCGCCAGCCGCCGCCCGATCTGCACCGCGGCCCGGCCGCCGACGCCGGCGTCCACCTCGTCGAACACCATCGTGGTGCCGGCGGCCGAGGCGGCAAGGACGACCTCGAGGGCCAGCATTACCCGGGACAGCTCGCCGCCGGAGGCGCTCTTGGCCAGCGGCAGCACGGTCATGCCGCGATGCGCCGCAAAGCCGAACTCGACCTGATCGATGCCGTCGCCGCCGGCGCGAACCGGCTCGCCCGAGGGCAGCGTCAGGGTGGCGGGATCGTCCGGGTCGGTCGCCACATCGGTGGCCACGTCGATGGTGAACTCGGCGTCGGCCATCGCCAGCCCGGACAGCTCCGCGGTCACCGCCTTGGCCAGCCGCTTGGCGGCCTTGCGCCGAACCTTGCCGAGTTCGACTGCGGCGTCGCCCAATTCGCGCGCCAGCTCGGCGACGCGGCGTTCCAGCGCGGTGATCGCCTCTTCGGAGACGTCGAGTTGCGCCAGCCGCTCCCGCGATTCGGCCGCCCACCGCAGCACCCCGCCGATGTCGGCGGCGTACTTGCGGGTCAGCGTGCGCAGCTGGGCCTGGCGGGCCAGCTTGGATTCCAGCGCGCTGGCATCGACGGGGAGCTCGTCGAGGAAGCCGCCGAGTTCGTGGGCCGCGTCGTCGACCACCGTCAGCGCCTCGGCGATCTGGCCGGCCAACGCCCGAAGGGTCGCGTCGTCGGTCGATTCGAGTGCGGCCCTTGCCTTTCCGAGGCTGTCGATCGCACCGTGGCCAAGGCCGTCCCCGTCGTCGGCCGACAACGCGGCCCGCGCGGTGGCGGCGGCCTCGCGCAGCGTGTCCAGTTCGGACAGGCGCACGATGTCGGCGACGAGCGCGTCGTCCTCGCCGGGTTGCGGGTCGACGGTGTCGATCTCGTTCAGCGCGAACTGCAACCGGTCGGCCTCCTGCGCGAGCTCGCGGGCCCGCTCACGGCGGTCGATCAGGTCGCGGCGCGCGGTCAGCCAGGCGTCACGCAGCTTGCGGTAGCGCTCCAGGGCCGGACCGGCCTCGGCGAAGCGGTCCAGCGCGCCGCGTTGCTCCTCGGGTCGCATCAGGCGCAGCTGGTCGTTCTGCCCATGCAGGGTGAGCAGTTCTGTGGTGAAGTCGCCCAGCGACTTCGCGGGCACGCTGCGCCCGCCCAGGGAGGCACGCGACGGCCCGTCGCGGCTGACCGAGCGCAGCGCGATCACGCTGCCGTCCTCGTCGCGCTCGGCACCGAGGTCTTCCAGAATCGCGTCCAGCTGCGCCGCCGTCTCGTCATCGAGATCGGTTGTGGTGAAACGGCCTTCGACGACGGCACGGTCGGCCCCCGAGCGGACCCGGTTCGGGTCGGCGCGGCCCCCGCCGAGCAGGTGCAGCCCGGTCACCACCATCGTCTTGCCGGTGCCGGTCTCGCCGGTCAGCACCGTCAGGCCGCGGCCGAACTCCCCGACCGCGGCGCTGATGGCACCCAGCGACTCGATGCGTATCTCGGTAAGCACCCGGCCATTACTTTCCGCGCCAACCGGTCACCGGCAACCGGAATTTGCGCACCAAGCGGTCGGTGAACGGCGCGCTGTCCAGCCGCGCCCACTTGACCGGGGTATCGCAGCGGGTCACCTCGATCCGGCTGCCGGCCGGGATCCTCATTTCGCGGCGGCCGTCGCAGAACACCAGCGCGTCGTGCCCGTCCGCCTCGGTCTCGATCGCGATGGTGGCCTCGGGGCTGGTGACCATGGGCCGGCCGAACAGCGCGTGAGCGTTGTTGGGCACCACCAGGATTGCCTCCAGGTCGGGCCACAGCACCGGGCCGCCGGCCGAGAACGCGTAAGCGGTGGAGCCGGTCGGCGTCGACACCAGCACCCCGTCGCAGCCGAACGCGGACACCGGGCGGCCGTCGACCTCGACGACCACGCCGAGCACGCCCAGCCGGGGGCCCTTTTCCAGGCTGACCTCGTTGAGCGCCCAGCCGTGTTCGACGTGGCCCTTGTGCAGCACCGCGACGTCCAGCGTCAGGCGGTTCTCCACCCGGTAGTCGCGGGCCACCACGTGATCGAGCACCCGGTCGATCGCCTCGGCTTCGGCCTCGGCGAGGAAGCCGATCCGGCCCAGGTTGACGCCAAGCACCGGAATCCCGGCGTTGCGGGCCAATTCGGCCGCGCGCAGGAAGGTGCCGTCGCCGCCGAGCACCAGCACCAGTTCGCAGCCCTCGGCCGCCGACGGCTCGGCGTCGACCACCTCGATTTCGACGCCCATGGCCCGCATGTCGTCGGGGGCCAGGTTCAGCGGTCCGCGGTCGACCGCCTCGGCGGACAGCACGCGCAGCCCAATCCCGTTGTCGCCCAACACTTTCTGAACCCGGCGCGCGGTCTCGGTCGCTTCCTCACGGCCGGTGTGCACCACCAGCAGCACGGTGCGCTCAAAAGTCATTGCGGGCCCTCTTCCACCGCGCGCCGCACCGCGTCCACCAGCCCATCAGCAGATAGCCCCCGATCGGTCTCGGCGCGCAGCCACAAGAAGTATTCGACATTGCCCGACGGGCCCGGCAGCGGGCTGGCGGTGACGTCGACGGCCTGCCAGCCCAGCTCCCCCGCGCGCCGCGCGACCCGCAGTACCGCGTCGGCGCGCAGGCCGGGATCCTGGACGACCCCGCCGGCGCCGACCTGGCCCTTGCCCACCTCAAACTGCGGCTTCACCATGGGAACGATATCCGCGCTGGGCCAAGCGCATCCAATCAGCGCGGGCAACACGGTGGCCAGCGAGATGAATGACAGGTCGGCCACCACCAGGCCGACCCGGCCGCCGATGGCCTCCGGCGTTAGTGCGCGGGCGTTGGTGCGCTCGACGACGACCACCCGGGGATCGGACCGCAGTGACCAGGCCAGCTGTCCGTAGCCGACGTCGGCGGCCACCACCTCGCTCGCCCCGCGATCCAGCAGCACCTCGGTGAACCCGCCCGTCGACGCGCCCGCGTCCAGGCAACGGCGGCCCGCGACCGCAATGCCGAACGCGTCCAGCGCGCCGATGAGCTTGTGCGCCCCGCGCGACACCCAGCCGCGCTCGTCCTCGTCGGTGACGGTCAGGGCGGCGGTGACGTCGACGGCGGTGCCGGGCTTGCGGGCCGGCATGCCGTCGATGCTCACCTTGCCGGCGCCGATCAACTCCGCGGCCTGCTGGCGGGATCGGGCGAGCCCGCGGCGGACGAGCTCGGCGTCGACGCGGGCACGTCGTGCCACGGCGGTACTCAGCCCTTCTCCGCCGACTCCAGCGCGGCCAGCAACACGTCGTGCGCCTCGGAGAGGCGGCGCGCTATCTCTTCGAGTTCGGCGAGGGACGGCTCGTGTTCGGAGTTTTCCGGATCCCCGATATCCGATAGCTGGGCGACCAGGGCATCTATTTCAGCGCGAAGCTGATCGGGATCGATATTCATCGCGTCCCTACGCTAGTCCAGAGACCAGCGCTGCAGCGCGTCCCGAGCGCGCGCGTCGGCCGCCTCGATGCGCATCGGCCCGGTCGCCGCGGCGCCCCAGACCGCGTGCGCGACGGCCCGGACGACCGAGAGCCCGTCGCCCTCGTCGGCGCCGTTGGCGCTGACCGTCACCACCTGATCCCCGACGTCGACGTGCCAGCCGGGCTGCGGCTTCACCGCGAGCCGCTCGCCCTCGGAGTGCAGCGAACGCAGGTCGGGGGCGATGTAGGTGGGCCGGAGCTCCGGCGCTGCGAACACGGCGTCGCGGGCGGTGCTGACCCCGGTGAGCACCATCAGGCTGGGCAGGTCGGCGGCGTTGGCGCCCTCGATGTCGGTGTCCAGCCGGTCGCCGACCACCAGGGGCGCGCGGAAGTCGCCGCGGGCCACCGCGTCCTGCAGCAGCCGCGGCGCCGGCTTGCCCGCGACCCGCGGGTCGGCGCCGGTGGCGGCCCGCAGCGCGGCCACGAACGATCCGTTTCCGGGCAGCAGGCCGCGCTCGGTGGGCAGGGTCGGGTCGACGTTGGCGGCCACCCACAGCGCGCCCGCCCGGATGGCCAGCGCGGCCTCGGCGAGGTCGGGCCAGCCGATGGTGGTGGACAGGCCCTGCACGACGGCGACGGGGTCGTCGTCGTAGCGGCGCACCGGGCGCAGCCCGACGGCGGCGATCTCGTTGGCCAGCGCGTCGGTGCCGACGATCAGCACGCGCGATTCCGGCGGTAGCTCATCGGCGAGCAGCCGGGCCGCGCTCTGGGCGCTGGTGACGACGTCGGTCGCGGTCGCGGTGAAGCCGAGCTCGCGCAGGTGCAGCGCCACCTCGTCGGCGCTGCGGGAGGCGTTGTTGGTCACAAAGAGCTTGCGGCTTTCGACCTCGTCGAGCGACTGCACGGCGCCCTCGGTGGGCTGGGCGCCGCGGAAGACGGTGCCGTCCAGGTCGACGAGCAGGCAATCGTATTGCTGCGCAATGGTTTTCATCTCAGGCGAGCTCGCCGACGCGCTCTTCGGCGTCGGTGACGCCGTCGATATCGGCGGCCGCCGAGCGCAGGAACCATTCCAGCGCCTCGTCATTGCGGCCGAGCGCCAGCAGCGTGTCGGCGTAGGCGTAGAACAGCCGGGCCGCCGTCGAGCCGCTGCGGCTCGTGTCGAGCTGCGGGGTGGACAGGACGGTCAGCGCCTGCTCGAGCTGCCCTAGATCCGCGCGGGCGCCGGCGGCGACGATGCGCAACTCGTCGGCGTCGTCGCCGGACAGCTGGGCCGCCTCCTCGCCGCGCGCCAATTCGATCGCCCGCTCCGGACGGCCAAGGCCGCGTTCGCAATCGGCGATCAGCGCGAGCAGCGCCGACTTGCTGCCCATTCTGCGGGCGGCCCGGAGTTCGGCAAGCGCCTGGGCCCAGTCGCCGCAGTGGTAGGCGGCGATTCCGACGGCCTCGCGGACCGCGGCGATCCGGCTGGACCGGGCCCGCGCCGCGCGGGCGTGTTTCAGCGCGGCCTCGGGATCCTCGTCGATCAGCTCGCCGGCGGCGACCAGGTGGCGCGCCACCGCGTCGGCCGTGGCACGGTCCAGCGTGCTCAGCTCGCGGCGGATTTCGGGCGCCAGTTGTTTGGCTTCCACGCCGGGCGGTATCGGGGGCCCGTCGTTCGGCGCGCGATGGTCCTTGTCAGCGGTGCCCGGCTGCGCCGGCCGGGCGCGGCCGGGACCCGACCAGGAGCCGGATGCCTTGCGCGGTCCCCGCCCACCGCTGTGCCCCTGCCTGTCGTCGACCACTCTGCAAAGGATACGGGCGCCGCGGCGGGGCCTTTGTTGAGTGTGCGGCGACGGCTTTGATTGTGAGGCCAGGGCGGGAAAACTGCCCAGATCCCGCCCGGTGTACACACCGAAAGCCGTCAGTGCACACGACGGGCGGTGCGAGGCCGCTTTGGCCGGGCGCGGACCGGCCGTTGAGTGTGCAGTCACGGCTTCGAGTGTGAGTCCAAGGTGGTAAAAACGCCGAAACCCCGCCGTCAGCGCACACCGAAAGCCGTGAGTGCGCACGGCGGCGGCGCGGGGCCGCCTACGCGGGCGGGCGGTCGGTCAGCAGCGGAGCCAGCACCGCTGGGCAGTAGGTCGCGATCGCGACGATGGTGAACACGCCCGCCGCGTCGTGCGACATTCCGTGGCCGTCGGCGACGGTGCTGATCACCGAGTCGAACGACCCGCCGGGTTCCACGAGCATCGGGCACACCGACCTCCCGAGCGCCGTCGCGCTGTCGGGCTGCGACACCGGGACGCCGGCGTTGGTAAGGGCCCGCAGGAACGCGTTGCCCATCCAGTCGGCGTGCACGGGTGCGGCCAGTACGGCGGTCAGGCCGGCCAGGCCCGCGCTCAGCACCATCACCCGCAGCATCCGAGTCGCGCTAGTCACCGTGACCACCCTGGTCAGCCGAGGTCACGTCGGCGATACGACACGGTAACGACTAGGCGACGCGTTCGATGCCGGCGACGTTGCGCTTGCCGCGCCGCAGCACCAGCCAACGGCCATGGAGGAAGTCCGAGGGCTGGGGCGCCCATTCCTCGCTGTCGACGCGCACGTTGTTGACCGAGACGCCGCCCTCGCCGATCGTGCGCCGCGCCGCGCCCTTGCTGGCCGACAGGCCGCTGGCCACCAGCAGGTCGACGATCCCGTCGGGGCTGCCGGGCTTGAGCTCGGCGACCGACGTCTCGCGCAGCGCCGCCGCCAACGTCGCCTCGTCCAGCTGGTCCAGTTCGCCCTGCCCAAACAGCGCGCGGCTGGCGTGCTCGACGGCCTCGGTGGCCGCCTCGCCGTGCACCAGCACGGTCAGTTCGCGGGCCAGCCGCCGCTGCGCGGCGCGCTGCTGCGGGCGCTCGGCGGTGGCCCGCTCCAGCTCGGCCAGCTCGTCGGCGGACAGGAAGGTGAACCAGCGCAGGTATCGGATCACGTCGGCGTCGGCGGTGTTGATGAAGTACTGGTACCAGGCGTACGGGCTGGTCATCTCGGGGTCCAGCCAAAGGCTGCCGCCGCCGGTGGACTTGCCGAACTTGGTGCCGTCGGCCGCGGTCACCAGCGGGACCGTCAACGCGTGCACCGCCGCGCCGAGCTTCTGGCGGACCAGGCGCACCCCGGCGATGATGTTGCCCCACTGATCCGAGCCGCCGATCTGCAGCGTGCAGCCGAGGCGCTGGTGCAGCTCGACGTAGTCGTTGGCCTGCAACAGCATGTAGCTGAACTCCGTGTAGGAGATGCCCTCGCCGTCAAGGCGCCGCCGGATGGTGTCGCGGTCCAGCATCACGTTGACCGAGAAGTGCTTGCCGATGTCGCGCAGGAACTCGATGGCCGACAGGGGGCCCGTCCAGTCCAGGTTGTTGACGACGACAGCTCCCGTGGGCGAGTTGTCGAAGTCGACGAAGCGCTCCAGCTGGCCGCGGATGCGCTCGGTCCACGCGGCGACGGTGTCCGCCTCGTTGAGGCTGCGCTCGCCGACGTCGCGCGGGTCGCCGATCATGCCGGTGGCGCCGCCGGCGAGCACGATCGGCCGGTGGCCGGCGCGTTGGAAGCGGCGCAGCGCCAGCAGCGGAACCAGGTGCCCGGCGTGCAGGCTCGGCGCGGTCGGGTCGAATCCGGCGTAGACGGTCATCGGCCCGCGCTCCGCTTCGGCGGCCAGCGCGTCGAGGTCGGTGGACTGCGCGATCAGCCCGCGCCAACCCAGCTCGTCAAGGATCCCGGAATTCATCGCGCACGACTTTAGTCGCTGTGACGCGGTCGATTCGCCCACGCGCCGTGATATAAGGCAAGCTAACTACGTGGCGCATCGTGGCGCCGTCGCTTTTCCCCGTACGCGCACCAACAACGCGGAGCGTCATGGACAACCGATACTGGCCGTTGGTCGTCGCGATCATCATGCTCGCGCTCGGGCTGACCCTCACCGTCGACGACTTCAAGCGGGCCGCGGGCCTGCGCAAACCGCTCGCGGTGGCGCTCATCTGCCAGGCGCTGCTGCTGCCGACCCTGTGCCTGGTGATCGCCGAGGTCTTCCATCTCGAACCGCACCTGGCGGTCGGGCTCATGCTGATGTCGGCGACCCCCGGCGGGACGATGTCGAACATCCTGAGCCATTTGTTCAACGGCGATCTGGCACTGAACCTTACCCTGACCGCAATCAACGCGGTGCTGTCGATCGTTGCCCTGCCCACGATTCTGGCAGTGGCGATGACGTGGTTTCTCGGTGAAGGGCGGTTTCTGCCGCTGCAGCTGGACAAGTTCCTTGCGGTGATCGGCCTGGTGCTGGTTCCCATCGCGATCGGCGTTGCCATCCGTCACCGCTTCCCCGAGCTGGCCCGGCGAATGCAGAAGCCGGTCCGGATCGCGGCGCTCACGCTGCTGGTGCTGGCGATCGTTGCGGCCATCGCCGGCGGACGAACGACGCTCTGGCACAACATCGGCCTGCTGACCGGGGCCGTCGTGGTTTTCTGCGCCGTGAGCCTGATGGTCGGCTACCTGGCGCCACGCCTGATGCGCCTGGCCCCGCGGCAGGCCGTCGCCGTCAGCCTGGAGGTCGGAATGCACAATGCAGTCGTGGCGATGGGCATCGCGCTGAGCCCGCAGCTGCTGAACAGCGCCGTGATGGCCACGCCCGCCGCGGTCTACAGCGCCATCGCGCCGCTGCTGGCCGTGACGTTCGTCTTGATCGCGCGCCGCGTGGACCCGGCGTTTCGCGTGGTCTCCCCAGGCGATACACCGGCCCGCACTTAGTCGCTCGTCCCGGGGGCGGGTGCCCGCGGGCTGCGCCGATAGGCCGACACCTCCGGGCGGCCGGCGAGCCACAGTCGCCACGGCCGGTCGGCCGCCTGGCTGACGCCGACGCGGGGTCCCGAGGTGGCGGTCAGCGGGGCGTTCAGTTCCAGGGTCACCGGGCCGTCGGGATCGAACAGGTCAATCCCGTTGTCGTCCATGGTGATTCCCAACGCCGAGCACAGGTTGCCCGGGCCACGCGCCAGCGCGGCGGTGCGGACCAGCTCGCCGCGGCGGGCGCGCGCGAAGTCGGTGCCCTCCTCGACGGCGGCGGCGCGCAGCAGGACGGCCGCCGCGGTCCCATCGGGCCCGCACGAGACGTTGGCGCAGACGTGGATCCCGTGGCTGCGGTAGGTGTAGAGCCGCCCGGGCGGGCCGAACATCACGGCGTTGCGGCCGGACCGGCCGCGGTACGAGTGGGCCGCGGCGTCGGGCCAGGGACCGTCGGGAACCCCGCCGTAGGCCTCGACTTCGACGACGACGGCCCGCACGCCCCTCCCGTTGAGGGTGGCGCCGAGCAGCCGGTGCGCGGCGGCGACCGGATCCACCACCAGCTCCCCTGCAACCACCCACCGAACCTACCGACACGGCCGACATGGCAATATCCCGGCCGAAATTGTGTCGAAGGAGCCCGACAATGCACATCGACCCCGCCGCCACGGCGTGGCTGCTGGCCAGCACCGCCTTGGTGCTGCTGATGACCCCCGGCCTGGCGATCTTCTACGGCGGCATGGTCCGCACCACCGGGGTGCTCAACATGATCATGATGAGCTTTATCGCCATCCCGCTGGTCACGGTGGCGTGGCTGTTGATCGGCTACACCATCGCGTTCTCCCAAGACGGTGGGTACGGCCTCGTCGGAAACCTCGGACACCTCGGGATGCTCGGCATCGGCCCCGAGACCGTCCACGGGGCGGTGCCAGAACTGTTGTATGCCACGTTCCAGTTGGCGTTCGCGATCATCACGGCCGCCCTGGTCAGCGGCGCGATCGCGGACCGCGCGAGGTTCTCGGCCTGGATGGCGTTCGCCACCGTGTGGACGATCGTCGTGTATTCGGTTGTCGCGCATTGGGTGTGGGGACCCGGCGGCTGGCTGGCGAAGCTGGGGGTGCTCGACTACGCGGGCGGCCTGGTCGTCGAGATCGTGTCCGGATCCTCGGCCCTGGCCCTGGCGCTGGTGCTGGGGCCCCGCATCGGCTTCAAGAAGGACGCCATGCGGCCGCACAACCTGCCGTTCGTCCTGCTCGGTGTCGGGCTGCTGTGGTTCGGTTGGTTCGGGTTCAACGCCGGATCCGCGTTGGCCGCCAACGGAACTGCCGCGGCGATCTTCCTCAACACGCTCGTCGCGGGGTGCCTCGGCATGCTCGGGTGGCTGACGGTCGAACGCATCCGGGACGGCAGGCCGACCACGTTCGGGGCGGCATCCGGTGTGGTGGCCGGGCTGGTCGCCATCACCCCGTCGTGCGGAACCGTCAACACGCTCGGCGCGGCGGTCGTCGGCCTGGCGGCCGGCGTCGTCTGCTCGTTCGCGGTGGCGGCGAAATTCCGCTTCAACTATGACGATTCGCTCGACGTGGTCGGCGTTCACTTCGTCGGCGGCGTCGTCGGCGTGTCGTTGATTGGGCTGCTCGCGACGGCGGTCATGACGGCGGGCCCGCGGGGCCTCCTCTACGGGGGCGGCTTCGCCCAGCTGGGCAAGCAGGTACTGGCGATCGCCGTCGTCGCGCTCTATGCGTTCACGGCGTCGTTCGTCCTCGCCAAGGTGATCGATCGGGTGATGGGCTTCCGGCTCAGCGCGGACGACGAGACCACCGGTGTCGACCTCACCCAGCACGCCGAAACCGCTTACGCCGAAGGCGTGCACGGACATCAGCCGCTTCGCCGCCCCGGCGAAAGATGAGCCGATCGCTACTTGCGTAGCGTGAATTGGTTGAGGTCGGTGTAGCCCTTGCGGAAGAGGTTCGCGCAGCCGGTGAGGTACTTCATGTACATCTCGTAGACCTCTTCGGACTGGATCGCGATGGCCTCTTCTTTGTGCGCCTCCAGGCCCGCGGCCCAGACGTCCAGGGTCTTTGCGTAATGACGCTGCAACGATTGCCGGCGCTTCAGCTTGAAGCCGGCCTTCGCCGAGAACTCCTTGACCATGTCGATGGTCGGCAGGAAGCCGCCCGGGAAGATCTCGGTCTTCATGAAGTCGCTGAATTCGACGATCGCCGGGGTGAGCGGCAAGCCGGACTCGATGATCTCCTTCTCCGAGAGGACGGTGATCGTGTGCAACAGCATCGTGCCGCCGCTCGGCAACAACTCATAAGTTCTCTTGAAGAAAGCGTCGTAGCGGTCGTAGCCGACGTGTTCGAACGGTCCGATCGCCAAGATCCGGTCCACCGGATCGTGAAACCGCTCCCAGCCCTCGAGCAGCACCCGCTTGGAGCGCGGGCTGTCCGACTCGGCGAACAGTTGCTCGACGTGGGCGACCTGATTCTTGGACAGCGTGATGCCGACGACGTTGACGTCGTATTTGTCGATGGCGCGCATCATGGCGGCGCCCCAGCCGCAGCCCAGGTCCAGCATTGTCATGCCCGGCTGCAAGCCCAGCTTGCTCAGCGACAGGTCGATCTTGGCGATCTGCGCCTGTTCCAGAGTCATGTCATCGCCGCCGAGCCAGTAGGCGCACGTATACATCTGGGTGCGGTCCAGAAACAGGCGGAAGAAGTCGTCCGATAGGTCGTAGTGCGCCTGCACATCCTCGAAATGCGGTGTCAGCTCCTCGGCCATGACGTGTTGCCTTTCCTTGGAACCGTCGGGCGGTCCAGTCGATGTGCGGCTCGGCGTGGTGAGTTTATCGGCTGCGGCCGACCTGCGGGCTGCGCCCGGTGTGGAACGCCTCGTCGAACAGGTCGAGCATGGCGCGCCACGATCGCTCCGCTGAGAGTTCGTCGAACCGCAGACCGGGGACCTCGATGCGGTCGACCTCCGGGTGGGTGAAACTGTGCTGCGCGCCGCCGTAGAGGTTCATGCGCCAGTCGACCCCGGCCGCGCGCATCTGCTCTTCGAACACGAGCCGCTCGCCGACGGGGATCAATGGGTCCTCGGTGCCGATGCACACGAGCACCTTGGCGGTGATGTTGGCGGCGTCCGACGGGCGCGGAGTGGCCAGCCGGGGGTGGAAGCCGACCACGACAGCGAGGTCGGTGCCGGCGCGCGCAAGTTCCAGGACGAGGTGTCCGCCGAAGCAATAGCCGATTGCGGCGACCTTCTTGGGGTCGGTGCGGGGCTGGTCGAGTAGCACGGTCAGGCCCTCGCGGGCCAGCGCCCTGGTGCGCTCCGGGTCGTGCCAGAGATCGTCGAGCCGGGCCATCATGGCTGTTCGGTCGGTCATCGACACGCCACCGCCCTGATAGTCCAGGGCGAACGCCACGTAGCCCAGCTCGGCGAGTCGATCCGCGCGGCGGCGTTGGTGGTCATCAAGTCCCGGGCCCTCGTGCGCGATAAGGACCGCTGGACACGGGCCGTCGCCGTCTGGCACGGCAAGTCGGCCGATCATGGTCCTGCCGTCGGCCTGGTACTCGATGTCAGTCGCGCTCGTCATGGTCGACTGTGTATCACGAAGTGCGTTGCGAGATAAGCGTGTTCACCGCCAGCGAAGGCCGGCACCCGGCTAGCCCGCGGGCAGCTTGAGCACGAAGCCCTGAGCGTCATCGTGCTCCCAGGGAAGGCCGCCGCCCGAAGTGGGGACGGGCTCCGCCCAGCGTGAAATCCACGACGCCGCGGCGGCGTGTCGCGTCGTGGATTTGACGCTCGCGGGAAGGGGTCTTGACATGGCCCGGTCACCAGCGGAGTATTCATCATATGATGAGTTCATCGAGTGATGAATTATTGGCGAGGGGACACGCCCCGGCGATCAACATCGAGCATCTGCGCGTCCTCCGCGGTAAACGCCCTGCGCTGCACGACTTTTCGGTAACCATCGCCAAGGGCACGATCACCGGACTGCTCGGCCCCTCCGGCTGCGGCAAGACCACCCTGATGCGCTGCATCGTCGGGACTCAAATCGTGAAGTCGGGCACCGTCACGGTGCTGGGCCGGCCGGCCGGAAGCCCGGCGCTGCGCCGCCGCGTCGGCTACATGCCGCAGGACCCGACGATCTACAACGACCTGCGGATCGTGGACAACGTCCGCTACTTCGCCTCGCTGTACGGCTTCGACAACCGCGCCGCCGACGAGGCCATCGAGCGGGTCGGGTTGACCGACCATCGAACCGCCTTCTGCGGCAACCTGTCTGGCGGTCAGCGCACCCGTGCGTCATTGGCGTGCGCGCTGGTCTGCCGGCCCGAGCTGCTCGTGCTCGACGAGCCGACCGTGGGCCTGGACCCCGTGCTGCGGGTCGACCTGTGGGAGCAGTTCACCGAGCTCGCCCGCGGCGGCACCACCCTGCTGGTCTCCAGCCACGTGATGGACGAGGCCGACCACTGCGGCGACCTGTTGCTGATGCGCGAGGGCCACCTCGTCGCCCACACCACCCCGACCCGACTACGAGAGGACACCGGATGTCCGTCACTGGAGGACGCATTTCTGTCCATCATCAAGCGCAGCACGAGGCTCCAGGCCGGTTAGGACTGAAGGCCTACGCGGCCACCACGACGCGCATCCTGCGTCAGCTGGCCGCCGACCACCGCAGCGTCGCGCTGATCCTGCTCGTGCCGATCCTGGTGATCACGCTGATGTACTTCATGTTCGAGAACGCCCCGCATCGCCCCGGCACGCCAACCCCGTTCAACAACGCCTGCCTGATCCTGCTGGGACTGTTCCCGCTCTTCGTGATGTTCATCATCACGTCGATCACCATGCAGCGCGAACGGGCCTCCGGGACGCTGGAGCGCATCCTGACCACGCCGCTGCGCCGTCTGGACCTGCTCATCGCCTACGGCACCGCGTTCTCCATAGCCGCTGCGGCGCAAGCGATCCTGGCCTGCATCGTGTCGTTCTGGCTGCTGGGCTTCGACACCGCGGGCAGTCCGGTATGGGTGTTTGTGATCGCCATCGCCAACGCCGTGCTGGGCGTCGGGCTGGGCCTGCTGTGTAGCGCGTTCGCGCGCACCGAGTTTCAGGCCGTGCAGTTCATCCCGCTGGTGATGGTCCCCCAGCTCCTGCTGGCCGGCATCATCGTGCCCCGCGCGCTGATGGCGCACTGGCTGCAGTGGATCAGCAACGTGCTGCCCGCGAGCTACGCGCTGGAGGCCCTGCAGCAAGTGGGCACGCACAGCGAACTCACATACATCGCGGTGCGCGACATCGTCGTCGTGATGGGGTTCGCCCTCGCGGCGCTGTGCCTGGCCGCGGCGACGCTGCGCCGGCGGACGCCCTAGTGGCGATCGCAAGCGCGGCGGAGCCGGGCGCAGCGGGTCGCCACGGAGGGCCCTAGCATGACGGCTATCAACACGGGCCGGAGGCGGCCCGGGCGACCGGCGGGCAGCTCGGATACCCGAGAGCGAATCCTGACCAGTGCCCGAGAGCTGTTTGCCCGCAACGGCATCCGTAACACGTCGATTCGCGCGGTGGCCGCCGCGGCCGGCGTCGATTCGGCGCTGGTGCATCATTACTTCGGCACCAAGGAAAAGCTTTTCGCCGCCGCTGTGCACATCCCGATCGACCCGATGGAGGTCATCGGCGCATTGCGCGAGGTGCCCGTCGAGGAGCTCGGCCACACCTTGCCGTCAATGTTGTTGCCGCTGTGGGACTCCGAGATCGGTGTCGCGTTCGTCGCCGCGCTGCGCTCGATCCTGGCCGGTTCTGAGGTCAACCTGTTTCGGTCCTTCATCCAGGACGTGATCGCGGTCGAGGTGGGTCCGCGCGTCGACGATCCGCCGGGCAGCGGCGTCGTCCGCGTCCAGTTCGTCGCGTCGCAGTTGGTGGGGGTGGTGATGGCGCGCTACATCCTGGAATTGGAGCCGTTTAAGTCGCTGCCCGCCGATGTGATCGCGCGGACCGTGGCGCCGAACCTGCAGCGCTACCTCACCGGGGATCTGCCGGACGGGCTTGTGCCATGAGCCGTTCGTGCTCGTCGTCGTCGACGTCGCGCGCCTCGTCGATCAGCAGCACCGGAATGCCGTCCTCGATGCGGTAGGCGCGGCGCAGCCGGGGGTTGTAGAGCAGCTCCTCCCCGACGAGCACCAATGGGCCCCGGTCGGCCGGACACACCAGGATGGCGAGCAGGGCATCGTCGAGCATCACTGCCCACCGCTCAGTTCGGACCGCGCGGCCGGCGTCAGCTTGCGGAACTGCTCGCTGGTCGCGTCGAAGTACCACGCCTGGCGCCCCGCCTTGGGGATCCCGGCCGCGCGCAGCGCGCTGACGGTCGGACGGTAGGTGGCGCTGAGCGTCAGCTCGGGACACACCTGCACGATGTCCGGCCCCACCCCGATGGGCAGGTCGCCGACGGCCTCGGTCAGGTCCGCCGCGGTGATGCCGGCCCCGGGCAACAGGGCCACGGCCGCGACCGCCAACTGGCGGTCGCCCACCGGGACGTTGTAGGTCACCGCGAGGTCGACGCCGTTGATGCAGCTCAGCGCGTCGGTGACCGGCTCGGCGAACACCAGCCCGCGCGCGGTGTGCACGACCGAGCCGCGCCGGCCCGCCAGCCAGTAGTCGCCGTCGCCGTCGCGGTAGAACAGGTACTCGGTGGAGATCCACGTATCGGCGGGGGCGAACACCCCCCGCTTGACCGAAGCGCTGGGATCGATCGGCCCGCGGGACTGGGCGAGCAGCACCCCCACCTGCAGGGGCTCGGCGCGCTGCACGAAGCCGCGGTCGTCCTCCAGGATCAGGTCGTGCTCCGCGTCGTAGGCCGCGAGCTCGACGCGCCCCACGCCCGGCAGCGGGCGGCCCTTGCTGCCGATCTTGGCGCCGGACACGTTGGCCAGCACCGCCTGTCCGTCGGTGGTGGCGAAGAATTCCACGACGTTGGCGGGGGTGAACGCGTCGAGCACCCGCTGCCACAAACCGGTCGGCATGCCCGAGCCGATGAACAGCCGCACCGGATGGTTACCGTGCAGCACGAACGCGGGATCGTCGACGACGTCGCGCAGCATCGCCCAGGTGTAGGACACCACCGTCACGCCGTACTGGCGGATCTCCTGGACGAAGCGCTTGGGGTCCAGACCGCGTGACAGCGCGATGCGGGTGCCGCCGACGACCGCGCCGCCCAGGCTGACCAACAGAGCCGACTCGTGGTGCAGCGGCGTGAGGCAGTACACGGTGTCGCGGCGGTCCAGGGCGGCCGTCGACGCGGTCCCGAACGCCGACAGCGCCCACCGGTAGTTGGTGATCTGCTTGGCCACCAGCTCGCCGCCGGCGGCGGTGAACGCGATGAACGCCAGGTCGCGGGCCAATCCCGGGTTGGGCCGGTACCACGCCGGCAGCGTGACCGCGTCCGGGTCGATCTGTTCCATGTCGATGACGTCGCTGTCGTGGGGCAGGTGCAGATCGCGCGATTCGCCGCCACCGAGCACCAGGATCTGACCCGGCAGGTCGCGCGCGGCGTCGAGGTTGGTCGGGTCGGTGAGGATCTCGCTGACTCCCCCGAGCCGCACCGACGCGGCCAGGTCGGCGTCGGGCCGCATCACCACGGCGACGGCGCCCAGCCGCGACAGCGCGGCGATGGCAACGAGGGCGCTGGGGCGGGTCTCCATCAGCACGCCGACCCGGTCGCCCTGGCGCACGCCCACCTCGATCAGGCCGCGGACGACGTTGTTGATGCGCCGGTTGACCGCCTCGTAGGTGTGCACGCGCCCGTCGAACAACAGGAACTCACCCTGCGGGGCGTCGCGCGCCTGCTCCTCGATGATGCGGCCCAGCGAAATCCGGGTGTGGTCGTTGATCTGCCCGAGCCGGACCAGCCGGGGCAGCGTGCGGATGGTCTCGACGGCCAGCGTGCGCATCGACTTGTTGGCCGCGACGACTGTGCTGGCCGCTCCGCGCACCGCCCCGATCGCCGCCTCGGACACCTCACCGATGCCGTGCGTGATCCTCGAACTCATCGCGACGCCGCTGTCGGTGTGCTCGATCGGTTGATCGGCCATCAGGTCGATGCCGCTCGGCTTGTCCCCGCCCGTCGACAGCCAACGCACCCACTCGGCGACGGTGGGCCAGCTCTCGCGCGCCGCCCGGGAGCCGACCACAAGACCGAAATGCCCTGTGCGGATTAGGCGTTCGTAGACCTCGGCGTTGGGCGCCGCCCGCCGGATGCCGCGCACCGAGGCCGGCTGCCCGATGTCGTCCACCTCGCCGACGAAGGCCAGCACCGGACAGGTGATGTCGGTGAGCGTGACCATCTGGCCGTTGATCGCGAAGCCACCGGTCATCATGCGGTTGTGCGCGATGAACTGCTTGAGCAGCTCGGAGATCGCCGGGCCCGACCACGCGATCCAGCCTTCGCGCTCGAGGAACCGGCGCTGTTGTTCACGCGGCAGCAGCGCCTCGCGGTCGTGCAGCTGGCGCACGAAGTCCACCCGCGCCTTGGCCGTCTTGAGCGGGTCCATCATCTGAAAACCGGCCCGCGCCATCCAACTTGGGATGGCCATCCGGCTGAAGACGTGGTCGGCCATGAAGTTCGCGGCCGGTGCGGCGAAGTTTGCCGGGATGCCCATGGGCAGGGCCGCCAGCGTGTCCACCGGCGACCCGAACGCGACGATGCTGGCGATGTTCTTCGAACGCCGGTACGCCGCGGCCTGATAGCACCACATCCCGCCCTGCGAATAGCCCACCAGATGCACATCGCTGCCCGTGACGTCCTTGACGGTGTCGACGGCCTGGCTGAGCGCGACGATGTGGTCGGCCAGATTGCGGCGCATGCCGCCCTCGACCTTGTCCGGCGAACCGAAGTCGATGACCCAGGGATCCAGCCCCCCGGCGTGCAGGATTCCCACCGCGCCGTCGTCCCTCGTGACGTCCCACATGTCCGCCGACATCATCATCGGGTGGACCATCAGGACGGGCGGGCCCACCGGCGGCTGCCCGGGCCGGCTGTCCGGGGGGAAATACCGGCGCAGCTTGTACATCGGGACGCTCTCGACGATCTGGGATGGCGACGGCACCGTGCCGGTTTCCAAGCCCCCCAACCGCAAGACCTCTAACCCGTTCTGTGCCGTGGCGACCAGCCGTTCGACCGGACGCGTGACCATCGAAAAATTGAGATCCACCGCTGCTCCCTGACTCTTGACAGCTCCGCCATCATGGCACACCGGCGCCCACGGCGGTTCTGGTCAGGCAGTTTGCCCGCGGGCGGCCCCAGCGCGGCTCGATTGGGATATCGAATTAGTCGATCCCGTAAATTCTGCGGCCGCTCCATATAGCTTCACCGGCGCCGAATCCCCACGGGTCGCTCTCGGCCATGCGCCGCAGCCGCTGCGCCATCCGGCGATCCTCCGCCGCGTACTCGCGGTGCCGAACCGCGCGTCCCCGCCACTCATCGGCGCGGCGACCATCGCGCCGGGCCGCCTCGTCATACGCGTTCGCGGTTCGCTCGTGACTGTCCGCCGAGATGTCCAGGCTGCTCGCCGCAGATCGCTGTGCCGCCCTGGCCAGCCGCCGCGCCTGCTCGGCCCGCCGGCCTGCGCGCAACGCGTCCTCGGCGCCCCATGCCTCGGGCCCAGATTGGGCCTGGAGTCCGTTGTCTACATTGACCATCATCCGGTCCTTTCTCGAGCGCAGGATTGCCCGGTTGTCGGGGCTGAAACCGGTCCGCGCCGACGAATCGGCGAAGGATGACTTGCGTTGCCCCCCATGGCTTAGCGCCACCGGTGGCCTGGCGCGGAATTCAATGGTTAGCCCCGGCGAATCCGGGTACTTAACCCGAGCGCAAGGGTTTGCGACGCATGCCTGCATGCCGTCACGACCACCTCGGTTGAAACACGCAGCTGGGCGCTTAACCGGTCCTGTGGGCAGCCACCTCAAGATCCCGCGAGCGGTGTCGTAGGAGTGGCCGTCCGAGCGTGTTTTCCTGCAGGAGTGAGGTGCCCCAATGGGCAGACGGCGGGCTTCCACCACGAGCGCCCCTTGGCGCGGAACATCGACACGATTTACGGGTTCAGGTTTCGCCCGCGTTCGCCATCACAACGCATTCAATCCCGGGTCGCTGAGGCCCGGCCGACCCCAGGAAGAGGAACTCAAATGATGTTGCTGGACAACGCCGGACGGCGCCGAGGCGGCGGCGGCGCCGGACAGGTGGCCGAGCGCGCGTTGTACGACGTCGCGCACGGTCGCTTCGAACGCTCCCTGTCGGGGCTGACGGCGATCGCGGCCCTCGTCACCACCGCGGAAATCTATTTCGAGCACTACAAGGCCAGCTTCGGCAACAAATGGATGTGGAGCCCGATCGTCGTCACTCCGCCGGTGGTCGTCGCCGGAATCGGCGGGGTGTTCTCGCGCCGCTGGGCCAAACTCTGGCTGCCGATCACCGCCGGCGTCTACACGGCCAACGGGCTGATGGGTGAATACCTGCACGCCCGCGGCGTCGCCCGCAAACCGGGCGGGTGGAAGAACGCGTCCTACAACGTGCCGATGGGCCCGCCGATCGCTGCGCCCGGGTTGATGTGCATGGTCGGCGGAATGGGCCTGCTGGCCTCGATCCTGCGCCGGGAACGCTTCCGGCGATAACGACGGATTGCGAGAGATTTTCAAAATGGCCGATACCTCTCTCCCCGACCACCTGCCCAACCTGCGCCCCGACCGCCAGCCGCCGCACCCGTCGTGGCTTCCGAAGCAACGCCGCGGCATCACGCCCCAAATGATCGGGCGCTACCCCGGTTTCGACGTTCTTCAGACCGCCGACACGTGGGACGACGCCACCCGCAAGGTGGTGCTGGCACGGCTGGAACCGCCCGGTCCCCTGCGGTTTTTCACCGCCGAGCAGGAACCCTGCCTGCGCGCGTTTTGTGACACCGTGCTGGCGCAGGACTGTGAGCCGCGAGTGCCGGTGGCCGAGTCGGTCGACTCCAAGCTCGCCGACGGACGCCTCGACGGCTACCAGTACGCCGACATGCCCGACGACCGCGACACCTGGCGACTGGTGCTGCGCGCGCTCGACGAGACGGCCGCCCGCCGCTATGGCAAGGCGTTCGCCGAAGCCGAGCCCGCCGCCCGCGAAGCGATCGTCGAGCAGTTCTCGCAGGGCGAGCTGGAGGGCGGGGCCTGGGACCGGCTGAACGTCAAGCGCGCCTGGTCGGTGTGCATGCGAATGACGCTGTCCGGCTTCTACTCCCATCCCTGGGCCTGGAACGAGATCGGCTTCGGCGGCCCGGCGTACCCGCGCGGGTTCATGCGTCTCGGCGGTGCTACCGGGCCGGCCGCGGCGCGCGAGCCGTTCGAGACCCGTGGCGCCACGGACGAGGATCCCGTGCGGGTCGTGCGAAGCGGTGAGCTGTGATGGGCGACTTGCTGCGCGGTGTGCTCAAAGGAGCGGTGGGGCCGAAGGACAACGACTCCCGCTTCCTGCTCGACGTCCATTCCCGCGACCTGCCCGGCGAGAAGACCATGTGCCGCTATCGCGACGACGACGAGGTCGATCTGGTGGTGGTCGGGGCCGGCGCGGGCGGCTCGGTGCTCGCGCAGCGGCTGGCCCGCGCTGGGTGGCGGGTGGTGATCCTCGAAGCCGGACCATTCTGGCATCCCGACGAGGACTGGGTCTCCGACGAGGCCGGCTCGCACGACCTGTACTGGACCCAGAAGCGCATTATCGGCGGCGCCCACCCGATTGAGTTGGGCAAGAACAACTCCGGGCGCGGGGTGGGCGGCTCGATGGTCCACTATGCCGGCTACTGTCCGCGCTTCCACCCCAGCGACTTCGCCACCCGCACCCTCGACGGGGTCGGGGCGGACTGGCCCATCGGCTACGAGGACATCCGCCCGCACTACGAGCGCGTCGAGCTCGAGTTGCCGGTGGCCGGCCAAAACTGGCCCTGGGGCTATCCCCATCGCTATTCCTTTGCCCCACATCCTATTTCGGGCGCGGCCGCCAAACTGTGGGAGGGCGCGCTGAAGCTCGGCATCGAGATGCGCGTCGGGCCCGTCGGCATCGTCAACGGTACCTTCGGCAATCGCCCGCACTGCATTTACCGCGGCTACTGCCTGCAGGGCTGCAAGGTCAACGCCAAGGCCAGCCCGTACGTCACGCACCTGCCGGACGCGCTGGCCCACGCCGTGGAGATCCGTGCCAACTGCATGGCCGCCCGCGTCGAACTCGACGAGAGCGGCGCCGCGCGCGGGGTGGTGTACTACGACGAGGCCGGCGGGACCGAACGCCTGCAACGCGCGAAAGCCGTTGCCGTCGCGGGCTATTCCATCGAAACGCCCCGGCTGCTGCTCAACTCCGTCAGCGCCCGGTTCCCGAATGGCTTGGGCAACAACGACGATCAGGTCGGGCGTTATGTCATGGTGCAGGGGGCGACGCAGTCGGCGGGCCGGTGGTCCGAGGAGGTCCGGATGTACAAGGCACCTCCCCCGGAGGTGTCGTCCGAACAGTACTACGAGACGGACCCCGCGCGCGGATTCGCCCGCGGCTTTTCCATTCAGACCGTGTCCCCCATGCCCATCGGCTGGGCCGAGCACGTGATGGCCGGCGGGCACTGGGGCCGCGCGCTGCGCGAGTACATGCGCGATTACAACCACTGGGCCACCATCGGGGTGCTCAACGAGCTGTTGCCGCGGCCGGACAACCGGGTCACCCTCGCGGACGAGACGGACCTGTACGGCATCCCGGTGGCCCGGTTCGACTACAGCCTGTGCGACAACGACAAGGCCAACATGGCCTACTCCACCAAGGTGATCGGTGACATCCTCGATGCTGCCGACGCCCAGGACAAGCTCACCATCGAACGGTTCGCCCACCTGATCGGCGGCGCCCGCATGGGGACCAGCCCGGAGAATTCGGTCGTCGACTCCGATCACCGCGTGTGGGGCGTGCCGAACCTGTTCCTCGCCGACGGTTCGGTCTGCCCGACGCAGGGCTCGGCGAACCCGGCGCTGACCATCATGGCGTTGGCCTCGCGGCTGGCCGAGCGGATGGCGGGGGGCAAGATTCCCTCCGGCGCGGCCGGCGCCGTCGGTGGGCGCTCGAAGGTGGCGGCGCGTGGCTGAGCAGACGATCGACGTCGACGCGGCCTACGCGCCGCGGGTGCTGCGCGAGTATGCGCTGCTGGCGGACGGCGAGCGCGGCGCGTTGATCGGCCCGCAGGGCGACGTGGCGTGGATGTGTGCGCCGCGGTGGGATTCCGAGGCCGTGTTCTCCAATCTGATTGGCGGCGACGGGGTTTACGCGGTAACCCCGACGGACGTGCGGAACGTGTGGGGCGGCTATTACGAGCCGGGCACCCTGATTTGGCGCAGCCGGTGGACCACCCGCGACGGGATCGTCGAGTGCCGCGAGGCGCTGGCCTTCCCCGGCGATCCTGAGCAGGTGGTGCTGCTGCGGCGGGTGACGGGCTGCCGCGGGAAGTCGCGGGTGCGGGTGCTGCTGGCGCCGAGCGCCGGGTTCGGCCGTCACGGACCCGGCCAGGCCAGCCTTGACGACGGGATTTGGAGCGGCCGGTCCGGGCGGTTGCGGTGGCGGTGGTCGGGCGGCTCGGACGCGCACCCCGTCAAATCGGCCCGCGGCCGCGGCGATCCGTTGATGTGTGAGATCACCATCGACGAGGGCGCCCATCACGACCTGGTGCTGGAGCTGTCCGAACGCGCGCTGCCCGACCGTCCACCCGACCCCGACATCGCCTGGGACGCAACCGAAGCCGCCTGGGGCCGTAGCGTGCCCGAGCTGGACGGCACCATCGCGCCACGCGACGCGCGTCATTCCTACGCGGTGCTGCGCGGGCTGACCAGCAGCGGCGGCGGCATGGTCGCGGCCGCCACCATGAGCCTGCCGGAACGCGCGCACACCAACCAGAACTACGACTACCGCTACGCCTGGATCCGCGACCAGGTATACGCCGGCCTGGCCGCGGGCGCCGTCGGCGCGCCCGAGCTGTTCGACCAGGCGGTGGAGTTCGTCGGCGCCCGGCTGCTCCAGGACGGCCCGCACCTCAAACCCGCCTACACGGTCACGGGTGGTTCGGTGCCGAGCGAAGAGGCCCTCGACCTGCCGGGCTACCCGGGCGGCACGGACAAGGTCGGCAACCGGGTCAACCAGCAATTCCAGCTCGACGTCTTCGGCGAGGCGCTGCAGCTGTTGGCCATGGCCGCCAGGGCCGACCGGCTCGATGCCGAGGGGTGGCGCGCCGCGCAGGCCGCCATCGACGGGATCGAAAAGCGTTGGCGCGAACCGGATGCCGGCGTCTGGGAAATCGACGACGAGCTGTGGACGCAGTCCCGCCTGGCCTGCGTGGCCGGGCTACGCGCCATCGCGAAGGTGGCCGGGGCGGGTCCCGAGCTCGCCGCCTCCGCGTCGCTGGCCGACGCGATCCTGGCCGACACCGCGTCGTCCAGCGTGCACCCGCACGGCTACTGGCAGCGCAGCCCGCGGCTCGCCGGGGTCGACGCGTCGCTGCTCTTGCCGCCGGTGCGCGGTGCGGTGCCCGCGGACGATCCCCGCACCCGGGCGACGCTCGACGCCGTTCGCCGGGAACTCGCGCGCGACGGCTACGTCTACCGCTTTCGGCACGACGAACGTGACCTCGGCGATGCCGAGGGGGCGTTCCTGCTGTGCGGATTCATGATGGCGCTGGCCGAAGACCAACTGGGCCATGCGGATTGCGCGATGCGCTGGTTCGAACGCAACCGCGCCGCCTGCGGCCCGCCCGGGCTGCTGTGCGAGGAATACGACGTCAGGCAGCGCCAGCTGCGCGGCAACCTGCCGCAAGCGTTCGCGCACGCCTTGCTGCTGGAATGCACGGCCACCCTCGCCGAAGAGACCGTGCACCAGGACTGAACGAAAGGAGATTCGGCCGATGACACCGACTTCAAAGACGATTGTGATCACTGGGGCCAGCGCCGGCATCGGCCGCGCGACCGCGCAGCTGTTCGGGCGCCGCGGCGCCAATGTCGCCCTGCTCGCGCGCGGCGCCGCCGGTTTGGAGGGCGCGGCGCGCGACGTCGAGGCCGGCGGAGGAAAGGCGCTGGCAATCCCGACGGATGTGGCCGACTATTCGGCCGTCGCGGCCGCCGCCGACGAGGTCGAATTGACGTTCGGCCCCATCGACACCTGGATCAACGTCGCGTTCACATCCGTGTTCGCGCCGCTCCACGAGATCACGCCGCAGGAGTTCAAACGTGTGACCGAGGTGACCTACCTCGGCTACGTGCACGGCACCATGGCGGCGCTTGCGAAGATGCGGCCGCGTGACCGCGGCACCATCGTGCAGGTCGGGTCCGCGCTGAGCGAGCGGTCCATCCCCCTGCAGTCGGCCTACTGCGGCGCCAAGCACGCCACCAACGGCTTCACCGAATCGGTGCGCTGCGAGCTGCTGCACGAGGGCTCGAACGTGCGGATCACCGTCGTGCAGATGCCCGCGGTCAACACGCCGCAGTTCTCCTGGGTGTTGTCCCGCCTGCCCCGGCATCCGCAACCGGTGCCGCCGATCTACCAGCCGGAGGTCGCCGCGCGCGGCGTCGCCTACGCCGCGGATCATCCAGGGCGCAAACAGTATTGGGTCGGCGACAGCACCGCGGTCACCCTGCTGGCCCAGAAGTTCGTCGCGCCCCTGCTGGATCGCTACCTCGGTCGCACCGGATACGACTCGCAGCAGACCGACGAACGCGTGAACGGAGGACGGCCGCACAACCTGTGGGAGCCCGTCGATGGCGAGTCCGGGAGCGACCACGGCGCCCACGGCGAGTTCGACGACAAGGCCCACGCCCACAGCCCGCAGGTGTGGTTGTCCCAACATCCGCTCGTCGGGGGCACCGGCGCGCTGGGACTCGGGCTGGGTGCACTGCTGGCGCTGCGGCGGGCGCGATGACGGCCTGGGCGCGAATCGTTTACGGCTTGGTGCTCCTCGCCGCGCCGAGTTCGCTGCTGCGGCGGGCGTCCGGCAAGCCGGCGACCAGTCGGGAGCGCGCGGTGACCCGCATCCTGGGGGCGCGGCTGCTGACGCAGGCGGCGGCGACCGATATCAGGCCCGACGCGGTGAGCGTGGCGCTGGGTGCCGAGGTCGACCTGGTGCACGCGATCACCATGCTCGGCTGGGCGGCCGTGGACCGCGGCGCCCGGCGGCTGACGCTGCTGAGCGCCGCGACCGCCGGCCTGTTCGCCGTCGCCGGCGCCGCCCAGGCCCGGCGGACGCCGGCGGTGGCGGACGCGCCGACCGGCGACGTGCTGGCCACGCTCGTCCGGCTGCGCCACCGGATCGCCGAAGCCGTCGCCCGATACACCCTGCCGGGCGACGTTCGAGCCGCCCTCAAGACGTAGGAGGACCGCATGCTGGACGCGTGCATCGACGAGGTCACCGCGCAGGCCTACGAAATTCCCACCGACGCACCGGAGGCCGACGGCACCTTCGCCTGGTCGTCGACCACGCTGATCCTGGCCGAGGTGGTCGGGGGCGGCCGGCGCGGGCTCGGCTACACGTACGCCGCCGGCGCGTGCCGCGAGCTGATCACCGGGCCGCTCGCCAGCGCGGTCAAGGGACACAGCGCCCTCGATGTCAACGACGCCTGGGAGTCCATGGTCAGGGCGGTCCGCAACAGCGGGCGCCCGGGCCTGGTGTCCTGCGCGATCTCGGCGGTCGACACCGCGCTGTGGGACCTCAAGGGCAAGCTGGTCGATCTGCCGGTGTGCCGGCTGCTCGGCGTCGCGCACCCCGAGGTGCCGATCTACGGTAGCGGCGGCTTCACCACCTACGCCGACACCGCGACCCGCGCCCAGCTCGAACGCTGGGTCGACAACTGGAAAATCCCCCGCGTGAAGATCAAGATCGGGGAGTCGTCGGGTTCCGACGAGCGCCGCGACCTGGACCGAATCGCGTTCGCGCGCAAGGTGATCGGGCCCGACGTCGAACTGTATGTCGACGCCAATGGCGGCTACCGGCGCAAGCAGGCGATCCGGGTCGCGCACGCCATGGCCGAGCACGATGTCACCTGGTTCGAGGAACCCGTCTCCTCCGACGACCTCGCCGGGCTTCGCGAGGTGCGCGACCAGGTGACGCCGGACGTCACCGCCGGCGAATACGGCTACGACCTCACGTATTTCCGCCGGATGCTGGCGGCCGACGCGGTCGACTGCCTGCAAATCGACGTCACCCGCTGCGGCGGCATCACCGACTTCCAGCGTGCCGCGGCCGTCGCCGCCGCCTACCACGTCGACGTGTCGGGACACTGCGCACCCAACCTGCACGCCCACGTCGCCGCCGCGATTCCCAACCTGCGGCACCTGGAGTACTTCCACGACCACCACCGCATCGAGCACATGTTGTTCGACGGCGCCCTGTCCCCCGACGGCGGGTCCTTGCGGCCCGATCAGCACCGGCCCGGACTCGGGCTGGAATTCAAGCACGCCGACGCCGAGCAGTACCGGGTGAGTTGATCGACGGGTTGGGGCACCCCCGGTGTGCTTGAACGTGCCCGAAAACGGGCATTGATAAGGCAAAAACGGCAAGCATTCCGGGAGAGACAGGCGATGACTGTGAACGAGGATGACACCGGTCAACGTCGCAATGGGCGAGCCGGCGGCTCGCCGCCGGAGGCGGTGATGTCCGGGGTGGTGCAGGAGCACGAGCTGGGCGCGCTCGATCTGGTGCTGGGCCTGGGCGAGCCGCAGCGGGTCGGCAGGTTCCGGTTCTTCCTGGACGGCCAGCGTTGGGAATGGTCGGACACCGTCGCGCGCATGCACGGCTACGAGCCGGGACAGGTCGAGCCCACCACCGAGCTGTTGCTGCAGCACAAGCACCCCGAGGACCGCGAGCGCGTCGCCGCCGTGCTGGACCGCGTGATCAGCGGCAAGCCGTTCAGCAGCAGGCACCGCATCATCGACACCGCCGGGCACACCCGCTGCGTCGTCGTGGCGGGCGACCGGATGCTCGACGACACCGGCGCCCTGATCGGCACATCGGGGTTCTACGTCGACGTCACCGACTCGTTGCACTCCGACATCACCAACGTCCTGGAGGCGGTGGCCGACGCGCGCGCCCGGATCGAGCAGGCCAAGGGCGTGCTGATGAGCGCCTACGGCATCTCCGCGGAGCGGGCCTTCGACATCCTGGCCTGGCGTTCCCAGGAAACCAACCTCAAGGTCCGCGACCTCGCCGCCCGCTTCCTGGAGGCCGTCGCCGGCAAGGCGTCACCCGACACCCGGACCCACATCGACCACGCGCTGCTAACCCTCGAATAATTGCCGGGTGGCGCACCTACTGGGAGCCGAGGGCATACGCCTGGAATATCCGACTCAGGTCGTGTTCGAGTCGGTGACGCTGGGCGTCAACGACGGCGCGCGCATCGGCATCGTCGGACGAAACGGCGACGGCAAGTCCAGCCTGCTGGGCCTTCTGACCGGCCGGCTGCGGCCCGACGCCGGGCGGGTCACCCGCCGCAGCGGGCTACGGGTCGGCGAGCTGAGCCAAGCCGACACCCTGGACGATGACCGCACGGTGGGCTGGACGTTGGTCGGCGAGCAACCGGAGCATCAGTGGGCCGGCGACGCCCGGGTGCGCGACGTGGTCGGCGGGCTGGTGTCCGATATCGCCTGGGACGCAACGGTTTCCACGCTCAGCGGCGGGCAACGACGGCGGGTGCAGCTGGCGCGGCTGCTGATCGGTGAATGGGATGTGATCGCCCTCGACGAGCCCACCAACCACCTGGACATCGAGGGCATCACCTGGCTGGCCGCCCATCTGCAAGAGCGCTGGGCGCGCAACACCGGCGGGCTGCTGGTGGTCACCCACGACCGCTGGTTTCTCGACGAAGTCGCCACCGCGACGTGGGAGGTGCACGACGGGATCGTCGAGCCGTTCGAGGGGGGCTACGCCGCCTATGTGCTGCAGCGCGTCGAACGCGACCGGCTGGCCGCCGCTGCCGAGGCCAAGCGGCAGAACCTGATGCGCAAGGAGCTTGCGTGGTTGCGGCGGGGCCCGCCGGCGCGGACGAGCAAGCCCAAGTTCCGCATCGAGGCCGCCAACCAGCTGATCGCCGACGTGCCGCCGCTGCGCAACACCGTCGAGCTGGCCAAGCTGGCGACCGCGCGGCTGGGCAAGGTCGTCGTCGATCTGCTCGACGTGTCGGTGGCGTATGCGGGGCGGCCGGTGCTGCGCGACGTCGAATGGCGGATCGCGCCCGGCGAGCGCACCGGCATCGTCGGGGCCAACGGCGCCGGGAAGTCGACGCTGCTGGGATTGATCGCCGGCACGGTGTCACCGGACAGCGGGCGCGTCAAGCGCGGCAAGACCGTGCGGCTCGCCGTGCTCGATCAGCGGGGCGAAGAGCTGGACGCGCTGGCCGCCGACCGGATCGCCGATGTGCTGGGCGGCCTGCGCGGCGGCTACGAGGTGGAGGGCAGGGAGGTCACCCCGGCCCAGCTGCTGGAGCGGCTCGGCTTCGGCCGCGGGCAGCTGTCCGCGCGCGTCGGCGACCTGTCCGGCGGCCAGCGACGGCGGCTGCAGCTGATGCTGACGCTGCTGTCCGAACCGAACGTGTTGCTGCTCGACGAGCCCACCAACGACGTCGACACCGACATGCTCACCGCGGTCGAGGATCTGCTCGACTCCTGGCCGGGCACCCTGATCGTCGTGTCGCACGACCGGTACCTGCTCGAGCGGGTCACCGATCAGCAGTACGCGATCCTCGACGGCCGGCTGCGACATCTGCCCGGCGGCATCGACGAGTATCTGCGGCTTTCGGCGCGCCGGCCGGCTGCGGCTTCGACCTCGGCTGCGCCGGCTTCCGTTTCGGGGATGTCGGGCGCGGAGCGCCGCACCGCCGAGAAGGAGCTGGCCGCGGCGGACCGTCAGCTCGCGCGCCTCGCCGAGCGGATCGCGGCCAAGCATCACGAGCTCGCCGAGCACGACCAGTCCGATCACGTCGGCCTGGCGCGGCTGACGCGCGAATTGCGCGGCCTGGAAGGCGAGGTCGCCGCGACGGAGAGCCGCTGGCTGGAGCTATCGGAGCTACTCGAATAATCGGGTCATGGCTGCAGTCGGGCTCGAGACCTATCGGCCGGTGCGGTACCCGCCCGGCGAGGCGTTGCTGGCGCTGTACCGGTGGCGGGGTCCGGTGATCAATTCCGGCGTCGGTCGCCACGGCTACACCTACCTGCTTGGCCCCGAGGCAAACAAGTTCGTGTTTGCCAACGCCGACGCGTTCAGCTGGCGGGAGACGTTTGACAACCTCGCCATCGTCGACGGGCCCACCGCGTTGATCGTCAGCGACGGCGACGACCACCGGCGCCGGCGCAGCGTCGTCGCGCCCGGTCTGCGGCACCGGCAGATCCAGGACTACGTGCAGACCATGGTCGCCAACGTCGACGCCGTCATCGACGAATGGCGGCCCGGGCAGCAGCTGGACATCTATCGCCAGTGCCGCTCGGCGGTGCGGCGGAGCACCGCCGAAAGCCTGTTCGGCCAGCGCATGGCCGTGCACTCCGACTTTCTCGGCGAACAACTTCAGCCCCTGCTGGACCTGACGCACATGCTTCCGCAGGCGGTGGCTTTGCAGCGACGGTTCCGGTCGCCGGGCTGGCGGCGGGCGGAGGCGGCGCGGAAACGCATCGACGACCTCGTCGACGCCCAGATCGCCGCCGCCCGTGCGAATCCCAGGCCCGACGACCACATGCTGACGATGCTGATCAACGGACGCGGCGACGAGGGCTACGCGTTGAGCGACGACGAGATCCGGGATGCGGTGATTTCGTTGATCACCGCCGGCTACGAGACGACCAGCGGCGCGTTGGCCTGGGCCATCTATTCGCTGCTGTCGCTGCCGGGCGCGTGGGACACGGCCGTTGACGAGGTGCGCCGGGTGCTCGGCGACCGGCCTCCCGCGGCCGCCGACCTCGACGCGCTGGTCTACCTCGACGGCGTCGTGCATGAGACGCTGCGGCTGTACCCGCCCGGGGTCATCTCGGCGCGCAAGGTGATGCGCGACCTCACGTTCGACGGGCATCGCATCCCGGCGGGCCGGTTGCTGATCTTCAGCCCGTACGTCACCCATCGCCTGCCCGAACTATGGCCGCAGCCAACGGAATTCCGGCCCTCGCGCTGGGACGCCGGCGCACCGGGCTACCGCAAACCGGCTCCGCACGAATTCATTCCGTTCAGCGGGGGCCTGCACCGGTGCATCGGCGCGGTCATGGCCACCACCGAGATGACCGTCATGCTCGCCCGCCTCGTGGCCCGGACCACGCTGCGGCTGCCCCCGCAGCGCCTCCGCGCCCACAACCTGGCGGCGCTGTCGCCCAAGCCGGGACTTAGCGTCGAGGTGGTTGATCTTCGTGGCGATCGCGAGCGCGGCGTAGCCGGACGAAGCGGGTCGCCACCATCGACCTAGTGCCAGCGCAGTAGCACCAGCTCCGAGCAGAAGCCGGGACCCATCGCGAGCATCAGCCCGGGGCTACCACTGGGCGGCGGCTTGGCAATGGTGTCGCGCAAGATGTGCAGCACGGAGGCCGACGAGAGGTTGGCGATTTCGCCAAGCGAGCGCCACGTCAGCTCGAGCGCGTCGGGGGTGAGGTCCAGCGCCCGGGAGATGGCGTCGATCACCTTGGGGCCACCCGGGTGGCTGACCCATGCGCCGATGTCGTCCCTGCCGAGCCCGTGGGTGGCGAGGAAGCCGTTGACGTCGTCGGCCAGGTAGCGATCGATCAACGTCGTCAGGTCCGGCGACAGCACGAGTTGAAGCCCCGAGGAGCTGACGTTCCAGCCCATGATCTGCAGCGAGTCGGGGTAGAGGCGGCTGCGCGAATCGAGGATGTCGGGCCCGCTCGCGCGAACCTGGTCGGCGCGACGATCGCCGACCGCCACCACCGCGGCCGCGCCGTCACCGAACAGCGCGCTCCCCACCAGCCCGGAGACCGTCGGTTTGACGGCCGGATAGGTGAGCGAACACAGCTCGACCGAAACCAGAACCGCGACACCGTCGGGGGCGCCACGCAGGTAGTCGTCCAGCCGGGCCACCCCCGCGGCCCCGGCCACGCAACCCAACCCGAACAGCGGCACCCGGCGCACGTCGGGACGCAGGCCGAGCCGCCCGGCGATGCGGGCGTCCAGCGACGGCACCGCGATCCCGGTGACCGTGGTGGTCGCGATCATGTCGATGTCTTTCGGCTCCAGGCCGGCCTCGTCGAGTGCGCCCGACAGCGCCTCGCAGCCAAGGTCGACGGCGGCGTCGATGAAGATCGCGTTGGCCTCCCCGAAGTCGGTCAGCGCGGGGTAGCGCTCCAACGGCAGGATGAAGTGGCGGCTGTTGACCCGCGCCGCGGCGTGCAGGCGCCGCACGATCTCCTCGTGTTCCTTCAGCCCGGGAAACTCGACGAATTGGTCGGTGATCTCGCTCTGGCTATACCGATGCGGTGGCAGCGCACCGAACACGCCCGCAATAACGCTCATGCGCCCACCTTTTTGGTTATGGGCGGACGAAAGCGAAGACTTTCACCCGAGGCTGTGAACCACTCCGTAACGTGCGCAGTTTAAGAGTTTTCGCGCCGCATCGCAATCCAGTTGATATTCAACGTATGTCAAATTAAGGTGGGCACGCGGCGCGTAATCAATTCCGCCAGTGGCAGTTTGACTATTGAACGTCTTCGCCTTCTGCCGCGTCAAGGGCAAGCGCAATTAGCGCGTCAGGGCTCAAGGAGTCGATGGCTTCCTCGGTGACCGTTGAATCGTCCAGCGACTTCTCCGGGTCGCCGGCCAACAGTAATAACTTGTCGAGCAATCCGGTTCTTCGAAGTTCCTGAATCGGAATCTTTCTCAGCACCGACCAGACCTTTTCTTCGTCGGACTCTTCGGATTCGCCGCTCAGCAGTTGTTGGCCGAGATGATCGGCCAGCGTCGCGGGGTTGGGATAGTCGAAGATGAGCGTGCGCGACAAGGCCAGTCCGGTATCGGCTTTGAGCCGGTTGCGCAATTCCACCCCGGTCAGGGAGTCGAACCCGAGATCTTGGAAGGCGCGCTCCGGGTCGACGGCGTGGCCGTCCGGATGTCCCAACACCGCCGCGGCGTGGGCGCACACCAGCTCGGTCAGGCGGCGGCGCCGCTCGCGGGGCGGCAGTTGGCGTAGGCGCTCGGCCGTCTCGTGCGGAGCGTCCGGTGCCGGCGCATCTGTCCCGCTACCCAGCCAAAACCTCTGGCGCACAAAGCCATACGTCGGCAACTCGACCCGCCGGCCAGGCCGCAGGACCGCGCTCCAGTCGACCGCCACGCCGGTGGTGAACAACCGAGCGGCCGCCATGAGCAGCGACTCCACCTCCGGACGATCCTTGGCCAGCGTGACCGTCGCGACGGGACGCTCGGTCGCCAGGGATTGCTCCGCCGCGGCGCTGAGCCCGCCGCCGGGACCGACTTCGACGAACACGCCGGCCCCGAACGACTCGGCGGCCCGCACTCCGTCGGCGAAGCGCACCGGACGGCGCACGTGCTCGGCCCAGTAGCGCGCGGATCCGTAGCCGGGTCCGGCAAGCTGACCGGACACGTTGGACACCAACGGTATTCGAAGCTCTTCTGGCGAGATGTCGGACACCGCGGCTTCGAAGGTTTCGATCATGGGTTCCATCAGCGGCGAGTGGAACGCGTGCGAGACGGCCAACCGATGGAAGCGCCTGCCCCGGTCCGCCAGGGTTTGGATGATGGCGCCGACGGCGGCTTCCGACCCGGAGATGACCACCGCCTCCGGGCCGTTGATCGCCGCGATGGCCACGCCGTCGGTGAGCAGCGGCGCCACCTCGCCCTCGCCGGCGCCGACCGCGACCATCGCGCCGCCGGCAGGCAACCCCGCCATCAACCGGCCCCGCGCAGCGACCACCTTGGCGGCGTCGGACAGCGACAGCACCCCCGCGACATGGGCGGCGGTGATCTCGCCCACCGAATGCCCCATCACCACGTCGGGGACCACCCCCCAGTGCCGCAGCAGCGCCGCCAGCCCCACCTGGACGGCGAACAACGCCTGCTGCGCAAACTCGGTGTTATCCAACAGGTTTGAGTCGCTCCCCCACATCACGCCGCGCAGCCGGTCGTCCAGCGCGGCGGCGGCCTCGTCGAAAGCCTCCGCGAACACCGGGAAGCGGCCGTACAGCTCGGCCCCCATCCCCAGCGACTGCGCGCCCTGCCCCGGGAAGACGAACGCCGTCGTGCCCGGCGCGTGCGCCCGGCCGACGACGGCGTCGGTACGCGGCTCGCCGTGCGCCAAACCGGCCAGCGCCTCGGCCAGGGTCCCGCGATCGGTGCCCACCAGCGCCGCGCGATGCTCGAAAACCGAGCGCGTCGTCGCCAACGACCACGCCACGTCGTTCGCGTCCGGCCCCGGGTCGGCGGCCACACGCGCGTGCAGCCGCGCGGCCTGATTGGCCAATGCGCGCTGCGAGCGGCCGGACAGCACCCACACGGTCGGCCCGTTCTCGCGTTCGGTCACGGGCGTTTCCGGGCGCGCGGGCGCCTGCTCGACGATCACGTGGGCGTTGGTGCCGCCCATGCCGAACGACGACACCCCCGCCCGTCGCGGGCCCTCCCCCGCCGGCCAGGGAGTCAGTTCGGTGCTGACGCGCAGCCTGAGGCTCTCCAGATCCATTGTCGGAGCGGCATAGTTGAGGCTCGCGGGAATGGCACCATTCTCGATCGACAGCACGGCCTTGAGCAAACCCGCGATGCCCGCGGCGCCGCCCGCATGGCCGATGTTGGTCTTCACCGACCCCACGGTCAGCGGGCGCTGTCGGAGCCTGCCGATCGCCTCCCCCAGCGCGTTCGCCTCCACCGGGTCGCCCACCGGGGTGCCGGTGCCGTGCGCCTCGACATACTCCAACTCGCCCGGTTGGAGGCCCGCGTCGCCCAGGGCACGGCGGATGACGTCGGCCTGTCCCGCGACCGAGGGCGCGGTCTGCCCGGCGGCGGTGTGCCCGGCGTTGCCGACAGCGCTGCCGCGGATGACCGCGCGGATGCGGTCTCCGTCCTCGAGGGCGGCGCGCAACGGCTTCAGCAGCACCAGCCCACCGCCCTCGCTGCGCACGTAGCCGTCGGCGCGGCCATCGAAGGCATAGGTGTGGCCCGCTTCCGACAGCGCTCCGAATTCCCGTTCCAGCAGGGATGTCTCGCTCGCGAGGTTGAGGTGGACACCGCCCGCGATCGCCAGCTTGGATTCGCCCGAGCGCAGGCTTTCCGCCGCGGCGTGGACGGACACCAACGACGATGACTGGCCGGCATCGATCGTCATGCTCGGGCCGTAGAGGCCCAAGGCGTAGGAGATCCTGTTCGCGATCATCGCCCGGCTGATTCCGGCGAAGGAGTGATGGTCAACATGTTCCGCGCTGTCGAGCGTCAGCACCGCGTAGTCGTCGCTCATCGCACCGAGGTAGACGGCGACCTGTTCTCCCCGCAGGCCTTCCGGCACCAGGAACGCGTCCTCGAGAAGCTCCCAGGCAAGCTCCAGCGCCAGCCGCTGGCGGGGATCCATCGCGCCGGCCTCGCGCGGCGAAACGTTGAAGAAGTCCGCGTCGAACTCGGCGACGTTGTCCAGCAGCCCTTCTCGGCGGGTCTTCCCCTCGGCGACACGGGTGACTTCTTTTCCGTCGCGAAGCACGCGCCAGAATTCGGCGGGGTTGGCGGCGCCCGGGAACCTGCAGGCGATCCCGATGATCGCTACGTCTGCCGGGCGCACGCCGTCCTCCATATCAGTGTGCTGCACCACGTTCCCGTGTGCGGCGTCGGTCAGGGTCCGGATTCTTCGTCGAGGATGGCGAACAACTCGCTCTCGGTGGCGTTCTTGATGTCGTCGTCGAAAAGCTCGTCGTGGGCGGCGGGATCGGATTGAGCGGTGCTCAAGGTCAGCAGCATCTCGATCCGGGCCGTCATGCGCTTCTTGTCGTCGGGGTCCAAGCCGGGCTGGTCGATCAGCGCCTGGAGCTCGCGGACGACGTCGCTGAAACGGGCCATCGGGTCGGGCTTTTCGGCGCTCGGGCCCGCGGCGAGTTGGCCGTCCAGATGCTCGGCGAGCGCGGCAGGGGTCGGGTAATCGAAGATCAGCGTCGGCGAAAGGGTAAGCCCGGTAGCGTTTTTCAGGCGGTTGCGCAGTTCGACGGCGGTCAGCGAATCGAAGCCGAGATCCTGGAAGGGCTGTTCGGCCTCGACGTCCGCGCTGCTGTGACCGAGCACCGTGGCGGCGTTGCCGCACACCAGATCCACCAGTTCGCGGTGCCGCTGCTCGGGGGTCAGCCCGGCCAGCCGCGCCCGCAATCCGGTCGACGCCATCGCGATCTCGACGTGGTCGACCACGCGCCGGGCGGGGCGGTTGGCCAAGCCGCTCAACAGCGGGGGCAGCGCCGCGCTGTTGCGGGCGAGCGCGTCCCGGTCGAGGCGGGTGGCCACGACGACGGGTGGCTCGCTCAGCAGGGCGGTATCGAAGAGTTCGAGCGCCTGCTCGGCGGACAGCGGCGCCAGCCCGACGCGGCTTATCCGGGCCTTGTCGCGATCGGCGAGATGCTGCGTCATGCCGGAGTCCTGTTCCCAGAGTCCCCAGGCGACCGACAGTGCGGGAAGGCCGTTCGCGCGCCGGTGGACGGCGAGCGCGTCGAGGAAGCTGTTGGCCGCCGCGTAGTTGCCCTGACCGGGTGCGCCGACCACGCCGGCCATCGATGAAAAGACCACGAATGCGGCGAGATTCATGTCCCGGGTCAGCTCGTGCAGGTTCCAAGCGGCGTCGGCTTTGGCCCGCAACACCGTGTCGAGGCGCTCGGGCGTCAGCGAGGCGATCACCGCGTCGTCGAGCACCCCGGCGGCGTGAATCACCGCGCTCAACGAATGCTGTTCGGGCAGCCCCGTCAACAAGTCCGCCGCCGCCGCGCGGTCGCTCACGTCGCACGCCACCACCTGGATCGTGGCACCCGCCCGGGTCAGGTCGGCCACCAGTTCGTCGGCGCCGTCGGCGGTTTGGCCGCGGCGGCTGGCCAAGACGACGTGGCGGACCCCGTGCCGGGCGACCACGTGACGGGCCACCAGGCCGCCGACCATCCCGGTGCCGCCGGTGATCAACACCGTGCCGCCGGCCAGCCCGACGCCGGGCCGGTTCGGCAGCGTCAGAACCACTTTGCCGATGTGCCGGGCCTGGCTGACGAACCGGTACGCCTCGACGGCGCGGCGCACGTCCCAGGTCCGCAACGGCAGGCGGTTCAGGGCGCCGGCCTCGAACAGCCCGACCAGCTCGACCAACATCTCCTGGATGTGCTGCGGGCCGGCCTCCATCAGGTCGAACGCCCGATACTGCACACCGGGATGGATCGCGGCGATCGCCTGCGGGTCACGCAGATCGGTCTTGCCCATCTCGATGAAGCGACCGCCGGACGCGAGCAACCGCAACGAGGCGTCGGTGAACTCCCCGGCCAGCGAGTTGAGCACCACGTCCACGCCGGCCCCGTCGGTGGCGGCCAGGAACTTCTGCTCGAATTCCAGCGAACGCGAGTCGCCGATGTGGTCTTCGTCAAACCCCATGGCGCGCAGGGTGTCCCACTTGCCGCGGCTCGCGGTGACGAAAACTTCCGCGCCCCAGTGCCGGGCCAGCTGGACCGCCGCCATGCCGACCCCGCCGGCCGCGGCGTGCACCAGAACTCGCTGCCCGGCCCGCACGCCGGCCAGCACCGACAACCCGTACAGCGCCGTCAAGAACACCACCGGCACACCCGCGGCCTCGGTCAACGACCACCCCTGCGGCACCCGCACCACGTACCGCTGATCGACGACGGCCTCGGAACCCGCCAAACCCAGGATCCCCATCACCGCATCGCCGACGGCCAGGCCCGTCACCTCCGGGCCCACCTCGACGACGACCCCGGCGCCCTCGGCGCCCAACTGCGCCATACCCGGGTACATCCCGAGCGCCACCAGCACATCCCGGAAGTTCACGCCGACCGCGGCGACCGCGACCCGCACCTGGCCGGCGGTTAATTCCGCCCGGGGGCACGGCTCGGCCACGAGGTCTTCGAGCGTCCCCCCGCTACCGGCGGCCAGTCGCCAGTCGCCCGCCGGCAGCTCCAGCGCCGGCCCCGACTGCACGGGCGTCAGCCGCGCCTGGTACGCCACGCCCTCGCGGACCACCAATTGCGGTTCACCACAAACGATTACCGACTCGGCGTCGAGCGACCCGTCGGAATCGACCAAAACCACCCGGCCCGGATGCTCGGCCTGCGCCGAACGCACCAGCCCCCACACCGCCGCGCCGGCCAGATCCGTGACGTCCTCGCCGGCCAACCCCACCGCACCGCGGGTCAACACCACCAACGGACCGCTTCGATCGGCGGCCAGCGACGACTGCACCATTTCCAGCGCCGCCGCGGTGGCGGCGTGCACCGACTCCACTGGGCCCCCGGCGCCGGCACGGCACTCCCACACCTCCACGGGCTCGCCCGTCCCATCGGCGCTCAGCGAAATTGGAGACCAGCTGGCCTCGAGCAGGCCGCCGCCGGGACGACCCGCGGCCGCCAGCTGTTCGGGCGACACCGGGCGAACCACCAACTCCCGCACCGACAACACCGGCAGTCCCGCCGCGTCGGCGATCTCCAGCGACATCGCCCCCGACCCCGCCGGCGCAATCCGGACCCGCACGTGCGCGGCGCCCGCGGCATGCAACGTCACACCCTGCCAGGAGAAGGGCAGTAGGATCTGATCCTGCTCGCCGCCCACGCCCAGGGCGTGCAGGCTCGCGTCGAGCAACACCGGGTGAATCCCGAACCCACCCAACGTAACCCCCGCGTCCGGCGGGACGGCGGCTTCCGCGAAAATCTCCGTTCCCCGCCGCCACACGCTCCGTAGCCCCCGGAACGACGGGCCGTAGCCGTAGCCGCGGCCGGCCATGCTCTCGTAGGCGCCGCTGACGTCGACGGCAACCGCCCCCACCGGCGGCCATGCCGAGGAATCTGCGATCGGCGCCACCGCCCGCGCCGTCAACACGCCCTCGGCGTGCAGCACCCATCCCGAATCCGACTGCGCACCTGAGGAATACACCGACACGGCCCGAGCGCCCGCGTCGTTGGCGACACCCACCAGAACCTGCACCTGGACCCCGCCGGTTGCCGGCAGCACCAGCGGCGCCGACAACGTGAGCTCCTCGATTGCCGAACAGCCGACCTCGTCACCGGCGCGCAGCGCCAGCTCGACGAAGCCGGCCCCGGGAAACAACACCACCCCGCCCACCGCGTGATCAGCCAGCCACGGTTGCGCCGCGAGCGAGAGCCGGCCCGCCAACACCACCTCTCCCGAATCGGGCCGTTCGACGACCGCGCCCAGCAGGGGATGGTCGGACCCGGTCAGGCCCAGGCCGTCGACATCGCGTGACCCCACCATCTCCGCCGACAGCCAAAACCTGCGGCGCTGGAAGGGATACGTGGGCAGGTCCACACGTTGGGGGTCGAGGCCGGCGAACGTCGCGGCCCAGTCCACGCCCACCCCGACGGCGGACAGGCGCGCGGCCGCGGTGAGGAGCGACTCGACCTCCGCCCGGTCTTTGGCGACGGACACCACCGCTTCGGTGGTCGACGACTGTGCCACCGCGGCCGTCAGCGCCTTACCGGGCCCCACTTCGACGAACACCCCGGCCCCGAGCGTTTCGGCCAGTTGGATGCCGTCGGCGAAGCGCACCGGCGCGCGGACATGCTCGACCCAATACTGCGGCGAGCCGTACCCTGGCCCGGCCACCTGGCCGGTCACGTTGGATATCAACGCAATCCGCGGCTCGGCCGGCGCTACTTGGCCGACCACCTCCGCGAACCGCTCGATCATGGGTTCCATCAGCGGCGAGTGGAACGCGTGCGAGACCGCCAATCGATGTGTCCGCCGGCCCTGCTTCGCCAACCGGTCGGCCACCGCGTCCACCGCGGCCGCCTCGCCCGAAATCACCACGGCGCTGGGCCCGTTGACCGCGGCCAGGCTGACGCCCTCGGTCAGCAACGGCACCACCTCGGCCTCACTGGCGGCCACGGCGACCATCACGCCACCGGCGGGCAACGCGCCCATCAAGCTGCCCCGCGCGGCCACCAGTTGGGCCGCGTCGGCCAGGGACAGCACCCCGGCGACATGGGCGGCCGCGACCTCACCGACGCTATGGCCGATCACCACATCGGGGTGCACACCCCAGGACCGCCACAGCGCAGCCAGCGCGACCTCGACCGCGAACAGTGCCGGCTGGGCAAACTCCGTGCTTTCCAACAGGTTCGGGTCATCCCCCCACACCACCTGGCGCAGCGGCAACCGCAGGTGTACGTCCAAGGCCTGCGTGGTTTCGTCGAAGGCGCGGGCGAACTCTCCGAAGCGCCCGTACAGCGCCGCGCCCATCCCCAGCCGCTGCGACCCCTGACCGGGGAACAGCCACACCGTCTTGCCCGCCGCCCGCGCCCGTCCGACGACCGTGTCGGGGCCCGGGTCGCCGGCGGCCAGCTGCACCAAACTCAGTTGCATGGCCATGCGGTCGTCGCCCAGCACCACCGCGCGATGATCGAAGGCGGAGCGCGTGGTAGCCAACGACCACCCGACATCGATGACGTCCAGGCCCTCGTCGGCGCTCACCCGCGCCAGCAGCCGCTTCGCGTACGCGCCCAGTGCTTCCGGCGAACGAGCCGACAGCACCCACGGCGCCACGACGGCCTGGCGGGGGGCATCCCGTTCAACCGCAACGCCTTCCAGCGCCGGTGGATCCTCGACGATCACGTGGGCGTTGGTCCCGCTGATCCCGAACGACGACACCCCAGCCCGGCGCGGACGATCCCCCGCGGGCCACGGCCGCGGCTCGGTCAACAACGACACCGCCCCCGCCGACCAATCCACATGCGGCGACGGCACATCCACGTGCAGCGTCTGGGGCATCACCCCGTGGCGCATCGCCTGGATCATCTTGATCACCCCGGCCACGCCCGCGCCGGCGGAGGTATGGCCGATATTGGATTTGATCGAGCCCAACCACAGCGGTTCGACGCGGTCTTGGCCATAGGTCGCCAGAAGTGCCTGGGCCTCAATCGGGTCCCCGAGCACCGTCCCGGTCCCGTGGCCCTCGACCACGTCGACGTCGGCCGCGCTCAGGCCGGCGTTGGCGAGCGCCGCGCGGATCACCCGCTGCTGGGACGGACCATTGGGCGCGGTCAACCCGTTCGAGGCGCCGTCCTGGTTGACCGCCGAACCGCGCAGCACCGCCAGCACCGGATGCCCCAGGCGGCGGGCATCGCTCAGCCGCTCCAGCACCAGCATGCCTGCGCCCTCCGACCACGCGGTGCCGTCGGCGGCGCCGGCATACACCTTGCACCGGCCGTCGGGCGCCAGCGCCCGTTGGCGGCTGAATTCCACGAAGGCGGCGGGGGTGGCCATCACCGTCACGCCGCCGGCCAGGGCCAGCTCGGACTCCCCCGAGCGCAGCGACTGCGCCGCCAGGTGCATGGCCACCAACGACGACGAGCACGCGGTATCCACGGACACCGCCGGGCCTTCCAGCCCCAGCACGTATGCCACCCGGCCGGAGGTCACACTGAGGGTCGAGCCGGTGAGCCCGTAGCCCTCCAGTTCGCCCTTCACCTCGCCCCCGTAGCCGGCGTGGATGACTCCGGCGAACACCCCGGTGGCCGAGCCGCGCAGCGTGAGCGGGTCAATCCCCGCCCGCTCCAACGCCTCCCAGGAGAGCTCCAGCATCAAGCGTTGCTGCGGATCCATCGCCAGGGCCTCGCTGGGGCCGATGCCGAAAAATCCCGCGTCGAAGTCCCCGGCGTCGCGCAGGAAGCACCCGCGGCGCGTGTACATCTTGCCCTTGGCATCTGGATCGGGATCGAACAACCCGTCGACGTCCCAGCCCCGGTCGGTCGGAAAATCCGACACCGCGTCGCGGCCTTCGACCACCATGTCCCACAACGCTTCCGGCGAATCCACCCCGCCCGCGTAGCGGCAGGCCATCCCCACCACCGCCACCGGCTCCGACTGCTTGCCTTCCAACTCCAGGACGCGCCGGCGCGTCCTCCTGAGATCGGCGGTGAGGCGCTTGAGGTAATCGAGATGCTTTTCGGTGCCCGGCACCGCGTGCTCCTTAAGTTACGAGCCCAGCTCTTCGTCGAGGATGGCGAAGAGTTGGCTTTCGGTCGCGGTGTGGATGTCTGCGTCGTCGGTGTCGTCGAGCTGGGCGCTGGTGAGGGTGGTCAGCAGGTTTTGCAACCGGATGGCCAGGTGCGCCTTGTCTTCCGGGTTCCAGTCGGTTCGGTTCAGGAGCGCTTGTAGCTCCGCGGCGATGTCGTTGGCGCGGGCCGCCGGGTCAGGCATCTCGGTCCCGACCGCGAGGCGGGTATCCAGGTATTCGCCCAGCGCGGTCGGCGTGGGGTGGTCGAAAATGATCGTGGGCGAAAGGGTGAGCCCGGTGGCGGTTTTCAGCCGGTTGCGTAGTTCGACCGCCGTCAGCGAGTCGAAACCCAGTTCCTGGAAAGCCCGTTCGGCGTTGATGTCCGCCACGTCGGTTCGTCCCAGCACCGTGGCGGCGTTGCTGCGCACCAACTCGACGAGCTCGCGGTGGCGCTGGTCGGGGGCCAGTTCCCGCAGCCGCGCGGTCAGCCCCGTCGTCGAGGCGGTCACGGAAGTGTCGTCGATGACGCGACGCACGGGACGGGTTGCCAAACCGTGCAGCAGGGCCGGCAGCGCGGCGGCGTTGTGCGACAGCGCGATCCGGTCCAGGGACGTGGCCACGACGACGGGCCGCTCGCCCACCATGGCGGCGTCCAGACGCTGGAGGGCCTCGGTGGTCGACAACGGCGCGAGGCCCAGCCGGCTCATGCGGTCCTTGTCCGTGTCGCCCAGGTGCGCGGTCATCGCCGAAGCCTGCTCCCAGAGGCCCCAGGCCACCGACAAGCCGGGCAAACCATTCGCGCGGCGATGCGCGGCGAGCGCGTCCAGGAAGCTATTGGCCGCAGCGTAATTGCCCTGACCGGGGGTGCCGACGATCCCCGCCATCGACGAAAACAGCACGAACGCGGACAGATCCAACCCCGCGGTCAGCTCGTGCAGGTTCCAGGCCCCATCGACCTTGGCGCGCAACACCGCATCCACCCGCTCGGGCGTCAACGACGCGATCAACCCGTCGTCGAGCGTGCCGGCGGCATGAAACACCCCGCGCAACGGATACTCGGCGGGCACCCGCGCCAACAGCGCCGCGGCCGCGTCCCGGTCCGCCACATCGCAGGACACCACGGACACCCCAGCCCCGGCCGACCGTAACTCGGCCTCCAGCTCGGCCGTTCGTTCGTCGCCACCGCCCCTGCTGGCCAGCACGACGTGGGCCACCCCGTACTGGGCGACGAGGTGACGTGCCAGCGCCGAACCGGCCATCCCGGTTCCGCCGGTGATCAGCGCGGTGCCCCCGGAAAGCCCCGACGACAGCGTCAGCACGATCTTGCCGACGTGGCGGGCCTGGCTGACGAACCGATACGTCTCGGCGGCGCGGCGCACATCGAAAGCCCTTGTCGGCAGCGGCTTCAGGACGCCCTCTTTGAACAGATCCGTCAGCTCGGCCAGCATGGCCGCGATGCGATCGGGGCTGACCTCGGTCAGGTCGAAGGCCTGATAGCGCACGCCCGGATGCTGCGCGGCGACCTCATCGGGGTCGCGCAGGTCGGTCTTGCCCATCTCGACGAACTGCCCTCCGTCGACCAGCAACCGCAACGAGGCGTCCACGAACTCCCCGGCCAGCGAGTCCAGCACGACGTCCACCCCGCGGCCACCGGTGGCCGCGAGGAACTGTTGCTCGAACGCGGTTGTCCGCGAGTCGCCGATGTGGTCGTCGTCGAAACCCATCGCGCGCAACGTTTCCCACTTGGCCCGGCTGGCGGTCGCGAAGACCTCGGCCCCCCAATGCCGCGCCAGCTGGACCGCGGCCATGCCGACCCCGCCCGTCGCGGCGTGGATCAGCACCCGCTGTCCGGCCCGCAGCCCGGCCAGCACCGACAGGCCGTACAACGCCGTCAAGAACACCACCGGCACGCCCGCGGCCTCGAGGGTTGACCACTGCGCCGGGACGGCGGTCACCAACCGCGCATCGACCACCGCTTCCGAACCCACGACCCCGAGCAGACCCATCACGCGGTCACCGACCGCCAGCCCGGACACCCCGGGGCCGACTTCGGCGATCACGCCGACGCCCTCGGCGCCCAGCTGGCCGCCGCCCGGGTACATCCCCAACGCCACCAGCACATCCCGGAAGTTCACCCCGACGGCGGCTACCGCCACACGCACCTGGCCGGCGGCCAGTTCCACCGGCGGGCTCGGCCGCACGACCAGGTCCTCCAGCGTCCCACCCCCGCCGGCGTCCAACCGCCAATTCCCCTGCGGCAGCGCCAACGCCGCGTCGGGCGGCAACGGCGCCAACCGGGCGGCATACGCGACCCCGGACCGGATCGCCAATTGTGGCTCGCCGCAACCGATCACCGTGCTCGTATCCAGCGACCCGTCCGAATCGACCAGCACCACCCGGTCGGGATGCTCGGCCTGGGCGGAGCGGACCAACCCCCACACCGCAGCGCCGGCCAGATCCGTGACGTCCTCGCCGGGCAGCGCGACCGCGCCGCGGGTCTGCACCACCAGCACCCCGCGCCCGTCGCCGGCCAGCCAGGACTGCAACACCCCCAACGCCTCGTGAACGGCCTCGTGCGTTGCCCGCACCACATCCGAGCCCGTGCCCGGCTCCCACACCACCACCACGCCATCGCCAACACCGCTGTCGCCCAACGGCGTTGGCGACCAGGCGACCTCCAGCAGTCCGCCGGCGCCCGGGACCGCCGCCGACAGCTGGCCCGCCGACATCGGCCGTAGGTCGAGGCGTCCTACCGACAACACGGGAAGGCCCATCGCATCGGCCAGCTCGATGGACACCGCCCCGGCGCCCGCCGGCGCGATCCGCACCCGCGCCCGCGATGCCCCCGCCGCGTGCAGGCTCACCCGCTGCCAGGAAAACGGCAGCACCGTCGGGGCATCCGCATCGGCCAGGCCCAGCGCGTGCAGCGCGGCGTCCAGCAAGGCGGGATGAATCCCGAACCCGTCAACCGTGACACCGGCCTCTGGTGAAACCGCGACCTCGGCGAAGATCTCGTCGCCGCGCCGCCACATGACCCGCAATCCCCGAAAGGCCGGGCCATATTCGTATCCCCGCGCGGCCAGGCGCCGATAGGCGTTGCTGACGTCGACCGGCTCCGCGCCCACCGGCGGCCAGGCTGACAAATCCGCGCCCGGCGCGGCCGCCCGAACCCCCAGCAGGCCCTCGGCGTTCAACGACCAATCCGAATCCGGCCGCGCCCCAGCGGAATAGACCGCCACCGGCCGCGAACCGGCCGCGTCCGCACCGCCGACGAACACCTGAACCTGCGCCGTACCGTCCGCGGGCAGCACCAACGGGGCCGACAACGTCAGCTCCTCGATCACCGGGCTACCGACCTCGTCACCGGCCCGGGAGGCCAGTTCCACAAACCCGGTTCCCGGGAACAGCGTCACCCCGGTCACCTGGTGGTCGGCCAGCCAGGGATGCGCGGCGGCGGACAGCCGACCCGTCAGCACCACCCCGCCTGAATCGGGTCGCTGCACCACCGCACCCAACAAGGCGTGCTCGGCGGCGGCCAACCCCAACCGGCCCATGTCACCCGAACCCATGAACTGGGCCGGCAACCAAAACCGCTGTCGCTGAAACGCATACGTCGGCAGCTCGACACGCCGCGCGTCGCCGCCGGCGAACGCCGCCCGCCAGTCGACCTCGGCCCCGGCCACGTGCGCCTGGCCCACGGAGAGCCAGAACCGGTCGAGGCCGCCGTCGTCGCGGCCCAGCGACGGGACGACGATCGCGTCTTCCACGGAATTCACCGCGCCGACCGTCTCTTCGATGCCGGCGATCAATACCGGGTGCGGGCTGCATTCGACAAACATCCGGTACCCGGCCTCGCTTGCACCCCGCACCACTCGCTCGAATTCCACTGTCTCGCGGATGTTTCGGAACCAGTACTCGGCATCCAGGCCCGCCGTGTCGATGACCTCACCGGTGACGGTCGAGTAGAACGCGGTCGACGATGACCGTGGCTCGATGTCCGCCAGCGCCTGAATCAGGGGTTCGCGGATCGCGTCCACCTGCGTCGAGTGCGACGCGTAGTCGACGTCGATCCGGCGAGCCCGAACGTTGTCGGCCTCACAGCGCCGGATCAGCCCGTCCAGCGCCTCCACATCACCGGACACGACGACCGCCGAAACGCCGTTCACTGCGGCGATATTCAGCCGATCATCCCAGTGCGCCGCCAGCTCCTGTGCTTGCGGTAGACCGCACGCCAGCGAGGCCATGCCCCCCTCGCCCGACAACTGCAGCAGGAGCAGGCTGCGCAACGCCACCACCCGCGCGCCGTCCTCGAGCGAGAGCGCCCCCGCCACGCACGCCGCGGCGATCTCGCCCTGCGAGTGGCCGATCACCGCGTCGGGGGCGACGCCCATCGACCGCCACAACTCGGCGAGCGACACCATGACCGCCCACAGCGCCGGCTGCACCACGTCCACCCGATCCAGCCCCGGCGCGCCCGGTGCCGCGCGGATGACGTCGAGCAGCGACCACTGGACGTGCTCGCCGAGCGCCTTGTCGCACCGGCGCATGTGGTCAGTGAATACCGTTGACTCGTCGAGCAATTGGGCTGCCATGCCGACCCACTGCGAACCCTGCCCCGGGAACACGAACGCCGTCTCGCCCGCCGCGCGGGCCCGGCCCACCACCGCGCCCGCACCGGGCGAACCGGACGCCACCCCGGCGAGGCCGGCGAGCAGTGCCTCGCGGTCGGGACCGACCACGACGGCACGGTGCTCGAACGTCGAGCGGCTGCTGACCAGCGACCATCCGACATCGGCGGCGCTCAAACCCTCGCGCTCCCCGACCCAGGCCGCCAGCCGGGCCGCCTGGTCGGCCAGCGCCCGCTCGGAGCGAGCCGACAACACCCACGGCACCGACGGCGGCTCATCGCGTTGGGCCACAACCGGTTCCGGCTCAGCGGGTGCCTCCTCGACGATGACGTGGGCATTGGTCCCGCTGATCCCGAACGACGACACCCCCGCCCGGCGCGGACGATCCCCCGCGGGCCAGGCCCGCGGCTCGGTCAACAACGACACCGCCCCCGCCGACCAATCCACATGCGGCGACGGCACATCCACGTGCAGCGTCTGGGGCATCACCCCGTGGCGCATCGCCTGGACCATCTTGATCACCCCGGCCACGCCCGCGCCGGCCGAGGTATGGCCCATGTTCGATTTGATCGAGCCCAACCACAGCGGCTCTGCCCTATTCTGCCCATAGGTCGCCAAAATCGCCTGCGCCTCAATCGGATCCCCCAGCATCGTGCCGGTGCCGTGCCCTTCCACGACGTCGACGTCGGCCGCCTCGAGGCGCGCGCTGGCCAGCGCCGCGCGGATCACCCGCTGCTGCGACGGACCGTTCGGCGTCGCCAGCCCGTTGGAGGCGCCGTCCTGGTTGACCGCCGAACCGCGCAGCACCGCCAGCACCGGATGCCCCAACCGCCGGGCATCGCTCAGCCGCTCCAGCACCAGCATCCCGGCGCCCTCGGAGAACCCGGTCCCATCGGCGGCGCCCGCGTAGGCCTTGCAGCGACCGTCGGCCGACAGCGCCCGCTGCCGGCTGAAGTCGACGAACATCGCCGGGGTCGCCATCACGGTCACGCCGCCGGCCAGCGCGAGATTGCACTCCCCCGACCGCAGCGACCGCGCCGCCAGATGCATCGCCACCAACGACGAGGAACACGCGGTGTCCACCGACACCGCCGGGCCCTCCAGCCCCAGCGCGTACGCCACCCGGCCCGACGCCACGCTCAGCGTCGTGCCCCGCATCCCGTAGCGCTCCAGCTCGCCCGGCACCCGGCCCGCGCCGCCGTACGAACCATGGAAGATGCCGGCGAACACCCCGGTCGCCGAGCCCCGCAAGCCCAGGGGGTCGATCCCGGCCCGCTCCAGCGCCTCCCACGAGATTTCCAGCAACAACCGCTGCTGCGGATCCATCGCCAGGGCCTCGCTCGGCGCGATCCCGAAGAAGGCGGCGTCGAAACCGGCTACGTCGGCGAGGAACCCGCCCTGCCTCGAATACGACTTGCCGACCGCGTCGGCGTCGGCGTCGAACAGGTCGGCCAGGTCCCAGCCCCGGTCGTCCGGGAAGTCCGACACCACGTCGCGACCCTCGGCGACCATCGCCCACAGACCCTCGGGCGAATCGACCCCGCCCGGATAGCGGCAACCCATCCCGACGATCGCCACCGGCTCGGTCGCCTGGGCCAGGTATTCGCGGTTCTCGCGCTTGAGCTGCTCGTTTTGTTTCAGGGACGCGCGCAGGGCCCTCACGAGCTCTTCGTGAGTGCTGCTCATGAGCCCCGACCTCTCGGGTTACTCAATCGGCGCCAAGCCGCGCGACGATCATCGCCATATTCTCTCAACGGCCGCTCGTGCCGTCTGCCGATCTCGTCAACTGCGGGCGCCAGGGGTCGCGCCACTCGTGGACTCAATGCCAGCGCAGGAGCACGAGCTCAGAACAGAATCCGGGACCCATCGCGATCATCAGCCCGGGGCTGTCGCTGGGCGGCGGCTTGGCCAGGGTGTCGCGCAGTACATGCAGCACCGACGCGGACGAGAGGTTGCCGATCTCGCCGAGCGAACGCCAGGTCAGCTCCAGCGCCTCCGGCGGCAGGTCGAGGGTCTTGACGATCGCCTCGATGACCTTGGGACCGCCGGGGTGGCTGACCCACGCCCCGACGTCCGTCGTCGTCAGGCCGTGCGCTCCGAGGAACCCGGTGACGTCGTCGTACAGGTACTGCTCGACGACGCCGGCCACATCCTTCGACAAGACCAGCTCGAACCCGGTGGCGCCGACGTCGTAACCCATCGTGCGTAGCGAGTCGGGGTAGAGGTGACTGCGGGAGTCAACGATGTCGGGACCGACGGCACCGATCTGCTCGGCGCGGCGCTCCCCGACGGCCACCACCGAACCCGCCCCGTCGGCGAACAGCGCGCTGCCGACCAGTCCGGCCACCGTCGGCTTGTAGCCCGGGTACGTCATCGAGCAAAGTTCCACCGAGACGAGGGCCGCGACGCCGTCCGGCGCACCGCGCAGGTAGTCGTTCATGCGGGCAACCCCCGCGGCGCCGGCCACGCAACCCAGTCCGAACAGCGGAATCCGGCGCACGTCGGGACGCAGGCCGAGCCGCCCGGCGATGCGGGCGTCCAGCGACGGCACCGCGATCCCGGTGACCGTCGTGGTGATCAGGACGTCGAGGTCCTGCGGCTGCAGCCCCGCCTCCTCGAGAGCGCCGGACAGCGCCTCGCAGCCCAGATCCACCGCGTGCTCGATGAAGACCCGGTTGCCCACGCTGAAGTCGGTGAGCGTCGGGTATTTCTCCAGCGGCAAAACCAGGTGGCGGCCGTTGACCTTGGAGCTGGCGTGCAGCTGGCGAACGAGGTCCTCGTATTCGGCGAACTCGGGGATGCTGATAAAGAACTCGGTCAGCTCCCGCTGCGAATAGCGGTGAGGCGGCAGGGCGCCGAAGACACCTGCGATGACGCTCATTGGTCCCACCCTTTTGGAGACGTGTGACTAGGCCGATAGGTTCAGCCAGAATCGCTTTTCGAGCTGAAAGCTTAGCCGGGTTTGATAAGTAAGGCAGAAACGGGCCGCGGACCTGCGACGTTAGCTAGAGCTGTTGGCGACGACCCGACATGAAGGTGGGCGGCGACGCCGCGGGCGCGGCGCGGCGGCGCACGGCTGGCCGAGCGAGTCGGGAAAGTCGCAACGATTCCCCGTCGCAATAATTTGCCGCCGCGTCAATATACCGGCGGCCTTGCGCCGCCACCATGAGTAGCCCCGCAAACAACAACCGAAACCCACCAAACCATAAGGGGAAAACGACGCACCGCTGCCATTCGACGCGAAAGAGCTTTATCGGCATTGCGAGCCGACCGGCTGTATTGCCGGGCAAACAAGCCAATGGCATTTGTATTCAATGGTCCGAATTCCTCGGCAGCGGCTGCGGAATTGGACCGCGTCGGTTCGACGGTTCCCGGCTATCGCTCGGCGCTTAGGCGGTCCTTGAGTTCGGCGCACCTGGCCAGCAAGGCATCGAGCTGCTCGGCGACCCGGTTGGGCGCGGTGCCACCCCTGGAATCCCGCGAGGCCACCGACCCCTCGATGGTCAGCACGTCACGGACCTCAGGGGTCAGCTCGGGGCTGATGGCGGCCAGTTCGTCGTCGGTCAGCTCGTCGAGCCCGACGCCGCGTCCCTCGGCGGTGCGCACGGCCGCCCCGGCCGCCTCGTGCGCGGACCGGAACGGAACACCCTGGCGAACGAGCCACTCCGCGATGTCGGTGGCCAGCGTGTAGCCGGCCGGGGCCAGGGCGGCCATCCGTTCGACGTCGAACGTCAGGCTGGCCACCAGTCCGGCCATCGCCGGCAGCAGCAGCTCCAGCTGCGCCACCGCATCGAACACCGGCTCCTTGTCTTCCTGCAGGTCGCGGTTGTAGGCGAGCGGCTGCGCCTTCAGCGTCGCCAGCAGGCCGGCCAGGTTGCCGATCAGCCGCCCGGCCTTGCCGCGGGCCAGCTCGGCGATGTCCGGGTTCTTCTTCTGCGGCATGATCGAGCTGCCGGTGGACCACGAATCGTGCAGGGTGACGTAGCCGAACTCCGTCGAACTCCAGATGATGATGTCCTCGGCCAGCCGGGACAGGTCGACGCCGATCATTGCGAAGACGAACGCGGCCTCGGCGGCGAAATCCCGGGCCGCGGTCGCGTCGACGGAGTTCTCGGCGGCGGCGGCGAAGCCCAACTCCGCGGCGATCGCGTCCGGGTCCAGGCCCAGCGACGACCCGGCCAGGGCACCCGAGCCGTACGGGGAGATCGCCGCGCGACGGTCGAAGTCGACGATCCGGTCCACGTCGCGGAGCAACGGCTGCGCGTGCGCGAGCAGGTGGTGGGCCAGCAGGATCGGCTGGGCGGACTGCAGGTGGGTCTTGCCGGGCATGATCGCGTCCGGGTGGGCGGCGGCCTGGGCGGCCAATGCGGCGACGACCTCGAGCGCCCCATCGGCGACCCGCTTGGCCGCGTCCCGCAGCCACATCCGAAAGAGCGTGGCCACCTGGTCGTTTCGCGACCGCCCGGCGCGCAACCGGCCGCCGAGGTCGGGCCCGACCCGGTCGATCAGCCCGCGCTCCAGCGCGGCGTGGACGTCCTCGTCGGTCACCAACGGCGTGAAGCTGCCATCGGCCACGTCCTCGGCGAGGCTGTCCAGGCCGGCCAGCAACCCGTCGCGCTGCTCCTCGTCGAGGAGTCCCGCCCGGAACAGGATCACCGTGTGCGCCCGCGAGGCGACGATGTCGTAAGGCGCCAGCACCCAGTCGAAGTGGGTGGACTTGCTCAGCGCGGCCAGCGCGTCCGACGGCCCGTCGGCGAACCGGCCGCCCCACAGCGACCCCTCGCGAGTGCTCACCTCTTCTCCGCGAGCAGACACAAAAGCCCCTTTGCGCCCGGCGTGTCGGGGGCTTTTGCGTCTGGTGGCCAGGAAGAAGTCACTGCATGTCCCGGCGGGACGCGATCTTCGACGACAACCCGTGCACGTAGACGAAACCCTTCGCCGCCGACTGGTCGAAGCTGTCGCCCTCGTCGTAGGTGGCCAGGTTGAAGTCGTACAGCGACTCGGAACTGCGCCGGCCGTTGACCGCAATGTGGCCGCCGTGCAACACCATTCGCACCTCGCCGGTCACGTGCTCCTGGGTCTTGGCGACGAAGCTTTCCAGCGCGTCCTTCAGCGGCGAGTACCAGAGCCCGTCGTACACCAGCTCGGCCCAGCGCTGGTCGGTGTGGCGCTTGAACCGGCCCAGTTCGCGCTCCAGCGTCACGTGTTCGAGTTCGGTGTGCGCGGTGATCAGCACCATCGCGCCTGGCGCCTCGTAGATCTCGCGGCTCTTGATCCCCACCAGCCGGTCCTCGACGACGTCGAGGCGCCCGACGCCCTGGCTACCGGCGCGCCGATTGAGTTCCTCGATGGCCTGCAGCATCGACACCCGTTTGCCGTCGATGGACACCGGCACCCCGCGCTCGAACCCGACGATCACCTCGTCGGGCGTGCTCCAGTTCAGCGTCGGGTCCTCGGTGTAGGAGTAGACATCCTTGGTGGGCGCGTTCCAAAGGTGTTCCAGGAAACCAGTTTCCACGGCGCGGCCCCACACGTTCTGGTCGATCGAGAACGGCGAGCGCTTGGTGACGTTGATCGGGATGGCGTTCTCCTCGGCGAACGCGATCGCCTTCTCCCGCGTCCAGGCGTAGTCGCGGACCGGCGCCAGCACCTCCAAATCCGGTGCCAGCGAACCGAATCCGACTTCGAACCGGACCTGGTCGTTGCCCTTGCCGGTGCAGCCGTGCGCGACGATGGTGCCGCCGTGCTCGCGGGCTGCCGCGACCAGGTGCTTGACGATCAGCGGCCGGCTGATCGCCGACACCAGCGGGTAGCGGTCCATGTACAGCGCGTTGTTGAGCACCGTCGGCAGGCAGTAGCCCTCGGCGAACTCGTCGCGGGCGTCCACGACGATCGCCTCGACCGCGCCGCAGTCCAGGGCCCGCTGGCGGACCACTTCCATGTCCTCGCCGCCCTGGCCGAGGTCGATCGCGACCGCGACCACCTCGCGGCCCGTCTCCTTGCCGATCCAGCTGATCGCCACCGAGGTGTCCAGCCCGCCGGAATACGCCAGGATGACGCGTTCTGACCCGCCTTGTGACATGGACCTGTCTCCTTACTTGAGGTTCTCCAACATCCCGGCGAGTTCCGCGCCCGTCATCGGTTCGCGCGCAACCACCAGGATGGTGTCATCACCGGCCACGGTGCCGACTACGTACGGTAGGGCCGCGCGGTCGATCGCACTGGCCAGATAGTGCGCCGCGCCCGGCGGGGTGCGCAGCACCGCGAGGTTACCGCTCGCATCGGTCGACACCAGCAACTCGCCGAGCAGGCGCGACATCCGGTCGGTGCCGCCGGCCACCCCACGCACCGGGCTGCCGTCCTCGGGAACGATGTACACGCCGACGCCGCCGTCGGCGCCGCGCAGCTTGACCGCGCCCAGCTCCTCGAGATCGCGCGACAGCGTGGCCTGGGTGACCTCGATGCCCTCGCCGGCCAGCCGGGCGGCCAGTTCGCTTTGGCTGCTGATCGGCTCCGACGACAGGATCGCGACGATGCGGGCCTGCCGGCCGGCGCGGGTGGTCTCGGGGCTGGCCTTCGAGCGGGTCATCGGGACCGCTCCAGCAGCCACACCAGCAGCGCCTTCTGGGCGTGCAGACGGTTTTCCGCCTCGTCCCACACCGCGCTGGCCGGCCCGTCCATCACCTCGTCGGTGATCTCCTCGCCGCGGTGGGCCGGAAGGCAGTGCAGCACAATGGCTTCCGGGTCGGCCAACCCGACGAGCCGCGCGTTGAGCTGAAACGGCCGAAACGGCCCCACCCGGTCCAGCCCGTCGTTCTCCTGCCCCATCGACGTCCAGGTGTCGGTGACGACGACGTCGGCGCCCTTGGCCGCCTGGTCGGGGTCGGAGGTGACCGTGACCGACGCGCCGGTGGCCTCGGCGCGTCGCCCGGCCGCGGCCACCAGGGCCGGGTCGGGCGCGAAGCCGTCGGGGGCGGCGACGGTGACGTGAATGCCGGCGGTGACCCCACCGAGGATCAGCGAGTGCGCCATGTTGTTCGCGCCGTCGCCGAAGTACGTCAGCCGCAAGCCCTTTAGCGATCCCTTGCGTTCGGCGATGGTCTGCAGGTCGGCCAGCACCTGACACGGGTGGAAGTCGTCGGAGAGCGCGTTGATCACGGGCACCGACGCGGACGCCGCCATCGCCTCGAGCCGGTCCTGCCCGAACGTCCGCCAGACGATGGCGTCGACGTAGCGGGACAGCACCTGTGCGGTGTCACCCAGCGTCTCGTCGCGGCCCATTTGGGTGCTGCGGGCGTCGACGACGACGGCGTGCCCGCCGAGCTGCGCGATGCCCACCTCGAACGAGAACCGGGTGCGAGTCGAGTTCTTGTCGAAGATGACCGCGACCCCCCGCGGCCCGTCGAGCGGGCGGCGGGCGAACGGGTCCTTCTTCAGTTCGGCCGCCAGGTCGAGCACCTCGGCCTGTTCGGCGGGTGACAGATCGTCGTCGCGCAGGAAGTGCCGAATCACGTTGCCGCCTTGGCGGTATCGAGGATGGTCGGCAAAGCGGCGATGAAGCCGTCGATCTGGTCCTCGGCGATGATCAGCGGCGGCGCCAGCCGGATGACGTCGGGGGCCGCCGCGTTGACCAGGAATCCGGCGTCCCGCGCCGCGGCCTCGGTCTCCTTGGCCGCCGTCGCCGAAAGGACAATGCCCCAGAGCAATCCGCGGCCGCGCACGTGGTCGACGAGCGGGTGCCCGAGCCGTTCGATGCCGTCGCGCACGGACTTGCCCAGCACCTCGGCGTGCCGGACCAGATCCTCCGTGGCGATCACCCGCAGCACCGCCAGCGCGGCCGCGGTGCAGATCGGGTTGCCGCCGAAAGTGCTGCCGTGCAGGCCGGGGGTGAGCAGCTCGGCGGCCGGCCCGACGGCCAGGCATGCCCCGATGGGCAGCCCGCCGCCGAGTCCCTTGGCCATGGTCACCATGTCGGGGGTGATGCCGTCGTGCTGGTGGGCGAAAAATGCTCCGGTGCGGCCCATTCCGGTCTGCACCTCGTCGAGGATCAGCAGGGCGCCGTGGCGTGCCGTGATGTCCCGCGCGGCGGCCAGGTAGCCCTCGGGTGGGACGACGACGCCGCTCTCCCCCATGATCGGTTCGAGGAACACCGCGGCGGTGTCGTCGCCGACCGCGGCGGCCAGCGCGTCGGTGTCGCCGTACGGCACGTGGGAGACGTAGCCGGGCAGCGGTTCGAACGGCGCCTGCTTGCTCGGCTGGCCGGTCAGCGCCAGGGATCCCATCGTGCGGCCGTGGAAGGCCTCTTGCGCGGCAACCAATTTGGTGCGGCCCGTGAGCCGCGACATCTTGAACGCCACCTCGTTGGCCTCGGTGCCGGAGTTGCAAAAGAACACCCGCGTCGGCGCGTCGGCGCCGAGCAGGGCGACCAGCTCCTCAGCCAGCGCGATGCCCGGCTCGGTGGCATAGAGGTTGGAGGTGTGCCCCAGCGTGGCCATCTGGTGCGTGACGGCCTCGATGACGGCGGGGTGGCGATGGCCGAGGACGTTGACCGCGATGCCGCCGAGCAGGTCCACGTAGGTCTTGCCGTCCACGTCGGTGACGAGGGCGCCGTCTCCGCTGGCGAGCGCGACCGGCGGAGTGCCGTAGTTGTGCATCATCACGGCGTCCCACCGCTGCCGCATCGCGTCGCTGTTACTCACGAGGCCACCACCTTGGTTCCGGTGCCCGCATCGGTGAAAAGCTCAACCAGCACGCAGTGTTCGACCCGGCCGTCGATGACGTGCGCGCTCGGCACACCCCCGGTGACGGCCCGCAAGCACGCCTCGACCTTGGGGATCATGCCGGTCTCCAGCGTGGGCAACAGTCGCGCCAGCGCGACGGTGTCGATTTCAGTGACCAACGACTCGCGGTCCGGCCAGTTGGTGTATAGGCCTTCGACATCGGTGAGCATCAACAGCTTTTCGGCTCCCAGGGCTTCGGCCAGCGCCGCCGCAGCGGTGTCGGCGTTGATGTTGTGGACGACGCCCTCGGCGTCGGGCGCCAGCGTCGAGACCACCGGAATGCGACGTGCCGCAATCAGATCCAGCACCGCGGCGGTGTTGACCAGCTCGACGTCGCCCACCAGCCCGATGTCGGTGGCCACGCCGTCGACCGTGACGCTGCGCCGCACCGCGGTGAACAGTTGCGCGTCCTCGCCGGTGATGCCGACGGCGTACGGTCCGTGCGCGTTGATCAGGTTCACCAGTTCGCGGCCCACCTGCCCAAACAACACCATCCGCGCCACGTCGAGCACTTCGGGTGTGGTGACCCGGAAGCCGCCCTTGAAGTCGCCTTCGATGCCGAGGCGGCGCAGCATGGCGGTGATTTGGGGTCCGCCGCCGTGCACGACGACGGGGTGGATGCCGCAATTACGCAGGAAAGCCATGTCGGCCGCGAAGGCGTGGCGCAGCGCGTCGTCGGTCATGGCGTTGCCGCCGTATTTGATGACGACGATCTTGCCGTGCAACTGCTTGAGCCAGGGCAGGGCTTCGGCGAGCACCTGCGCTTTGATCTGGGTGGGCAATTCTTCGACGCGGAGGCTCATGAGCTGTAGGCCGAGTTCTCTTCGACGTACCCGTGCGAGAGGTCCGTGGTCCGGACGGCGGCCCGCCCGTCCCCGACCCGAAGGTCCACGGTGATGTCGATGTCGGCGCCGGAAAGGTCTACCTCGCGCGCGCCGGGCGCGCCTACCCCGTCGACGCATACCGCAAAACCGTTGAACGACACCCCGATCCGGTCCGGTTCGAGCGTGACCGGCGCCATGCCGACGGCCGCGAGCACTCGGCCCCAGTTCGGGTCGGACCCGAATACCGCCGTCTTGACCAGGCTGTCGCGGGCGATCGCCCGCGCCGCCGTCAGCGCGTCGTCCTCGGAGGCGGCACCGGTCACGGTGACCGTGACGCGCTTGGTGACGCCCTCGGCGTCGGCCTGCAGCTGCGCGCACAGGTCGTCGCAGACCCGCAGCACCGCCTCGTCGAGGTCGGCCTGCGACGGGGTGATCTCGCTGGCGCCCGAGGCCAGCAACAGCACGGTGTCGTTGGTCGAGCAGCAGCCGTCGATGTCGAGCCGGTCGAAGGTGCGGGCGGTGGCGTGCCGCAGCGCCCGGTCGAGCGCCTCCGGGTCGGCGGCCGCATCGGTGGTGAGCACACACAGCATGGTGGCCAGCGACGGGGCCAGCATGCCCGCGCCCTTGGCCATCCCACCGACCGTCCAATTGTTGGGATGGTGCAGCGCAACCTGTTTGGGCACGGTGTCGGTGGTCATGATGGCCTGGGCGGCGTCCTCGCCGCCGGTCAGCCCGCCGGCCATCTCGCGCACGATCTCGCGCACCCCGGCGAGCACCTTGTCCATCGGCAGCCGATCGCCGATCAGCCCGGTGGAGCAGACACCGACCTCGATAGCGCCGGTCTCGGTGCCCCAGTCCGACAGCGCCGCCGCGACCGCTTCCGCGGTGGCGTGGGTGTCCTGGAAGCCGCCGGGACCGGTGCAGGCGTTCGCGCCGCCGGAGTTGAGGATCACCGCCCGCAACTGTCCGGTGGTGAGCACCTGCTGGGTCCACAACACCGGCGCGGCCTTGACCTTGTTGCGGGTAAAGACTCCGGCGGCCGCATAGTCGGGCCCCTCGTTGAAGACCAGAGCGAGGTCGCGGGCCCCGGATGCCTTGATCCCGGCGGCGATGCCGGCCGCCCGGAACCCGGCCGGGGCGGTGACACCCTGTTCCCGCAGCAACCGCGCGGTGGCGGCAAGTTCCGTCACGGCGCCACCCCCACCACCGAAAGGCCTTCGGTCTCAGGCCAACCCAGCGCCAGGTTCATCGACTGCACCGCGGCGCCGCCCGTGCCCTTGACCAGGTTGTCGATCGCTGCGATCGCCACGAACGTCTCCGCGGCCTCGTCCATCGCGACGGCGATGTGGGTCGCGTTGCTGCCGATCACCGCCCCCGTGCGGGGCAACTGCCCGTCGGGCATCAGGTAGACGAAAGGCTCTGCGTCGTAAGCCTTTTCATAGGCGGCCCGCAGCTGCGACAGCGGCGCTCGGGTGCGCGCGGTGCAGGTGGCCAGGATGCCGCGGGAAGTCGGGATCAAAACCGGGGTGAACGACACGGTGACGTCGCGATCGGTGACGGCCCGTAGTCCCTGGGCGATTTCGGGCGTGTGCCGGTGCGCCCCGGCGATGTTGTAGGCGCGCGCCGAACCGATGACCTCCGAGCCGAGCAGGTCCGTCTTGGCGGCGCGGCCGGCCCCCGAGGTGCCGCTGACGGCGACGACCGTGACCGCCGGCTCGATGAGGTCCTCGGCCATCGCGGGCACCAGCGCGAGCAGGGCAGCCGTCGGGTAGCAGCCGGGAACCGCGATGCGGCGGGCGCCGCGCAGCCGCTCACGTCCGCCGGGCAGCTCCGGCAGCCCGTAAGGCCAGCTGCCGGCGTGGTTTGTTCCGTAGAACCGTTCCCAGGCGGCGGCGTCGGTGAGGCGGAAGTCGGCGCCGCAGTCGATGATCAGGGTTTCCGGGCCGAGCCGTTCGGCCAGGGCGGCCGAATGGCCGTGTGGCAGGGCCAGGAACACCACGTCGTGGTCTTTCAGGACGCCTTCATCGGTCGGCTCGACCACGCGCTGGGCCAACGGAGTCAGATGCGGATGGTGCTCACCCAGTGTGCTCCCGGCGCTTGCCGCCGCGGTCAGAGCGCCGATCGTGAGGCGGCCGTCGGCGTAGCCCGGGTGCCCGAGCAGGAGACGTAGGATTTCTCCGCCTGCGTAGCCGGTGGCACCGGCAACCGCCACCCTCAATACGTCGGCCATCTCGACGATTCTGCATGGTTATGCAGTAGTTTGCAAATCCATTCCGCAGGTCGAACCGGAGGCGGTGTGCGCCCAGGAGGTCGCGTCGGGCAAGGCGTCGCTTCGCTTCGGAAGAGCGAGGCCTACACGACTCTCCTGGGCGCCACCGGGCTATGCGGCGATCCCGATGCCCAAGCTGGCGTCGATAGCCGCCTGCAGCGAGAGCTCGAGGTCGGTCAGGGCGGTGTTGATGGACACGACGAGCGAGCCCCCGGTCTGCTCCAACGTGTTGGCCGCGCCGGACAGGCCGGCCGCCAGGGCGGTGCCGAGTCCCAGCACGCCGGGAGTGCCCACACCCAGGGTCGCCGCGAAACCACCGAAGAGCGCACCACCGATCTGGGCCGCGGTGTTCTCCCAGATATTCGCCAACGCGTTGCCCGTGCCGGCCAACCCGGCCAAGCCCGTCGCGAGGCTCCCGCCCAGGGTTTCACCCGCGTGGACCAGGCCCCCGAGGCCGCCGGTGAGGCCGCCTGTCAGGGATCCGGTGGCCTGTAGCAGGCCGTTCAGCGCGGCGCCGAGGTTAGCCGACAGCGCCCCATTGATAGTCAGTCCCAAGTTGGGAATGGACAGCGTCGACAACGCCGCAGCGAAGTTGGCGGCCAGGTTCTCGCCGGTCTGGATCGCCGCGTTCAGGCCCGCTCCGATGTTGCTGGCGAAGTTCGCCGCCAGCGTCTCACCGGTCTGGATAAACGCGTTGAGGTTGGCGCCCAGGTTCAGGCTTCCGGACAACATCGCGTTCAGCGACGCACCCAGCCCATTCAGCGACGCGCTGATCGAACCACCGATCCCGTTCAACGCCGCGCTCAATCCCACACCGAGCGCACCCAGGTTAGGCAGCGTGAGCGGGGGCAAGGCCGGGAAGGTGAAAGGCGGCAGCGTCAACGCCCCGGACAACACCGCGTTCAGCGCGGCGTTGATGTCCGCGCCGATGTTGGGCAGCGTGATCGGCGGCAACCCCGGCAACGGCGGCAACGTGAAGCTCGGCAGCCCCGGCAGCGTCAAGTTGATCGCCGGCAACCCCGGCAACGTCAAATTCAACGCCGCGTTCAGCGCCGCGGAGATGTCGGCCCCCAGGTTGGGCAGCGTGATCGCCGGCAACCCCGGCAACGGCGGCAACGTGAAGCTCGGCAGCCCCGGCAGCGACAGGTTGATCGGCGGCAGCGTCAACGCCCCGGACAACACCGCGTTCAGCGCGGCGTTGATGTCCGCGCCGATGTTGGGCAGCGTGATCGGCGGCAACCCCGGCAACGGCGGCAACGTGAAGCTCGGCAGCCCCGGCAGCGTCAAGTTGATCGCCGGCAACCCCGGCAACGTCAAATTCAACGCCGCGTTCAGCGCCGCGGAGATGTCGGCCCCCAGGTTGGGCAGCGTGATCGCCGGCAACCCCGGCAGCGACGCAAGGAAGTTCGCCGCCAGCGTCTCACCGGTCTGAAGCGCCCCGTTGAGACCCGCCCCGAGGTTGCCGGCCAAATTACCCAGTCCGTTAATTCCAGCGGCGAGGTTGGCGGCCAAGCCATTTAGGCTGCCACCCAAGCTGGCCGACAAGGCCGCGTTGAGGTCAAGACCGAAGTTGGCGTTCAGCAGCGCCTGAAGCGCGGCGTTGGCCTGAGCAATGAGCGGACCACCCATGGCCGACAGGGCCGCGCCCGCATTTTCAAGGGCCACCCCGGCCTGGACGATGGCGTTGCCGGTTTGGACCAGCCCGTTGCCGAGACCCGACAGGAACAGGCCACCGGTCTGGAAAGCGATTCCGCTGAGCCCGGCGCCGAGGAGAGTTTCGATGGTGCCCCCAAGCGAAGCTCCCAGGCTGCTGGTCAAGCCGGCCGACAGTGACCCGCTGATCGCGGCGCCCAAACCGGATATGGCGCCGCCGATCTCGGCGGCCAGGTTCCCGCCGCCCGAGAGCACCGCGGCGCTGTTGGCGACCTCCGCCGCCGCATACGCGGCCGCCCCGCCGCCCAACGTGTTGACGAACGCGTTGTGGAACGCCGCCGCCTGGGCGCTGAGCGCTTGGTACTCCTGTCCGAAGTTGCCGAAAAGCGCGGCGATGGCGGCCGATACCTCGTCACCCGCCGCGGGCGCCAAGCTGGTGGTCGGGGCGATTATCGCCTGGGTGACCTCATCCAGGGACGCGCGAATACCCGCAAGATCTTGGGCTGCCACCTCGACGAGATCGGGAACTGCAACGACGAAAGACATGTTCATCTCCCCACGCGAATGAACGACATATACGTTTGTAAGCCCGAATTATCGAGGCAAGGCGAGCGTAATGGTGTGCCACACAAGCACATTCGAAAATGATTGTTTTCAACCGAGTCTGGCGCGTGTATTTACGATTCTGCGCGACCCGAATGCCCCCGATGTGCGGTCCGAACGAGACCCAGCATACCGTAGGCGCGGCGGTCGCGATACTTAAGGTACAAATCCCTTGCTATTGAACAAATTTCAGTCCGTCGGGCCTCCCTCGTCGTTGCATTTGGGCTGCAGGTGACCACGTTTGGCATGTGGCGAATAAGGAGGTTTCCGGACTGCGCGCGTTTTAAACATCGCAACGCGATTTTATCCATTATTGGTATTCGCGTACCGAAAACAAGGGAATGACAAGCTGTTTCCGCAAGCGCTCGTCGCGACGACTGGCTGAACGCTGGCACGCCGAATTATCCGGTCGAGCGGTTAGGACCGATGAGACCGCCAGCAGAGGTAAGCCGGGCTGCCGCATATCACGGTAGACCAAATTGGTATCCGCGTACCGAAACGTCAGGATTGACAAGGACTTTCCGTTGACGCCCGTCCTGAGACCAACCCCGAACTAGAAGGTTGGGAGAGCTATTGAGATCAGCGGTGGAGGCGGCGCGGGCGCGCCGATCGCCTGGGCGAGCTGTTGCGGCAGGTAATTCACCAGGAAGGGCAGCAACCCGCTGAAGGGTGTGCTGCCGGCCCCGATGCTGACGTTGATCGGTGGCAGAACGGTGTTGTCGAGAAGCGTGACCGTCGCCGTCACCGGGTAGTAGCCGGGCGCATGAAGTATTCCGTCGAGCGGGAAGTCGGCGACCACGGTGACGTTGGCGACGCTCCCGATGGCGGGCCCAGTGAGACTGGATAGGTTGAGCGCGTAGGGATATGTCGCCTGGCCGTTGAGGAAGCCGTTGACGATGAAGGCGGGTGCATCGACGAGTGCCGCGAATGCCGCGGGGGCGTTGCCGGTCTGCACGGCCGTCGCGAACGTCCCCGCGCTGTAGGCGGCCGCATCGATCGTGGCGGCGGGCGGGCCCATGAGGCTGGCTGCGAACACCAACGGCAGCCCGACGGCGTTGTCCAGCGTCACGTCGGTGGGGATCGTGAGCGACTGCACCACCAGTGATGACGTGACGCCGGTATTAGTCAGCGTCCCAACGACATTGGCGACGTTCTGGGCGATATGGCCGGGTATGGCAACCACGGGCTGATAGTCGCCGGTCTGCAGTGCAGTCGCAATAGTCTGGCCGTAGCTCATCTGGTTGGCGACGACCTGCCGCAGGAACGGAAATGGATCGGCCAACCAACCACCCATCAGGCTCTGCAGGTTGTTCGCCGTGTTATAGACGAGCGCTTCGTATGGTCCCGCGATGCCCGTGAAGTAGGGTCCCGAGCTAGCTTGGATGTTGAACAGCCCGGGAAGTAGCGAATTGCTGACGCCGGCAACGGGATTCGCCAGGCCGGCCAGCGTCGTCGGCAACCCGGGAAGCGCGCTCGTCAGCAGTGTGCCCAGGTTGTTCCCAAGCGAGCCCAGGTTTCCCAGGGGGCCCAAGACGCCCCCGAGCGAGCCCAAACCGTCAAGCAGCGAGCCGCTCGGGGTCCCACTCCCGAGGAGCCCACCAAGCAGCCCGGCTGCGCTGACGGCCTGGGCAGCGCCGGCCCCTGCCTCGGCGGGCGTGGTGACCACGTTCGCCACAGCTTGTTCGGCGTTGGCGAGCTCGGCTCCGGCATAGGCGCCCGCGCTCTTGGTCAACAATCTGACGAACTCGGCATGAAACGCCTGGGCATGGGCGCTGAGCCCTTGAAATTCCTGCCCGACCTTGGCGAACATCGCGGAGACGACGGCCGATGTCTCGTCCGCCGCGGCGGGCACTATCGCCGTCGTGGGGTCCGCAACCAGTCCCGTCGCCTCGGCCAACGAGGCCCGAATACCCGCCAAATCCCCTGCTGCCGCCTCAACTGCCTCCGGCGCCGCGATCACAAAAGACATGTCCTGCCACCTCGATTCACCGGCTGCGACTACCCGGTGAACGTCGAAGTAAACACGAGTTGAATAGCGAGTTTTGATTTGCTCGGGGAAACCGAGGATTGATTCGGGTCTCTCGGTCGGCGCTGGGGGTGACCGCTGGAGCGCGGCGTCAACGCAACTCGGAATGGCCGAAACTATCTCCGCGACAGCATAATCCGGGACCCGAGCTTCGATCTTGGGGTGGCGATCTTGACGACGACGAGCACGCCCCGCGCGACGCGCTCTGCAGGCGCCAGAAGGCGCGTCAATTAACCGCCGAAGGAGGACGCAAGCAGTTTGGGCGCGTAGTCCAGCAGGGCGGGAACGATTCCGCCGACGGGCGGGCCGCTGACGCTGATCGAAGTCCCGAGGAGCGATGCCGTCGTCGTAAACGGTTGCACGGGCACGAGGAGCCCGGAGAAGGGAACGTCGGCCGTCAGGCCGGGCGCCAGCATTACGGGTAGCGTCTGCTCGCCGTTGAGGAAAGCGTTGGCGATGTTGGCGGGGGCGTCGACGAACGCGGTGAACGCAGCCAGTGGGTTGCCGGTGCCAAGGGCCTCGAGAAACGCTGCGCCGCTTAGTGATGCCGCGAGGCCGGCGTTGACCGGCGCGCCCAACGCGTCAAAAGCCAGCAACTCCGGCAGTCCCAGGCCGACGGCAAACGATGGCGGATTAATGGACGTCACGGTCAGCGAGGCGGGAACGATCAGGTCGCGGAGAAGGTTGGCGGAGCCCAGCGCGAACTGCCCGCCCGTGCCCAGGATGGGCAGCGGGTTGCCGGTCTGCAACGACCCGAGGATCAGCTGCGGGTTGGTGTAGGTGCTCATCGCCTTGAACACGGCGGGCGCAGTGACCGTGGTCCAGGTGTTGCCAATGCCCTGCAGGTTGGCAGCCGTATTCGCGGCCAGGCTTTCGTACGGGCCCGCGATTCCGAGCGCGTCGCTGGTCGCCGCGGCCGCACCTCCTCCGATCAGCCCCTGCGCCGGAGCGTCCACTGCGCTCGCCAGGGCCTGCTCGGCATTCGCCGCTTCCGTGCCGAGGTAAGCCTCCGCGCCGGCGTTCATCAGGTTGACGAACTGGGCGTGAAACGCCTGAGCTTGCGCATTGATGGCTTGGTACTCGTGGCCGAAGCTGTCGAACAGCGCCGCGATTGCGCCCGACACCTCATCCTGGGCCGCAGCCACCACCCCGGTCGTCGGGCCGGCGGCGGCGGCGCTCGCCTCGCTGAGCGCTGAGCGGATTCCCGCCAGGTTCTGGGCTGCCGCCTGGACCAATTCCGGCTGCGCAATGACAAACGACATCGCCGTCTCCCATCGGCTCATCAGCAGGATCACCGGATGGTGACCAAGATGAACATGAGGTTAAAGGGACCAGTGTGCGAGCGGAGGAAATTGCGCATTTTCGTGGCACCTGTGGCGTCACGATTTCGCCACGAAAGCGCCCACTCGAGCCGAGCGGCGCCTACCCAGCGGGGGTGATCGCCAGTGCGAGTTGCTGGGCGCGTAGATCAGCAGTCCGGTCCCCCATCGCTTCATTCGACGGTCGCCCGACGGTCATCGAGCTGAATGTGGGCTTTGTGGCAACCCGTTCACCACGCCGAGAAATGGCGGTTTTAGTGCGGCTATACCGCCGAAAGGCCGGCTCGCGACGGCGACGTCAGGGGGTGATGACCGCCGCGAGTTGCGACCCGAAGCTCAGCAGGCCCGGGATGAGACCGCCGATTTGAGTGCCCGGAAGCGGGCCTCCACCCCCGCCAAGCTGAATGGGGCTGAGCGGAGTGAGGAGCCCACCCAAGGGGACCTCGGCCACCGAGTTGAGGGTCAAGAGCGGCTGGCCGGCAACCGTCACCGTGACGGGCAGCGTCGGCAGGCTGATGAACGTTTGGCCATTGAGGAAGCCGTTCGCAACGGCGCCCGGAGCACCGATCAGCGCGGCTGCCGCCCCCAACGGGTCGCCCGTCTGCACCGCCGTGACGAACGCGAGCGCGCTCGAATTCAGGGCGCTCAAGGCGTTGGCCGGCGCGCCGATCGCGTCCAGGAGGAACTGCAAGGGCAAGCCGAAGGTGATGCCGAGGTCCGCGGGATTAAACGTCGCCCCGAAGTTGGTGAGCGTCTCGACCACGTTGGTGAAGTTCTGCGCCATCTGCGCGGGGATAGATCCAGGGGGGAACAGGTTTGCGACGTTCTGCGCCATCTGTCCGGGGATGGCAAGGATCGGGGCGAGGTCTCCCAGCGGGCCGAGCGGTGTGACCGGAAGGAGCGTCGCGGTGGGCGACCCGAGTTGGCCGATGTCGAAGCTGATGGGCTGGAAACCGGGCAGCACAACGTTTTCCAAGCCCTGCGCGACGGCGTTCACCGCGCCCTGGATGTCGCCGCCGGCGAGGGTCTGACCTGCCGCCTGGACGCTGGCGGGCAAGCCGCTCAGCCCGGTGACGAGGTCGGTGCCGGCATTCTGCAGCCCCGTGACGACGGTCTGGGCGTAGCCGATCTGGTTGGTGACCAGTTGCTGCAGCAGCGCACCGGGGTTCAGCGTCGACAGGCCCTGGATGCCGGTTTGGATGGCCGCCGGCAAGCTGGCCAGCTCGGCGGGCAGGTTTTGGATGCCGGTCACGATCGACGAACCGATCGTTTGCGCGTAGCCGATCTGGTTGTTGGCGAGCTGGTGCAGGAACGGGAACGGGTTGGCGGTGAAGGTGCTTCCGATCGCCTGCAGGTTGGTGACCGTGTTCGAGACCAGCGCCTGGTACGGCGCCGCCACGGCAGCGCCAAACGAGTTGAGGCCGGTGATCGCCGCGGAGGCGCCACCCGTGGGGAGCGAACCCAGACCGATGGGCGAGCTGGCGATCGCGTTCGAAATCGCTTGCGCGCCAGACTGCATCTCGCCACCGACGACCTGGGCGGCGTTGGCGGCCTCTGCACTCGCGTAGGCGCCCGCCCCCGCGTTCATCAAGGAGACGAACTGCTGATGAAAGGCCTGCGCCTGGGCGGTCAGCGCCTGAAATTCCTGGCCGAAGTTGCCGAACATCGATGCGATCGCGACCGATACCTCGTCCTGAGCGGCCGTGGCGATCCCGGTCGTGGGACCGGCCGCCGACGCCGCAGCCTCCGCAAGCGACGAACGAATACCGGCGAGATCCTGGGCCGCGCTCTGCACCAGGTCCGGCGTTGCGATCACAAACGACATTTCCACCCTCTCCTCGGGCACTAGCCGGATGACCACCGGTCATCCGATATTCAGTGCGAGACCAACAGGGACCCCGCGCCGGCGCGGCGCGGAACCCCGCTCGAGTCATTCGCTGCCGGTTACCGGCCGGGAACTTACCCGGCAGTAACCCTTGACAGACACGAGCCTAATAAGCCCACGGCTCCAACGAAAAAGACAATTTGCGTTTTCACAGCTTTCGTTACGGTTGGCGATGTTTCAGGGTGACGCGCCAAATCCGCAGCTCGAGAGGCCCGTCGGACGCGACGACGGGCGGGACGCCAGCCAATCCGACGCCCCGCCCCTCAACGAATAGGTACGGCCGATCAGGTAGCGGCGATGTCCGCCGCCAGCTGGGCGGGGAAGCTAAGCAGCCCGGGAATCAGTCCACCGATCGGGGTTCCACCTGTGAGTTGGAGCTGCGCGAGATCGCCCCCGCCGAGGTCGACGAACACCGAAGGAAGGCTGAGCGGCGTGAGGATCCCCCCCAGCGGAAGGTACGTAGTCGACGGAAGGGTAAAGCCGAACAAGCTGACCGCGGCCGGTGGCAGCGGGACGAGCATCGAGCCATTGAGGAAGGCGTCGGCGACGACGGCCGGCGCATCGAGGAGCGTGGCCGCGAAGGCGGATGCGTTGCCGGCCTGCGCCGCGCCTACGAGGGCCACCCCGGTGGAGTTGAGCGCGCTCAACGCGTTCGCCGGGCCACCGATCCCGTCCAAAATGAGCTGCAGCGGGATCCCAAAGCTCAGATCGGCGACATTACTGATGGTGAGCGTCGTCCCCAGGTTGGTGAAGGCGCTGACCAGATTGGTGGCGTGCTGCGCCATTTGGGCTGGGATAGAGCCGGCGGGCAGCAGGTTGGTGACGTTCTGCACCATCTGCGCTGGTATCGCCAGGATCGGGGCGAGGTCTCCCAAGGGACCGATCGGCACGATGTCGATGACAATCGACGTATCACCCGGGCCAACCTGAACGCCATTGAAGCCGGGCAGGAAGGCGTTGATGAGCGCTTGGTTGATGGCGCCGTATGCGCCACTGTTGTCCCCGGCGAGGAGGTCCTGGGCGGCCGTCTGGAAGCCCCCCGGCAGGGTTTGGATTCCGGTGACGAAATCTTGGGCGGCGCTTTGCAGACCGGTTACGACGGTCTGCGCGTTGCCGATCTGGTTGCTGATCAGCTGCTGTAGCACTGCACCGGGATTGACCGTCGAAAGGCCTTGCAGCGCAGTCTGAATCGTCGCCGGCAAGTTCGCCAACGTGGCGGGCAGGTTCTGAATACCGGTCGCGATCGTCTGCCCGTAGAAGATCTGGTTGTTGACGAGTTGGCGCAGGAAAGGGAACGGATTGCTCACCACGGTGTTGCCGATGGCCTGCAGGTTGGTGACGGTATTCGAGGCCAGCGCCTGGTACGGCGCGGCCACCGTGGCGCCAAACGATCCAATTCCGCTCATCAGCGCGGACGCCCCGCCCGTCGGAAGCGAACCCAGACCAATCGGCGAGCCGGCGATCGCGTTCGAAATCGCTTGCGCGCCGGACTGAATCTCCCCGGCGACCCCACCGAGGCTCTGCTCGATCCCGCCGCCCAGCACCGTCTGCGTGGCGTTCGCGGCCTCGGCGCTGGCGTAGGCGGTCGCGCCGGCATTCATCAACGAGACGAACTGCTGATGAAAGGCGTGCGCCTGCGCGCTGACCGCCTGGAATTGCTCGCCGAAGTTGCCGAACATCGATGCGATCGCAACCGACACCTCGTCCTGGGCCGCGGTCACGATCCCAGTCGTGGGCGCCGCCGCGGTCGCTGCCGCCTCGACCAGCGACGAACGAATGCCCGCCAAATCGGTGGCCGCGCTCTCGACCAGCTCCGGCGTTGCGATCACAAATGACATATCCACCCTCTCCTCGGCCACTGGATGATGACCAGTGGTCACCCACTTGGACATAGCCGAATAAGGCCTCGCGCACGTGACGTGCGCGAGGCCCCCCTCGGCTGTTCTTGCTGTCGCTTACCGAGCAGTAAACTTACCCGCGGGTAAGCAAGACAGACGTGAGTCTAATAAGGCGTCGCCTTTTGTCAATACGCGCGCAAGGATTCCCCGAAAATCGTTACGCTTGCGAACCGTTTCGGAGGCGGTGAGCCCAACACCGCAGCTCAGGGTAGCCGCACGGCTATCCGAGCGGCGTCGCGCCGATCGCCTGGGCGAGGGTTTCGGGAAGGAAGACCAGCAGGCCGGGGAGGATCCCCCCGAAGGCTGTGCCGCTCAGCGTGATGGATCCCGGCCCCAGCGCCGGGATGCTGAGCGAGGCGAACTGCAGGGGCGTGAGGACCCCGCCGACCGGGATCGCGGTGATCGTCTCGATACCGCCGGGACCGCCGAGCAGGGAAGGCAGCGGGAGCGCTGCCTGGCCGTTGAGGAAGCCGTTGGCGATGACGGCGGGGGCATCGATCACTGCGGCGACCGCCCCCAGCCCGTCGCCGGTTTGCACCGCGCCGATGAACGCGCTCGCACTCGATCCGACCGCCTGCAGCGTGGTGATCGGCGGCCCCAGCGCGTCAAGCGCGAGCACCACGGGCAACCCGATGTGCAGGTTGCCGGTGTTGAGATCCAGGGTTTGGGACACATCCGTCAGCGTCGTGAACAGATTGGTCGCGTGCTGCGCCACGGTTGCCGGAATCGTCCCGGCCGGAAGCAGATTCGTGAAGTTCTGCGCCATCTGCGCGGGGATGCCGAGGATGGGTAGCAGGTCCCCCAACGCGCCGCCGGGCACGATATCAAGGAGCCCGGTTACGGGGTCCACGGTGACATTGAGGTCGGTGAAGACGGGGGCCAAGAAGGCGCCGCCGACTTGCAGCAGCCCTCCGGTGACGTCACCGGACATGATGGTCTGAAGACCGGTCTGCAGGTTCACCGGCAGCGCGGTCAAACCGGCCACGAAATCGTTGCCGGCGTTCTGCAGCGAGGTGGCGATCAGCTGGGCGTAGCCGATTTGTTGGTTGACGAGCTGCTGCGCGAAGGACAGCGGGTTGATCGCTGAGAGCGCCGAGATGTTCGCCGGCAAATTGGCCAGCTCGGCGGGCAGGTTCGCCACCGCGCTCTGGAATCCCGTCGCGACGGTTTGGCCATACCCGAGTTGGTTGCTGAGGAACTGGTTCAGGAGCGGCGCGGGGTTCGCGCTGATCGCACTTCCGAGGCTTTGCAGGTTGTTCGCCGTGTTCGCGACCAACGCCTGATAAGGGGCCGCGACGGTGGCACCGAAGTCCAGCAGGACTTGCTCGACGTTGGCCGCCTCCGCACTCGCATAGGCGCCCGCTCCGGCGTTCATCAACGAGACGAACTCCGAGTGAAAGGCCTTGGCCTGTACGCTCATCGCCTGGAATTCCCGCCCGGCGTTCCCGAACATCGCGGCGATGGCGACCGAGACCTCGTCGCCGGCGGCGGCGGCGATCTCCGTGGTGGGACCCGTCGCGGTCGCGGCGGCCTCGGCCAGCGACGAACCAACACCCGCCAACTGCTGTGCGGCTCCATGCAGCAGCTCCGGCGCCACGCTCACAAACGACATACCAATCCCCTCGACTGTTTGCCCGATCACCAGTTCTTACTTGCAAGTAAGAACTTTTGGGCCTCGGCCGACGAAGACCATCGGCCAAATGGCGTAGAAAACCGCGCGAGGGGGTCGTAGATCCGCGGGCGCCGGTCTCAGGCGCGCAGTTCGGCGCCGACCACCTCGGCGGCGCGTCGCACGGCGGCGTCACGGGCCGCGCTCGCGTCGTCCTCAGTCAGCGTGCGATCCGGCGCCCGGAAGCGCAGGGCGAAGGTCAGGGATTTGCGGTCCTCGCCGATCTGCGGACCCGTGAACACGTCGAACAGCTGTAGGTCTTCGAGCAGTTCGCCGGCCCCCTCGCGAACGGCGTCCGCCACCGCCTGGGCCGGCACGTGCGCGGCCACCACCAGGCTGACGTCCTGGAACACGGCGGGAAACGGCGACACCCGCGGCGCCGGCAGCACGTCCACGATGGGGATCGCGTCGAGGTTCAGCTCCATCGCGCAGGTGCCCTTGGGCAGCGCGGAGCGCTCGATCACGGCGGGATGAAGCTGCCCCGCATAACCCACGCACGTCTCCCCGACGAGCACCTCGGCGCACCGGCCCGGATGCCACGGCAGGTGCTGGGCCGCCCGCAAACGAACGTCAATCCCACTGGCGCGGGCCACGATTCGCACCGCCTCGAACGCGTCCGCGGCTTCCACCCGGCGGCCGGGGCCCCAGGGGCCGCGCGGTTCACGCAGGCCGGTCAGCACCGCGGCGACGTGCTGCGGTTGTCGCGGCAGGGATGCGTCCAGCATCGCGATCTCGGCGTCGGTGGGCCGACGGTCGACCGGGATGAGCTCGACGCCGCGGGTCTCGTCGGTCGGCTGAACAACTTGGGCCAGGGCGAACAGCGCGGCGTCGACGATGCCGCGAGATACGTTGCGCCCCAAGGCTTCCAACAGCGCCGGCAGCAGCGTGGTGGCCAGCGCCGGGCGGTCGGCTTCCAGCGGGTTGAGCACATGCGTGGTCGCGCGCCGCGGGTCGTCGGCTGGCAGGCCCCACAGGTCGAAGATGCCGGCGGGCAAGAACGGCGTCGGCAGGATCTCCACGTAACCGGATTGGGCCAGCGACTTGCCGATCGCGCGGCGCCGCTTCTGCGCCGCGGTGAGGCCCCGCCCCGAGGGGGCCGCCGGCAGCACCGACGGGATGACTTCCAGCCCCTCCAGCCGCATGACCTCCTCGACGAGGTCGGCGGGCTGCAACAGGTCGGGGCGCCAACTCGGCGGCGTCACGATCAGGATGTCGTCGTTTGCGGCCACCGCCGCGCCGATCTGGGTGAGGCGCCGGGCCGTCGTGCCCGGGCCGTAGGCCACCCCGGCTATGCGGTCCGGCAGGCCGACGCTGATCCGGATCGGTGGGAGCGACCAGTCCTCGCGCGGCGGATCGCCCCGCCAATCGGTCAGCGTCGGCGACACCGCTCCCCCGGCGATCTCGGCGAGCAGCGCGGCGCACCGGTCCAGGGCGGCGACCGAGATGGCCGGGTCGACAGAGCGCTCGTAGCGGCGGGCCGCCTCGCTGGGCAGGTGGAGCCGTCGTTGGGTGCGCGACACCCCGGCCGGGTCCCACACGGCCGCCTCCAGCAGCACGTCGGTGGAGTCGTCGCGCACCTCGGTGGTGGCCGCGCCCATGACGCCGCCGATCGCCGCGGTCGCCTTGTCGTCGACGATGAGAACGTCGGCCGGATCGAGCCGCCGCTCGATGTCGTCCAGCGTGACGACGGTCTCGCCGGGCCGGGCGAACCGCACCGCGAGGCCCCCGGTTATGCGATTGCGGTCGTGCGCGTGCATGGGGTGGCCGAGCTCGAGCATCACGTAGTTGGTGACATCCACCGCGGGCGACATCGCGCGAATGCCGGCCAGCAGCAGCCGGCGCTGCAGCCACCACGGCGACACGGCGGTCGGGTCGATCCCGGTGACCGGGCGCAGCGCGAACCGGCGCACGCCCGTCTCCGGGTCCACCGTGAGCGGCCACGCCTCCCCCTCGACCGGCAGCGGTTTGATGTCGGCCGGGTCGACGAAGTTGAGCTCGTAGGCGCACGCGATCTCGCGCGCCACCCCCCGCACCGACATGCAGTAGCCGCGGTCGGGAGTGATCGCCAGGTGGAAAACGACGTCGTCGAGGCCGAGCACGTCGGCGCCCGAGGCGCCCGGCGCGGCGGTTTCGGGTGGCAGCACCAGGATCCCGGAATGGTCTGCGCCCATGCCGAGTTCGGCGGCCGAGCAGATCATGCCGTCGGAGCTGCGGCCGTAGGTCTTGCGAGCCGTGATGGCAAAGCCGCCGGGCAGTGTGGTGCCGGGCAACGCCACCACCACCAGATCGCCGACCGCGAAGTTGGTTGCCCCGCAGACGATCTCGCGTGGCTTGTCCTCGCCGACGTCCACCAGGCAGGCGCGGATGGGCTTCTTGAACTCGGTGAGCTCTTCGATGGAGGTGACGCGCCCGACCGTCAGCGGGCCGTCGACCGGGCCCAGGGTGACGACCTCTTCGACCTCGTGGCCGATGCGCACCAGGGTCTGCTCGATGTCGACGGGCGTCGCGTCCCAGCCCGGGGCGCCGGCCGTCACGACCTCGCGGAGCCAGCTCAAGGGGACGCGCATCAGGCACCCACCCCGAACGGCAGCGAAAACCGGATGTCGCCCTCGACCATGTCACGCATGTCCGGGATCCCGTTGCGGAATTGCAGGGTGCGTTCCAGGCCCATGCCGAACGCGAAGCCGGAGTAGACGTCGGGGTCAATTCCGGCGGCGCGCAACACGTTTGGATGCACCATTCCGCAGCCGCCCCACTCCACCCAGTCCGCGCCGCCCTTCTTGTTGGCAAACCACACGTCGACCTCGGCGGACGGTTCGGTGAACGGGAAGAAGTGCGGCCGGATCCGGGTGCTTGCCGTCGGCCCGAACTCGGCGCGCGCGAACGCATCCAGCGTCCCACGTAGGTGCGCCATCGACAGGCCGCGGTCCACCGCCAAGCCCTCGACCTGGTGGAAGACGGGCGTGTGGGTGGCGTCGAGCTCGTCGGTGCGGAACGTGCGGCCGATCGAGACGATGTAGACGGGCAGCTCCCGTTCCAAGAGCGTGCGGACCTGGACCGGCGACGTGTGGGTGCGCAACAGCTGGCGGGAATCCTCGGGCGCGATGTAGAAGGTGTCCTGCTCGCTGCGGGCGGGGTGGTCGGCCGGGAAATTCAAGGCGTCGAAGTTGAACTGCTCGGTTTCGACCTCGGGTCCCTCGGCCAGCTCCCATCCCATCGCGATGAAGGTATCGGCGATGTGCTCGGCCAGGATCGTGATCGGGTGCCGGGCACCGGGTGGCTGTCGGGTCGACGGCAGCGTGACGTCGATGCCCTCGGCGAGCAGGACCGCGGCGTCGCGCTCGGCTCGCAGTTCCGTCAGGCGTTCGTCGTAGCTGCGTTGGGCCTCGCCGCGCGCGGTGTTGACGCGCTTGCCCGCGTCGGCGCGCTCGTCCTTGGGGACGCTGCCCAGCGCCTGGCGCGCCAGCGCCAGCGGCGAGCGGTCCCCGAGGTGCTCGGTCTTGACCCGTGCCAGCGCGTCCAGGTCGTCGGCGCCCGCGATGGCGCGGCGGGCGGCCGAGACCGCCTCGGCCAACGCTTCCGGCGACAGGTCGACGGGTTGATCGCCCACGCGACGGCACTCTCCTTGCTGACGAGGCTGTTGAACGCGCCGGAATGCGCCCAGCGCAAGTGCCGATCATAGGTGATTCGGTGCGCGACGCTCGGTGCGTGCCGGGCCGTTTGCCGGCGGCTGATTAGCCGGTTGCGACCGGCTGCGGAGCGGCGTCAACCGGCAGAACCGGCACCACACCGCGTCCGGTGACGAATTGATAGGCCTTGTGGGCCGCCAGCGCGCCCAGGACCCCGAACACCGGCGCGGCGGCCATCGTCCCCCAGTGGTGCGCCAGGATCAGGAAACCGAAGCCCGAGGACGCCGCAAGCATCACGAGCCGCGTCGGCGTCCAGTGGATCGGCTGCCGGAACCGGGCGGACACCAGCACGCCCAGCACGACGGCCGCGGTGTGGCCCGCGTCGGTGAAATCGCCGCCGATGATCGCCGAGGCCAGGCCCGCCGCGACCCACCAACCGACCCATGCCGCGCGCCACCGTGCGGGGATCACCGCCGTCATCGCTCCGAGCACCGCCAGGGCGCCGTAACTCATCCCGACATCGCTGGCCCGGGTGATCGACACCGGCATCCAGCCGAACTCGACTGCCGCGGCGAGGGCGGCGGCCACCAGCAGGGTGGCGCCGATGTGGCCGACCAGGAACGCCACCACCAGCCGGATGGTGCGCAGGTGCAGCTCGGCGAGCGCGAGCAGGCAGGTCAGGAACGGCAACCAGAAGTACAGCGGTCCGGCGTCGACGACCAGCGCGCTGCCCAACAGAGTCCCCACGTGGCCGTGGGCCAGGTTGTGCAGGTTGGTGCTGGCTCGCTGGACGAGCACATCATGCGCGTGCGGGCCGAGCGCGATGAGCGCGCAGCTGATGGCGAGCAGCGCCGCCACATATCCCACGGTGAACCGGACCCGGGCAAGCCGGGAGAAGATGCCCCCAATCATTGCCATCCATTATGTGGACTAATTTGTTTCGGAAGTGTGATCAAAGGCTGTTAACTCCCTAAGAGTCTTGAGACGATATATCCCCAGGTCAGCGGGGACGCCGGCGGGCTTACCCGCGAATACGGGCTTACGTGCACGCTTGGCGACGATGCCCAACGCGTCCAGCTCGGTCTGCGGTATCTGATCTAACGTCGAGCTCGACACCATGATTCCACCTTTGGTGGCGCGTTCCATAACTCGAGCGGCGACGTTCACATCGACGCCGAGCCAGTCCGCGGCCATTCGCTGCGGCCGGCCGGTGTGGATCCCGACCCGCATCCGTGGCGTGTAACCCGCCACCTCAACCGATTTCAGCGCCTCGTTCGCGGCCAGCGATGCCCGCAAGGCGATCGTCGGATCGCGGAACACGGCCATGAGCCCGTCGCCCATGCGCTTGACGATGTGGCCCCCAGCGTCGAGCAAGGGCGGCTCGACGGCCCGTGCCACCCGTCGCAGCAGGGTGAGCGCCGCCTCGTCGCCCGCTTGCAGCGACCATGTCGAGAAGCCGACCAGGTCGGTGAAGACCAGCGTGACCTCCGGGTTTGCCGGTCGTCGGGAAACGGTCTCGGTCAGCGCCTGCCACACCTGCAACACACCGAGGCTGAGCTCGCGCGACGCCGCGTCTCGATCGCCCAGCAAACGGTCGGCGGCGCGGGCCGCGGCCCGGGGGCCTCCCTCGCCGGCGGTGGACAACGGGTCGCCGAATTCCGGATCTCCCGGCAACAGCCGTCGCGCCCGTCGCAGAAACGACACCACACCTGGGCTGTGATTCGTGGAGTGCAGCCAGCGCGCAGGAGACCGCCGCTCCGAAGCCGGGGGCACCGTCGCCACCGCTTCGCGGTCGGTCTCCACATCGGTCTCCGAGGCCTCGCCCGGGTCCGGATCGTGCGGCGCGAGTTCCACTTGGCCAGGTTAGGTGCTGTCAGGAGAAGCGGGCAATGACGGTCGCCGCGTGTGTGTCACATCTCGCAGGGAACGTCGGCCTCGCGATTCCACAGTCGCCACCGCGAGGCGCGCTGACGGTTAGCCGGCGCTCATGATGCCGGCGAGGAGGCCACCGAACTCAGTGCCGCTCAACGGGAAGGAAGTCACCGTCCCGTCAGTCGAGGTGAGGCTGAACGTAACGGGCTGGAGCGGGGCTAACAGCCCTCCGAAGGGAATCGTCACCGACCCCGTCGAATATCCCGAACCCGACGGCGCCGCCTGGGTGATCGTCACGGATTGCTGGCCATAGAGGAAACCGCTGCCGACGTTCGCGGGAGCGGTGACGAGCGCGGTAAGGGCCGCCACCGGGTTCCCGGTCTGCACCGCGCCGACAAATGCCGCGCCGCTGGCGTTGAGCGCGGCCAGCCCGTTGATCGGCGCGCCTATCGCGTCAACGGCCAGCGCGAGTGGCGCGCCCACTTGGAGGGTTCCTGAGGTAATGGTGACTCCCAGTATCGAACCTTCCCCATACAGCGTCAGCACCACCGGACCGAGCGGGGTGAGCGTATTGATGATGGGAATGGCGATCTCTAGACCGACCAAACCGCTGAGCAGGCCCGTGCCGGTGGATTCCAGGGCGCCGGTCAGGGCGCCCAAGCCGCCGCCAGTGGACAACGCCTCGATGGGTCCATTCACCGCGTTCAGCAAGGTCTGCTGGGCGTTCGCGGCCTCGGTGCCGACATACATGCCAGCGGTGGTGGTCAAGGCGCCCACGAACCGGTCACAGAAGGCCCGCGATTCAGCGCTGAGCGCCTGAAATTCCTGGCCAACGTCGCCGAACAGTCCCGCGATTGCAATCGACAGCTCGTCCTGAGCCGCGGGCGCGATCACGGTGGTGGGGCCTGCGGCCACCGCGCTGGCGGAGTCCAGCACCGAGCCGATGCCCTCCAGGTCCCCGGCCGCCGCCGAGACGATATCCGGCACAACGCTGAGAAAAGACATAGTCGGTCCCCCTTGGACTCGCGACCGCGGTCACGAAATCGAGCACTGAGTGTACTGGCGCGGGGCGGGCGCTGGCCTCACCTCCGGTCGACGTGCGACCACGTACCCATACGCGCCCCCCGGCAAACGTCCGTATCACGACGCCGCCACGCCGACGCGGAATCTGCATAACAACGGCGCCGCCGGCGTCCCAAATCATAGACAACGTGCGTTGTCAAAGTTATCGTGAGCCCAGGAGGCCGAGATGACTGCCATACCAACGACATCCGCGGATCCCCTCGGACCCGACTCGCTCACCTGGAAGTACTTCGGTGACCTCCGCACCGGAATGATGGGCGTCTGGATCGGCGCGATCCAGAACATGTATCCGGAACTGGGTGCGGGCGTCGAAGAGCATTCCATCCTGTTGCGCGAGCCGCTGCAGCGAGTGGCGCGCTCGGTCTATCCGATCATGGGCGTGGTCTACGACGGCGACCGCGCCGCCCAGACCGGTCAGCAAATCAAGAGCTATCACCGCACCATCAAGGGCGTCGACGGTGCGGGGCGCCGCTACCATGCGCTCAACCCGGAGACGTTCTATTGGGCGCACGCCACGTTTTTCATGCTCATCATCAAGGTGGCCGAGTACTTCTGCGGGGGCCTGACCGAAGCCGAGAAGCGACAGCTCTTCGACGAGCACGTGCAGTGGTACCGCATGTACGGCATGAGCATGCGACCGGTGCCTCGATCGTGGGAAGAGTTTCTGGAGTACTGGGACCGGGTGTGCCGCGAGGAGCTGGAAATCAATCAGGCGACGCTGGACATCTTCAAGATCCGCATTCCCAAGCCCAAGTTCGTGCTGATGCCGACGCCGATCTGGGACCAGTTGTTCAGGCCGCTGGTGGCCGGCCAGCGCTGGATCGCGGCGGGACTGTTCGAGCCGGCGGTGCGCGAGAAGGCGGGCATGCATTGGACGCTGGGCGACGAGGTGCTGCTGCGCGTGTTCGGGAAGCTCGTCGAGTTGGCCTTCTTGGCCGTTCCCGACGAGATCCGGCTGCATCCGCGCGCGCTGGCCGCCTATCGCCGCGCCGAGGGCCGGCTACCCTGCGACGCGCCGCTGGTGGAGGCGCCGGCGTTCATGGCACCGCCGCGCGACCGCCGCGGGCTGCCGATGCATTACTTTCCGCCGCGATCACGTTTCGCCCCCCGTACGCCGCTCGACCCCGCCAAGTTCCTGATGGAGCGCGCGGGATCCTTCGTGCACGGCACGCTCTCGCTGACCGGCTTGCGGCCCGCGCGGGGCCGGCGGCCCAGGGCGGCCTGAGCAGGCCGGGCGGCTACTGGATCGAAGCGTTGGGAAGCAGGCCGCCGAAGTAGGTGCCCGGGAACGAAAGCTGCAAATGGCTGATGTCGACGGTCACCCCGGTGATCGCGATCGCGGGCAATAACGTCCCAGTCACCGATGTCCCGTAGGAAAAATACGGAAGGGCTTGGCCCACGGATAAGAAGAACTGCCCGTTGGGGGCGACACCTTCGGTCCCGGCGGCCGACAGCAACGGCACGGCACCGAATGGGGTATTCAGGGCGACGCTGCCGTTCGCGATACCCAGCACTCCGCCGGTGCCGAAGGAAACGGCCGTCGCATTCAGCGAGATGCCGAAGGGACCGACGTTGAAGGTCTGGTTGAGACCGGGGAGGGTGACAGCCGCCGGCAGAGCCGCGGCCGGCGCGTTCCCGACGCCCGCCAACGTTTGCTGAGCGTTGGTCAGTTCGGTGCTCGCATATTGGGCCGCGGCGCCACTCAGCCCGTTCACGAACTCCTCGTGAAAGGCCGACGCCTGCGCATTTATGGCTTGAAATTGCTGCGCGTGCGAACCAAGCAGCGCCGTGATCGCGGCCGATACCTCGTCGGCGGCGGGAGCAGCGACCGAGGTGGTCTGGCTCGCCGCCGCTGCGCTCGCTTCGCGCAGCTCAGAACCCAAATTCTGTAAGTTTCCGCTTGCCGCCGCCACGATGTCGGGCGTCACGCTCAGCAATGACATTGTCGTGCCTCCCTGCCGTCGAAACTGTCGCTCCGCAGACCGCCGGACTAGCGACGAGACGCAAAGCCTAGCAGGCCGCGAGCACCGGAAAGTGTTATTGGCAAACTTTTCGCAACCAATCCCCGGATGCTCACAGCACAGTTTGCTGGAAGGGGCTTATCGGCGGTCGAGCGCCCGGGCGCTCTGGTACAGGCAGATGGCCGCCGCGGCGGCCACGTTGAGGCTTTCGGCGCCGCCGGCCATCGGGATGCGTACGCGGCGGTCCGCCGCCGCCGCGAGCTCGGCCGACAAGCCGTGTGATTCGGCTCCGAACAGCCAGGCCGTCGGCGCGGCGAGGTCCGCCTCGTCGAGCCGGGTCTCGCCGTCCACCGTCGTGGCCAGCACCTGCAACCCGGCGGCGCGCAACGCGGCGACCGCGCCGACGGCGTCGGGCGCGGAGACGACCGGGATCGAGAAGATGCTGCCGGCCGACGCGCGCAGGCACTTGCCGTTGTACGGGTCGACGCTGTGCCCGCCGAGCACCACCGCCCCCGCGCCCATCGCGTCGGCGATGCGAATCAGGGTGCCCGCGTTGCCCGGCTCACCGATCTCGACGGGAACCGCGACCAGCCGCGGCGAGCCCGTCAGCGCGTCCTCGAGCGAGCTCACCGGCATGTCACAAACCGCCACCAGCCCCGTCGGGGTGACCGTGTCGGACAACGCCTTTGCGGCGCGCTCGGTGACCAGGTGGACCGGGCACTGCTGCTCGGCAAGCAGCCCCGCGTGCCGCTGCGCGGCGAGTTCGGTGACGAACACGTCACGGACCAGCCCGCGTGCGGCCGCGGCCGCGACCAGGTTCGGCCCCTCGGCGAGGAACCGTCCCGCACGGCGACGCCCGACATGCCGATGCAATTTGACCGCAGCGGCCACCCTGGCCGAGCGTTCGGTGAGCGGTGCCGGCATCGCCGGCAGTTAGGCGGCCTCTCCGGAATCCGAGGGGGCGTTGACATCCTCGGGCAGCGCCGCCCGGGCGACGTCGACCAGCGCGGTGAACGCAGCCGGATCGGTGATCGCGATGTCCGCGAGGTTCTTGCGGTCCACCTCGACGCCGGCGGCCTTCAGGCCCTGGATCAGGCGGTTGTAGGTGATGTCGTTGGCCCGTGCAGCCGCGTTGATCCGCGAGATCCACAACTTGCGGAACTCGCCCTTACGCGCACGACGGTCGCGGTAGGCGTAGTTCAGCGAATGCAGCTGCTGCTCTTTGGCTTTGCGATAGAGCCGGGACCGCTGGCCGCGATAGCCCTTCGAGGCCTTTAAGACGCTGCGCCTCTTCTTCTGGGCGTTGACCGCCCGCTTCACGCGTGCCATGGATGTTCCTACTCTCGTTCTGGCAGTAAATGGTTCTAAATGGTCGGGTGCCGGCTGACTAGCCGTTCAGCAGCTTGTTGACGCGCTTGGTGTCGTTGGCCGACACCGTGGTGCGGCCGTCCAGCCGTCGGGTCCGGGTCGACGGCTTGTGCTCCAGCAGGTGCCGGCGGTTGGCTTTCTGGCGCAGGATCTTCCCGGTGCCGGTGCGCCGGAACCGCTTCGACGACCCGCTGTGGGTCTTGGCCTTGGGCATGTTTCCTCTACTTCCAGTACTTTCCAGTACTTTCCAGTACTTCGTGCTTCTCGCTGTCAGGTCAGTTGGGCGACGGGGTGGCGTCGGCTCCCGCATCGGTGTCCGGTGCCGCGCCTCCCCCCGGTGCCTCTGGGTGGCGCGCCCGCGCGCGGGTCTTGGCGCCGCGGTGCGGTGCCAGCACCATCGTCATGTTGCGGCCGTCCTGCTTGGCGGACGTTTCGACGAATCCGTAGTCGGCGACGTCCGCGCCCAGGCGCTGCAGCAATCGGTAGCCCAGCTCGGGCCGCGACTGCTCACGTCCGCGAAACATGATGGTGACCTTGACCTTCGATCCCGCCTCCAGGAAGCGGATTACGTGGCCCTTCTTGGTCTCGTAATCGTGATCGTCGATTTTCGGTCGCAGCTTTTGCTCTTTGACGACGGTCTGCTGCTGGTTCCGGCGGGATTCGCGCGCCTTTTGCGCCGCCTCGTATTTGAACTTGCCGTAATCCATGATCTTGCAGACCGGAGGTCTGGCGTTCGGGGCAACTTCGACGAGGTCGAGATCGGCGTCCGCGGCGACGCGCAGTGCGTCCTCGATGCGCACTATGCCTACCTGTTCTCCCCCGGGTCCGATCAATCGAACTTCAGGTACGCGGATGCGCTCGTTGACGCGGGTCTCAGTGCTGATGGGGCCTCCCTTGTTGGGCTTTTTCTCCTTGTGGCGGCCGCAGCGGTGGAAAACCACACCATCAGCAAAAAGGCCCTGCACAAGCAGGGCCCAATGCCGACCGATCGCCGCTGGAACTGCTCCAGCCGCCCGCGCTGCACGCGGAACAGGCATTCACGATGCCTGTGACCGGACCGCTGAACCTTGAGAAAACTCGTGGCCAACGGTGGGAGTGGGACTCCACTTAACTGTCCCCGGCGTTCACCGGGATGGTCGCAGTCGATAGTTTAGCAGCCATGACGCGTCTTCCTGCACGTCTGCGGCCGGACGGCCGTCCGGCGCGCGTCGTATCCCGACCAATTGCTGCCCGGCTCCCCTGGCGCTTCGCCAGGATTTTCACGGCTTGACGGCATATCCTCGCGGTCTGTGACACTCGCTACGTCCCGCTTCGGCCCGCGTTCGGGCAGCCAGCCGAACTCCCGGTATCGCTGGGTACCGGCGGCGGCGGGCTGGACCGTCGGCGTCATCGCCACGGTGTCACTGATCGCGAGCGTGTCGCCGCTGATCCGGTGGCTGATCAAGGTCCCGCGCGAGTTCATCAACGACTACCTGTTCAACTTCCCCGACACCAGCATCGCGTGGTCGTTCGTGCTGGCCCTGCTGGCCGCCGCCCTGACGGCGCGCAAACGCATCGCCTGGGTGTTGCTGCTCGGCAACATGGTCCTGGCCGCCGCTTTGAACGCGGCCGACATCGCCGCGGGCGACAACACGGCGGCCGAGTCGTTCGGGGAGAACCTCGGCTTCGCCGTGCACATCGTCGCGATCGTCCTGCTGGTCCTGTCCTATCGGCAGTTCTGGGCCAAGGTGCGCAAGGCCGCGCTGTTCAAGGCGGCCGCGGTCCTGGTCACCGGGCTCGTAATCGGAATCCTGGCGTCCTGGGGCCTGGTCGAGATGTGGCCGGGCACCCTGGCGCCCGATTCGCGCTTTTGGTACGTCGTCAACCGGGTGGTGGGGTTCTCCATCGTCGATCCCGACGCGTTCACCGGCCGGCCGCACGTCCTGCTCAACGCGATCTTCGGGTTGTTCGGAGCGCTCGCGTTGATCGCGGCGACGATCGTGCTGTTCCAGTCCCAGCGTGCCGACAACGCGCTGACGGGCGAGGACGAGTCCGCGATCCGCGGGCTGCTCGAGCTCTACGGCAAACAGGACTCCCTCGGATATTTCGCCACCCGCCGCGACAAGTCGGTGGTGTTCGCCCCGAGCGGCCGCGCGGCCATTACCTACCGGGTCGAGATCGGGGTCTGTCTGGCCAGCGGCGACCCGATCGGTGACCCGAGGGCGTGGCCGCAGGCGATCGACGCGTGGTTGGGGTTATGCCAGACCTACGGCTGGGCGCCGGGTGTGATGGGCGCCAGTTCGCAAGGGGCCCAGGCATTCCGGGAGGCCGGGCTCAACGCCCTCGAGCTGGGCGACGAGGCGATCCTGCGGACGTCCGACTACAAGCTGTCCGGCCCCGACATGCGCGGGGTGCGCCAGGCGGTGACCCGGGCGCGCAGGGCGGGGCTGACGGTACGCATCCGGCGACATCGCGACATCTCCGCCGACGAGATGGCCGAAACGATCTCGCGCGCCGACGCGTGGCGCGACACCCAAACCGAGCGCGGCTTTTCGATGGCGCTGGGCCGGCTCGGCGACCCGGCCGACGGCGACTGCCTGCTGGTGGAAGCCATCGATCGCGAGGGTCGGGTGGTCGCGATGCTGTCGCTGGTCCCCTGGGGAAGCACCGGCGTCTCCCTAGACCTCATGCGGCGTTCCCCGCAATCCCCCAATGGCACCATCGAGCTCATGGTCAGCGAACTCGCGCTGAACGCCGAAGCCCTTGGCATCATTCGCATTTCACTGAACTTCGCGATGTTCCGCTCGGCGTTCGAACAGGGCGCACAGCTCGGCGCCGGGCCCATCGCCCGGTTGTGGCGCGGGTTCCTGTTGTTCTTTTCGCGATGGTGGCAGCTCGAGACGCTGTACCGCTCGAACATGAAGTACCAGCCCGAGTGGGTTCCCCGGTACGCGTGTTACGAAGACGCCCGGCTGATTCCGCGGGTAGGCGTTGCCTCGGTGATCGCGGAGGGTTTCCTCGTCCTGCCGTTCAGCCGGCGGGAGAAGGTGCACACCGGGCACCATCCCGCGGTACCGGCCAGGCTGGCGGAGTCCGGGCTGCTGCACCACGACGGGTCGACGCCCGACGTGAGCGACCTGCAACGCGGGGTCAAGGCGGCCGAGGCCGAGGAGTCGAGGTTGCGCCTGCCCGAGCAGGTACGGGTGCGCCTGGCCAAGCTGAAGATATTGCAGCGCAACGGGGTTGACGCCTACCCGGTGGGGTGCCCGCCCAGCCACTCGATCGCCGCCGCGTTGGACGCCGACGATCAGGAGGACGTGTCGGTGGCCGGCCGCATCCTGCGGATCCGCGACTACGGCGGCGTGCTGTTCGCCCAGGTGCGCGACTGGTCGGGCGAAATGCAAGTGCTGCTGGACAATTCGCATCTCGGACGCGGCCATACCGCCGATTTCACCGCGGCCATCGATCTCGGTGATCTGGTTGAGATGTCCGGACACATGGGCTTTTCCAAAAAGGGGACCCGCTCGTTGATCGTGCGCGACTGGCGCATGATCGGTAAGTGCCTGCGCCCATTGCCGAATAAGTGGAAGGGGCTGACCGATCCCGAGGCGCGGGTGCGGACCCGCTACGTCGACCTGGCGGTCAACCCGGAGTCGCGCGAGCTGATTCGGGCCCGCAGCGAGGTGTTGCGCTCGGTTCGGGAAACCCTGTTCGCCAAGGGGTTCATCGAGGTCGAGACGCCGATCCTGCAGCAGATCCACGGCGGGGCCACCGCCCGGCCGTTCGTCACCCACATCAACACCTACGACATGGACCTGTTCCTGCGCATCGCGCCGGAGCTGTATCTGAAGCGGCTGTGCGTCGGTGGCGTGGAGCGGGTGTTCGAGCTGGGCCGGGCGTTCCGCAACGAGGGCGTCGACTTCAGCCACAACCCCGAGTTCACGCTGCTGGAGGCCTACCAGGCGCACGCGGATTACAAGGTGTGGATCGACGGCTGCCGGGAGCTCATCCAGAACGCCGCGCAGGCCGCCAACGGCGAGCAGACCGTGCTGCGTCCCCGGGCGGGGAGCGACGGGCGCCTCGAACCGGTCGACATCTCCGGCACGTGGGCGGTGAAGACCGTGTACGACGCGGTATCGGAGGCGCTGGGCGAGCACATCGATCCCGACACCTCACTGGCCGCCCTGCGCAGGATGTCCGACGCCGTGCACATTCCGTATCGGGCGCATTGGGATTCCGGCGCGGTGGTGCTGGAGCTCTACGAGCACCTGGTGGAGGACAAGACGGAGCAACCGACGTTCTACATCGACTTCCCCACCTCCGTGTCGCCGCTGACCCGGCCGCACCGCAGTCAGCGCGGTGTTGCCGAGCGGTGGGACCTGGTGGCGTGGGGCGTCGAGCTGGGGACCGCCTACAGCGAGCTGACCGACCCGGTGGAGCAGCGCCGCCGCCTGCAGGAGCAGTCGCTGTTGGCCGCCGGCGGGGATCCCGAAGCGATGGAGCTCGACGAGGACTTCCTGCAAGCCATGGAGTACGCGATGCCACCCACCGGCGGACTCGGTATGGGCATCGATCGGCTCGTCATGCTCATAACCGGCCGCAGCATCCGCGAAACCCTGCCGTTTCCGCTGGCCAAGCCGCATTAGCCCGCCTGCCACTGCCAGCGGACACACAGGGAACATGCGGTCAAAATGTTCCGGGAGTGTTAACGATGGCTCACACTGATGCACGTGACCGCCCCGACGCCCCTCGCCACGGCGCAGCTGGCCGGTAATTTCACCTCCCTGATGCACGGGTGGATACCCGCGACGATCCAGATCGGCACCGCCGTCGTGCTGGCGCTGGCCGTGGGCTGGCGGTCGCGACGATGGCGGGCGGTGTGGCTGCCACTGGCCGGCGTCGCCGGGGGCGCCACGGCCTACCTGACGCACTGGTACGTCGTCGACCGCGGCCTGTCCGACGAGCCGGCACCCTCGGCACTGTGGGTGTGGGTCGCGTTGGCCGGCGTGGCCGCGGCAGTGCTGGTGGTGGGCTGGCGCAGCGCGCCGCCGTGGCGGCGCGGCGTGACGCTGCTTGCCGTGCCGTCGTGCGTGCTCTGCGCGGCGCTGGTGCTCAACGCGTGGGTCGGCTACTTTCCGACCGTGCAGGCGGCATGGAGCCAACTCACCTCCGGTCCCCTGCCCGATCAAACGGACCCGGCCACCCTCAGCGCGCTGGCCGCCAACCGGACCCGCCCTCCGCACGGCAGCGTGGTGCCGGTGGTGATCCCTTCGGACGCATCGCATTTCAAGCACCGCGGGGAACTCGTCTACCTGCCGCCCGAGTGGTTTACCAGCAGCCCACCGCCGGCCCTGCCGACGGTGATGATGATCGGCGGACAGTTCAACACCCCCGCGGATTGGACGCGGGCGGGCAGCGCGGTCAGGACGACCGACGACTTCGCGGCCGCTCATGACGGCAAGGCGCCGGTGTTGGTGTTCGTCGACGCCGGAGGGGCCTTCAACAACGACACCGAATGCGTGAACGGCGTGCGCGGCAACGCCGCCGATCATTTGACCAAAGACGTTGTCCCCTATATGGTTTCGAAGTTCGGCGTGAGCGGCGACCGGTCCAACTGGGGCATCGCCGGCTGGTCGATGGGCGGGACGTGCGCCGTTGATCTGGCCGTGATGCACCCCGAGATGTTCAGCGCGTTCGTCGACATCGCGGGTGATTTCTTTCCGAACGCCGGCAACAGATCCCAGACCATCGCCCGGCTGTTCGGCGGAAATGCCGCAGCCTGGGCCGCTTTCGACCCGACCACTGTGATCACCCGGCACGGCAGCTACCGAGACCTGGCCGGCTGGTTCGCGATCTCGTCGGACGGCCCGCCGGCGCCGCGCGAGGACGTGGCCGTAACCGATTCCGGCGCAATGCGTCTCGCCGCTGCCAACCCGGGTAACCAGACCGCGGCCGCCTACTCGCTGTGCGCACTCGGCCGCGCCAACGGCATAGATTGCGCAGTCGTGCCCCAGCCGGGCAGGCACGACTGGCCGTTCGCCGGCCGGGCCTTCGCCGCCGCGCTGCCGTGGCTGGCCGGCCGGCTGGGCACCCCGGAGACCCCACGCACGGGCCTGCCCCCCGCTTCCCCGCCCCCGCCGTTGCCGACCCGGATAGTGGTTCCGGCTCAACGTTCCACTACTGCAGGTGTTCGTTGAAGAACGTGACGATCCGCCGCCACGCGTCCTCCGATTCGGATTCGGAATAAGCCATCCCGGCCAGGCCCGCAATTATGCGGATTGGCGCGGGAACACAGTGGTCGTTGATGAAGCTGTGGCCGACATCGGGATATTCCTTGATGTCACGCGGTACGTCACCCTCCGCCAATACGGCCTCAAGCCTTGCCGCGGTGCCCCGCCGCACGATGGGGTCGTTCGCGCCGAAGCTCGCGACCACCGGGCACGACTCGCGCAGCGCTTCGACGTCGCCGGGCAGCAGCCCGTAGTTCGGCGCTGCCGCGTCGAACTCGCCGCGGGGGGCCAGCTGCATAACGAACCCCGCGCCGATGCAAAACCCGACGAGCCCGACCTTGCCGGAGCACCGCTCGTCGGCGACGAGGTGATCGCGGGCGGCAACCAGGTCGTCGTGGGCGGGGCCCCGGCCGGTCACATGGGCGCGGATGGTGCTCAGCAGGCACCTGATCTTTGGACCGCGGCCGTAGAGCACCGGAGCCAGCGCCAGATAGCCGCTGCGGGCCAAGCGGTCCGAGATCTGCCGCAAGTTCGCGGTCATGCCGAGTAGGTCCTGAACGACCACCACACCGGGCCATGGCCCCGGGCCCTCGGGGACGGCGAGATAGCCGGGCAGGTGGCCGTCGGCGACCGGATAAGTGATATCACCCATGGCTCGGTGGTCCCCCAAATACGGTGTCGCCCGTCGACCGTTCCCGCGGCGCGCATAGCCGTGACGATACGAAGATATGGTAATCCGATACCGCCATATCGTGACGCTGTGCCGGTGTATTGTCCGGCCGTGGAACCTCCCCGGTTGTTTCCCTACGACCCGCCGCCTGCGCCCGAACCGTCGGCCAAGGAGCGGATTCGTGACGCCGCGCTGAGCTGTTTTGCCGTTCGCGGCATTGCTGCCACACCGCTGCGTGCGGTCGCCGAGACCGCGGAGGTTTCGATTGGGCTGGTGCAGCACCACTTCCACACCAAGGCCGCGTTAACCGCTGCCGTCGACCAGTACGTGCTCCAGGTGGTGGGTGAGGCATTGGAGCCCACAGCGCCGCTCGAGCCGGAGTCCGACGCCCTCGAGGAAGCCGGCAACCGCCTGATCGCACTGATGGTCCGACGTCCCGACGTCATGACGTACCTGGGGCGCACGCTCGCCGAGGGCGGCGCACTGGGGTCGGTGATCTTCACCGGGTTGGCGGCGATCAGCGCAGGGCAGGGCAGCCAATTCGGGCAACACGGCAACCTTCGATCCGACCTCGATCCCGACTGGGGGGTGCTCAACCCGCTCATCCTGCGGATCGGCGCCATCATTCTGCAGCCGTACATCGAGCTCTACCTCGGCGAGCCGTTCTTCACCGAGCCGCAGCTGCGACGCTGGGATGCCGCCGTCACCAGCCTGATACGGCGGGGCCAATTCGCCGAGGAAGCGGAGACCCCGGGCAGCGACGCCATCGCTCGGTGAGCGGCCAAGCGCGGCGGTTAGGCGCCCGTGTTGCCGGTCGGGTGCTATACACGAAACACCATGGACGAGCCCGAGGTAACCGCGCACAGCGCGCAAGTTCTCGACCCCGACGAGCCCGACGACGCACTGACGTTGGAGCGGCTACGAGCCGATCCCCTCGTCGAGGTTCTCGACCGGCTCGATGCACAACTGGCCAATCTGCGCAGCCTTCGGCCGGCACCTGATTCGGAGCTCCTCGGCGAACGGAGCCAGTGGGCTTACTACCCCTGGCGGCGGACCGTCGTCGCGGTGCTGGGCCCGAAGGGGTTTCGGACGCTACGACTTGATCGCAACAGAAACAACATCACCATTCGAGAACAGGCCCGGCTCAATTCGCTGACCATCGGCGTCGCCGGCCTGAGCGTCGGCCATGTCATCGCTCACACCCTGGCGCTACAGGGACTATGTGGCAGGATTCGGCTGGCAGATTTCGATCATTTGGAACTGTCAAATCTGAATCGGGTGCCGGCCACCGTCTTCGATCTTGGGTTGAACAAGGCGCATGTGGCGGCACGCCGGATCGCCGAGCTTGATCCCTACCTCGCGGTAGACGTGTTCGACGCGGGACTCACCGCGGACAACCTCGACGCGTTCCTGGATGGACTCGACATCGTTGTCGAGGAATGCGATTCGCTCGACATCAAGGTTGGCCTGCGCATGGCAGCGCGCGACCGGCGTCTCCCCGTGCTGATGGCAACCAGCGATCGCGGCAGGGTCGACGTTGAACGCTTCGATCAAGACCCTGACCGTCCGATCCTGCACGGGCTGCTTGGCGACCTCGACATCGAGCTGCTGCCGGGCATGAGCATCCGGGAAAAAATTCCTTACATGCTCCGTTACGACGAAGCCGATCGGGTATCGCCCCGCACTGCCGCATCACTTATCGAGATCGACCGATCGCTCTCGACCTGGCCTCAGCTGGCATCCGACGTCGTCGTCGGCGCTTCGGCTTTAGCCGAAGCCGTGCGCAGAATCGGGCTGGGCGAAGAACTGAGATCGGGTCGGTGCCGCATCGACATGGGCTGGGAACTCGATCAACTCGACGAAGTCGAGCCGGCCCACCATCGCCCTGAGCCCGACGGCGGGCATGGCGGCGACGCAGCCCCTTCGATGGTCAGCGATCCTATTGTCGCTGCCGCGCTGCGCGCCCCCTCGGGCGGGAACAGCCAGCCATGGCGCATCGACGCAGACCCGACCAAACTAACCATCAGCGTTGCGCCGGAACATACTTCAACCATGGACGTAGGGTTCCGCGGCAGCGCTGTCGCATTGGGCGCAGCCCTGTACAACGTCAGGATCGCCGCCGCCGCCCGCGGGGTGCTCGGGCCGGTGAGCGTCTCCGAAGACGTAGCCGGCTCTCCGCTACAAGCCGGGATCGACTTCGGAAACGGTAACGACCCCGCCCTCGCCGACCTCTACGAACCGATGCTCGCACGCGAGACCAACCGCCATCGCGGAACGCGTCAACCACTCGACGACCAGACGATCAAGTTGCTCTCGACCGCGGCAGAGCGGGAGGGCGCGCGTCTGCACCTGCTCACCGAGCGAGACGACCTTTCGCTGGCCGCAACGATTTTCGGCGCAGCCGACCGAATCCGGTACTTGACACCGCAGCTGCACAAAGAGATGTTTTCGGAACTGCGCTGGCCCGGTGACCCCGATCCCGACGTCGGTATCGAGGTGCTCAGCCTCGAACTCGACGACAGCGACTTGGCACTATTTGATGTCGTCCGGCGGCCCGACGTGATGGCTTGCCTTGCGGACTGGAACGCCGGCAGCGCGCTGGGCGACGGCATGCGCGACCAGGTCCTCGACAGCTCGGCACTGGCGGTGATCACCGTGACCGGGGAGCGTCTTACCGACTACGCCCGCGGTGGATCGGCCGTCGAGGCGGTATGGATCCTCGCGCAGCGCGAGGGCCTCGCCGTCCGGCCGCTGTCGCCGGTCTTCTTGCATGCTCGAAACGCTGACGATCTCCACGAGTTATCCGCCGACTTTGCCGACGAATTGAGGCAATTGCAAAGCGATTTCGTCCGCCTTACCGCGACCGGTCCCGAGGAATCGATCGTGCTGGTCTTGCGGTTGACCACCGCACCACCTGCGTCGCGACCGAGTCGCCGCAGTCTGAGCCGAGTCCGTTCCCGGCGGTAGCCGACTCAGAACGGTTTTGCGGTGAATCCCCAGCGCAACAAGGCCGCCTCGCGGCGGGCCGGACCGCGTAACCGGGCATCATGCGTGCCGGTCAGAGCGTTCGGTTTGCCGCGCGCACCGAACATCCAGTACGCCTGCAGATAGGGCAACGGTGTCGAATGACCGCTGTGCATTCCTTGCAGTCCAGCCGCGGCAAGCTCTTTCGAGAGCTCGGCGATGGTGAACGCCGCCGCCTCGCTTGCAATTGCGTCTTTTCGCAAGACAGCCGGCGAGTCGGGATCTGCGATCGCGAGCATGTTGGGGGCGGCTGTCGGGTCCCGCAGGCGCTGGAAATCGGAGATCCAAACCGCGGACCCACTGTCGCGTTGGATAGCAGCGATCTGTCCGAGTGCGCCGCGCAAGGAGTCGAAATCCGGTAGCTGATGCAGCGTCCACATGCAGGAGATCGCGTCCCACGGAGCCGCTGAAATCCGTCCTGGCAGCGCGGTGATGTCCTCGCGCAACAGTTCGACACGTTCGCCTAGACCTTCAGCGTCGAACAGCTCCCGCGCCGTGGTCAGCATGTTGGGCGCTAGATCGACGGCGGTCGCCCGAACATCGGGACGTCGGCGCAGGACGGCGCTGAGCGCACGGCCCGAGCCGACGCCGAGATCCAACAGCGCGCCGCCCGGCGGAAGGAGCGCATCGAGCGCACGAGCGCAGAAGTCGTATATCGCGACTATCCCTGGGTTGGACGCGCCGCCGGTGTGGAACTGGGCAACGGATTCCGGATCGTCCACCACCATTGGCTCGGGAATGCGCTCGCGCCCGGCGGGGTGGAAGCGCTCGCGCAAAACGACGCCGGGTACCCGCCACATCGGCCGAATTCTCTTCACCCTCAACCTCTCATGGAGTCCGCGTCATCGATTTCGAGCCGCACTGTCATACATGATTATGAACTCGACCCGTGTTCTCCACCGGCCACACGTGGCCTTTCGATCTTCCGAAAAGATGTTCAAGGACTTGCCCGGTCACCCGGGATCGGTAAGCTTTGCCTGCGCGGTCCTTTGATCGAGATAGGAAACGTTGTCCGCGGGAGGTAGGCGTGGTTCAGACCCTTGCGAGTGACGGACTCAAATCTTTACCGCTGCCGCCGGTGAATCCCATGCCCTATCGGCAGCGTCTTGCGGCGGTGCGGGAATTCAGCACGGGTACCGAACGGCTGCGTGATGCCGGCGGGCGAGTGTCGTTTTTCAGGTTAGGTCCGCGATGGCTGATGCCGCCGATTGTGTTGGCAACATCTCCGGAGGCTATTCGCGACATCCTCAGCACCAAAGATGATTCCGTGGACAAGACGACCCCGGTCTTCGAGCAGGTGCGCCATATCATCGGCGCCAGCCTTACTGATCTTCCCTTCGAGCCGTGGAAGTCACGTCGGCGCACCCTGCAGCCGGTGTTCACCAAGCAGCGTGTGAACGAGTTCGGCGGTCACATGGAGCAGGCAGCACAGTCCGTGAGCCAGGGGTGGCGCGAGGATGCCGTGATCGATTTGGACGCCGAGTGCCGCACGATCACGCTGCGCGCGCTGGGTCGGTCGGTGCTCGGGCTCGACCTGGAACAACGCGCCGACGAGGTTGTTGAGCCGCTGCGGGTGGCGTTGGCCTACGCGGTCAGGCGCGCGACGAGCCCGCTACGCGCCCCTCGCTGGTTGCCCACTCCCGCGCGTCAGCGCGCGCGAGCGGCAAGCACCAAACTTCATGCCCTGACGCGGGAGATTTTGCGCGACTGCCGCGCCGATCCGACACGAGTCGCACCACTGGTCCACGCGCTCATCGCCGCCGAGGATCCAGAGACCGGAAAACGGTTGACTGATGAAGAGATTTGCGACGAACTGGTCATGTTTATGTTCGCCGGCCACGACACCACAACCACGGCGTTGACGTACGCTCTGTGGGCTCTGGGACACCACGCCGACTGCCAGGACCGCGTCGCGGCAGAAGTCGCGGCCCTGCCGGATCGGCCACTGACGTCCGACGACATGCCACGGCTGGGCTATACGGTCCAGGTCATCCGGGAATCGCTTCGCCTGTGCCCCCCGGCGCCCACGGGCACACGTATGGCGTGCCGGGACGTGGAGGTGGGCGGCTTCCGGGTGCCGAAGGGCACCATGCTCGTTGTCGGGAGGATGGCCGTACAACGCGACCCCCAACTCTGGGAGGACCCGCTTCGATTCGATCCCGACCGGTTCAGCCCTGAGAACTTCAAGGCGCTCAACCGTTGGCAATATGTGCCATTTGGCGGCGGACCGCGCTCGTGCATTGGCGACCATTTCGCCATGCTCGAAGTGACCCTCGCCTTGGCGACGCTCATCCGCGGGTTCGAAATCCGCTCTCTCGACGACGAATTTCCACTTGCATTGCACTTCACGATGATTGCCGGTGGTCCGATTCCTGCCCGTGTTCGACCGCGTCGCTAGCGGTATCCGGCGCCAAGGCCTATCGACGGCTTGGGAACAACGACGGGGCGCGGCCACACCTGATCACCGACAAAAACGCTATTGCCTGTGCAGCAACGATTCTGGCCCGAGCACTGCGCAGCCGCGACGGCGGCACACATGCACGGCTGCGGCGCTGCCCTGGACCTGACACGATCTCCGAGCTGCGCCGCCGGAAATCAAGCCCGTCGATGCGAGACAGTGTGTGCCGCCCAAATGTCACGGTCCACCTGGCACAACAGCCGTAGCAGAGCGCTCGGTCGGTAATACGCGTGTGTTGAACAGTTCGGCGCCGGCTGTGATGGCTGTCATCGAGCAGCAGCGTGGAATCAGGTGACCGGGGATGCGGCGACCGTCCCATCGGGGTGATCTGGCCCGGCTGCCTGCGGTAAACCGGGTCGGGCCGCGCATGGATCTGCCAGTGTGATTCCACACAGACGCGTGACGCGGCAAACAAAAACTGCCTCCGCGCACTAGTAACAGCTACGGTAAGGGCAAATGTCGGGCACCTTGGACTACTTGGTCACTGCGGCCGCCGCCGAGTTGATGGCGGCCACCGCGGCTGACTCGGCCGCAATCAGCGAACGAGTGCTCGGCAACCTGGTTCGCGACTTGGGCGTCGATTTCAGCTTCCTGCGACACAACGACCACACCATCCGCGCCACGATCCTCATCGCCGAATTCCCGCCCCGCAATGCCGACCCGGACCCGATTGGCATAGTGCATTTCGCCGACGCCGACTCTATCTTCGCTCGGGCCGAACACCTCAAGGCGCCAGACGTGATGCGGCCCCGACCGGACAATGCCGACTATCAACACAACATTGAGGAGGGCACCGGTGCTCCCACCGTCTCCCTCGCCGCCGTTCCGCTGCTATCCGGCGACGTCACCACCGGCACGCTAGCCTTCGGCAAGCTCGGAGACCGCGAATGGCTACCGGAAGAACTCAACGCCCTGCAAGCCATCGCCGCGCTGTTCGCCCAGCTGCAGGGCCGCACCGTCGCAGAAGAACGACTCCACTATCTCGCCGAACACGATGACCTCACCGGCCTGCTCAACCGCAGGGCGCTGATCGAGTACCTGGACCAGCGGCTGGTCGAGGGGCAGCCCGGCCCGGTCTCGGTGGTGTTCATTGCCTTGGACCGCTTCAAGGTCATCAACGACCACCTGGGTCAAAACGCCGGCGACCGGTTCATCGAGGCCTTCGCCCAACTGATGCGCGAGGCCACGGACATCCCGGCGGCCATCGCCCGTTTCGGCGGTGACGAGTTCGTCGTCGTACCCACGGCACCAATGGACATCGAGGCCGCCGAAGTGTTTGCCCAATCGCTGCACGACCTCGTCCACAAGCAGGTCGTGATCGACGATGAGCTGCTCACCCGTACGGTCAGCATCGGCGTCACGTCGGCTCTACCCGGGCAGGACAGCACCTCGGACGTGCTGCGCCGGGTCGACCAGGCTCTCCGGTCGGCGAAAAGTTCCGGCGGCGACAGGGTCGTCACGTTCAGCCCGGAAATGTTGAGAACGAACATGATCCGCAACGACATCGAACTGCACCTGGAAGGGATGGTCGACAGCCGTACTGGCGCTATGGTGCTCCATTACCTTCCGGAGTTCGACATGCGAACCGGTGAGATCCTCGGCACCGAGGCGCTAATCCGTTGGCAACACCCCACTCTCGGACTGTTGATGCCCGATTCGTTCATCCAGGTGGTCGAATCGATCAACCTGGGCGCCAAGCTCGGCCGTCTCGTAATGCGTGCGGCGTGTGCGCAGTTCGGGCTTTGGCAGTCACGCGACGTCGGGCGCGGTGCGGTGTTGCGCATCAACGTGTCGCCCGTGCAGCTCGTCACCGATGGCATCGTCGACACGGTCGCGACCACACTCAACGAGTTCGGCCTCGACCCGCAGACGGTATGCCTGGAGATCACTGAAAGCGTGGTGGTCCAAGACATCGACGCCACACGCAAGACTCTCTTCAGATTGAAGGAGATCGGGGTACAGATCGCGATCGATGACTTCGGCACCGGCTACAGCGTGCTGACGTATCTGAAATCGCTGCCCGTCGACACACTCAAGATCGACAAGGGGTTTGTCCGCAATCTCGACACCAACGCGGGCGACCTGGCGATCGTGCGCTCCACAATGGCCCTGGCCGATGCCTTCGGACTGAACGCCGTCGCCGAAGGCGTCGAAACCGTGGCCGCGGCCAAGACATTGCTCGGCCTGGGCTGCTACCGGGCGCAAGGTTTTCTGCTCTCCCGCCCGCTGGACAGCGCCGCAATGGAGGCGCTGCTCGCCAAGCGCGTCGTGCCGATGGACTTCTCCGACGGCGCGGCCGCTGCACCGGATAAGGGATCCGCCACCGAGAACGTGGTTGAGATCCGCGGCAAGCAGAACTCTTGATCGGCGCTTACGCGCGCCGCTGAAACAGGTAGTAACGCGACGGGTTCTTCTGGTCAAGCTCTCGTTCGTCGCCCGCGGAGACCAGCGTCCAGCCCGGGGTAAATCGTCGCTCTATTTCGGCATCGTCGATGCCCGGCACACCGATCCTGCGGCCGGGAGGAAACGCGGCGATGTAGAGCCACGCGTCGGGCGCCGCCACAGCAGAGACTTCCCGGACGTAGGCGTCACGATCGGCACCGCTCATGTTGTGGATGCAGGCGTTGTCGACGATCAACTGAAAGCCCGCACCGATTCCGGCCCGACTCAATTGCGTCACGTCGGCGCGCACAAAGTTGACCGAAACATCGGCGGCGCGAGCTTTGGCGCGGGCCTTGTCGAGCGGCTTGGCCACATAGTCGACCGCAGTTACCCGCCAACCGTGCTGGGCGAGGTAAATCGCGCAGTCTCCGGTACCGCATCCGACATCGAGGGCCGATCCCGTGGACAGCCCGGCTTCACCGGATGTTCCTTCGACCAGGTCTCGTAGACCCTGCCCGATCGGATGGCCCTCCCACGGTGTGAAGCCGATGCGGTAGAAAATCCGAAAGCGGGTGTGTCGCGAGGCCATACACGCAATGATCGCATTCGCGGCGAGCAGCCGCTCTCCGACCCGGTAATCGCCACGCCTGACCGCCCTTTCGACGATCTCGAGGTCATTACCGGCAACGGTTCGTCGAATCCTGTGTAGCACCAACGGAAATAGATACGCCGCCCCGTCGCCGTAGTCCCAACGTTGCCGCCAATGAGATCACCGTCGACGAGGACGTTCAGGCTGCGGCTCGATCTCTCCTAAGCCGAAATGCGACCGAGAATTTCGGCGTTGTGGGCGCACATCAGCTTGAATTGTTCGGGTTCGGCGTGCGTCGCGATGGTTCGGCGGTCCCACCACATCACCTTGGTGCGGTAGTCCTCGGTGGGATAGGCGGCCGCCGGTATGCCGGAGGCCACCACGCCGCCGGAGGATGCCCACTGCTCCAACACGTGAGCCGCTGCGGTGGCCATGATGAACTGGACATCCAGCATCGTCATCACCGGCAGTGCGTTACGCGCCAGCACCCGGGACAACACCCGGCTGCTGTAATCCTGGGAATTGGTCCAAGCGCTTTTGACTTCGACAACGCCGAAGGGGATCCGGTTGGCGATCATATGGCTCAGCACGGCACGTCCCGGATTGCCGGCCCACTCGTCGAGCGCGTGGGACTGCTCGGGTGCGCGCAGGGGACCCACGAGGCGGTGACCGCCGACCACCCGGCCGTTTGGATCGACCACGGCGAAGAACAGCGTCGTGTCGGTGCCATCCCGAATCGCGTCGAGATCGAGCACCCACTCCAAGCCGTGACGACGGTAGCTGCGGACCGCGCCGTCCAGGTATTGCTCCCATAGGCCGGGCTCCGCCTGTGGCGTGGCCGCGGAGACCCAGCATCCCGTCGCCAGATCGCGCCAGCCTGTCCCGCCTTCCAACCACGGGCCGTGAATCGCCTGACCAGTGAGCTGAGCCGCTTCCATTGGTATCCCTTCGCTTGTTAACCATGACGGCCCGACTATTTCGTCGGCGCGCTTCGAATTATTTCGTAAAATGTGCGCACGATAAATAACCGACAGTATTTATTCTGTTGAGATCGTTTGTCGTGGCCAAACCGTTAGCGTTACCGATGAGTAATCGGCAACGAGCCGAAAGTTTGCGGTCGCTGATGCAGTATGGCCCCCTGTTAGTGGAAGCGGTAGTCACTCCGCCGGCCCCGTCCGGGTCGGCCCTGGCATTGCCCGCCGACCCGGGTCGGTCCGCAGGCTGTCATGACCTTCACTTACCGCAGCCAGGGCCGTTCCCACTCAGATGATTCAACCGGACCGCCCTGGCGGCTCTACCTGTGGATTCCCTGTGCCGCGGCCGCCGGAGCGGCGCAGGTTTGCTGGCGCCGCCCGAGGTAATGGAGCGCGATTTCCGACAACTTTCTTGCGTTTCCGGCGATTTCACGCGCACAGGCACGACGGCGACGAAGAAGCAAAATTCCACAGGCAAAGCGATTTTGCGGGCTGATGTTTGGCAACTGATCGCTTTTAGTCAGGCCGCAGCGGGTGGCTCTTCGCGAACCCCGGCCATGAGGGCAGACTCGACGTCGTGACCAGCAAGCCAACCCTGGCGCGCGTCCGGCGAGCCGTATTCGCGCGCCACTGCAACCCGTGGAGCGCCTGGACTCGCTGGGCGACCACGCCGCTGACCCTTGTGCCCGTCTGGACTCGGCGATGGAGACACGCGGCGTGGGTCGCGGTGTGGTTCGCCGTCAACCCGGTCGTCTTCGGCAAGCCGGCGCACGAACGGGCCTGGTCGACGCGGGCGATGCTGGGCGAGGAACTGTGGATCAGCCGTCGGCCCCGGGACGCCGCGATGCTCGTCAGCGCCCTGACGTCCGCGTCCGCGGTGGGCGCCGTCGCCGCCGCCCGCCGCCATCGACTGGGACCGACCGCGATCGCCACCGCGGTGCAGATGGCCCTGACGCTGGTGTACTGGCAGCAGATGGTGCGCTATCTGGGCCGCGAGGCGCAGTAGCGTGGCGGCATGCCCGACGAAACGACATTCCCCGAATCCGACCCCGGGTACGACAGCGCCGGTGTGCCGACTTTCGAAGGAGTCCGCGAGAAAATCGAGAACCGGTACGCGACAGCAGAGGGCGCGGCGGAACTCGACGCGGACACGGCCGAGGGCCGCTCGGTAGAGGAACAATACGAAGACCGCCGGCGCGCCGCCGCCGAGCGGCTGGCGCAGATCCGGGAGTCGATGCACCCCGACGAGCATTGAGGTGCGTGCGTTCACGGTCAACGAGCGGCGTAACCGCTTGGCGCGCAGGCATTTTCTGGCGACGGGCGACACATTGCCGATCACCCGGGCGATCGGCGGGCTGCTCGGCCTGCACGCGAGCGATCCTGCCACGCCCTACCTGTCGCTGTGGGCGCGGTTGCCGGGCTTCGCGACCGCCGATCTCGAGGAGCAGCTGTACCGGGAGCGCTCTGCGGTCAGGCATTTGGCGATGCGCCGCACGCTGTGGCTGGTGCGCAGCGATGACCTGACGACGATTCAGTCGGCCGCCAGCGACCGGGTCGCCGACAACGAGCGTCGGCGGCTGGCCGCCGACGTGCGCAAGGCCGGTGTGGCCGCCGACGGCGACCGCTGGCTCGACCTGGCCCGTGCCGCGGTGGTGCGCCACCTCGCCGCCAACGGGCCCGCCAGCAGCACCGAATTGCGGGCGGCGCTCCCCGAGCTGGCCGGGACGTACAACCCGGCCCCCGGAAAGCGTTGGGGCGGCGACGTTCCGCTCGGCCCCCGGGTGCTGACCGTGCTGTCGGCGCGCGGCGAGATCGTGCGCGGGCCAAACGACGGCGCCTGGACCACGTCGCGGCCGCGTTGGGCCACCACGGCGCACTGGCTCGGCGAGCTGGGCGAGCCGCCACCGGACCGTGAGGCCCGGGCGGAGCTGACCCGGCGCTGGCTGGCAACCTTCGGGCCGGCGACCGTCGCCGACGTCAAGTGGTGGTTCGGCACCACGCTCACCGCGGCGCGCCAGGCCGTGGCCGACGTCGGCGCGGTGGAGGTCGAGCTGCACGGCAGCGGTGCCGGCTGGGCCCTGCCCGACGACCTCGACCCCGAACCCGACGCGCCGCCGTGGTGCGCGCTGCTGCCGGGCCTGGACGTCACGACAATGGGCTGGTTTCAGCGCGATTGGTACCTCGGCGAGCACCGGGCCCAAGTTTTCGACACCAACGGCAACGCCGGCCCGACGGCCTGGTGGAACGGGCGCGTGGTGGGCGGCTGGTATCAGGACGAGGGCGCCCGCGTCCGGCTGCAGCTCCTCGAGGACCCCGGCCGCGACGGGCGGCGTGCCCTACAGCGCCGCGCCGACGAACTGACCTCGTGGCTGGACGGCGTGCGGATCAGCCCGCGTTTCCCGTCGCCGCTGTCCAAGGCGGGTGCCCGGGCGCGCTGATCGAGCCGCGAAACGGCAACCGGCGCAACGAAACCCGGCCGGTCAGGCGGTGACCTTGCGCCGCCCGTTCGACCGCCGCGCGGGTGCGGGGCTGCCCACGACGTCGGCCAGGAACTTGCCCGTGTAGCTTTCCGGCACAGCCGCGATGTCCTCCGGGGTCCCTTCGGCGACAACGGTTCCGCCCTCGGCGCCGCCCTCGGGCCCCATGTCGACGATCCAGTCCGACGTCTTGATGACGTCCAGGTTGTGTTCGATGACGATGACCGTATTGCCCTTGTCCACAAGGCCGTTGATGACGCTCAACAGTTTGCGGATGTCGTCGAAATGCAGCCCGGTGGTGGGCTCGTCGAGGATGTAGATGGTCCGACCGGTCGAACGCTTCTGCAATTCCGCGGCCAGCTTGACGCGCTGCGCCTCACCGCCGGACAGCGTCGGCGCGGGCTGGCCGAGCCGGACGTAGCCCAGCCCGACGTCGACGAGCGTGCGCAGATACCGGTGGATGCCGCTGATCGGCTCGAAGAACTCCGCCGCCTCCTCGATCGACATGTCGAGCACCTCGGAGATGGTCTTGCCCTTGTAGTGCACTTCCAGCGTTTCCCGGTTGTACCGGGCGCCGTGGCAGACCTCGCACGGCACGTACACGTCGGGCAGGAAGTTCATCTCGATCTTGATGGTGCCGTCGCCAGTGCACGCCTCGCAGCGACCGCCCTTGACGTTGAACGAGAATCGGCCGGGCTGATAGCCGCGGACCTTCGCCTCGGTGGTGGCCGCGAACAGGGTGCGGATCTTGTCGAACACCCCGGTGTAGGTCGCCGGGTTGGACCGTGGCGTGCGACCGATCGGCGACTGGTCGACGCGCACCAGCTTGTCCAGGTGGTCCAGCCCGGTCACCCGGGTGTGACGGCCCGGGACCTGCCGGGCGCCGTTGAGCCGGTTCGCCAGCACCGCAGCCAGGATGTCGTTGACCAGTGTCGACTTGCCCGAGCCCGACACCCCCGTCACCGCGGTCAACACGCCGAGCGGGAAGGACACGTCGATGCCGCGCAGGTTGTGCTCCCGCGCGCCGACGACGGTGAGCTTGCGCTTGTGGTTGACGGGCCGCCGGATGGCGGGGATCTCGATCCGCTCCTTGCCGGACAGGTAGGCGCCGGTGATCGAGTCCTTGTTCGCGAGTAGCTCGGCATAGGTTCCGCTGTGCACGATCTGGCCGCCGTGCTCGCCGGCCCTCGGGCCGATGTCGACGATCCAGTCGGCGTGCGCGATGGTGTCCTCGTCGTGTTCGACGACGATCAGCGTGTTACCCAAATCCCTTAGGCGGGTGAGGGTTTCGATGAGCCGGCGGTTGTCGCGCTGGTGCAGGCCGATGGACGGCTCGTCGAGCACGTAGAGCACGCCCACCAGACCGGACCCGATCTGGGTCGCCAACCGGATGCGTTGCGCCTCACCGCCGGACAGCGTGGCCGCGGCGCGCGACAGCGACAGATAGTCCAGCCCGACGTCGAGCAAAAACCCCAGCCGCGACTGGATTTCCTTGAGCACCTGTCCGGCGATCGCCTGTTCGCGCGCCCCGAGGGTGAGCGCGTTCAGGAAGTCCGAGCAATCCGAGATCGACAGCTCGGACACCTCGGCGATGGACTTCTTGCCGTGCCGGCCGGCTGCGAGCGTGACGGCCAGGATCTCCGGCTTGAGCCGGGTGCCCTCGCACACCGGGCAGGGCACGTCGCGCATGAAGCCCTCGTAGCGCTCCTTCATCTGCTCGGATTCCGTCTGCGCCATCTTGCGCTGCAGGAACGCCAGCACGCCCTCGAAATCGGCGTAGTAGGACCGGGTGCGCCCGTACCGGTTGCGGTACCGCACGTGCACCTGGTGGTCGGACCCCTCGAGGATGGCCTTGCGGGCCTTGGCCGGAAGCCTGCGCCATGGCGTGTCGACGTCGAATCCCAGCTCCTCGCCGAGCCCGGCCATCATCCGGGTGAAGTACTCCGCGGTGTGGCCCGTCGACCAGGGCGCCACCGCGCCCTCGGCCAGGGTGCGTTCGGGGTCGGGCACCACCAGGTCGGGGTCGACCTCCTTGCGGATGCCCAGGCCGGTGCACTCGGGGCAGGCGCCGTAGGGCGAGTTGAACGAGAACGACCGCGGCTCCAGGTCGTCGACCGCCAGCGCGTGCCCGTTGGGGCAGGCCAGCTTCTCGGAGAACCGCTGCTCGCGGTTGTGCGCGTCGTGCTCGTGGTCGACGAACTCGAGCACCACGATGCCGTCGGCCAGGTTCAGCGCGGTTTCCACCGAGTCGGTCAGCCGCTGCTTGGCGCTGGCCTTGACGGTCAGGCGGTCGACCACCACCTCGATGTCGTGCTTTTCCTGCTTCTTCAGCTTCGGCGGATCCGTCAGCGAATGCACCACGCCGTCGACCCGCACCCGGCTGTAGCCCTGCGCGTTGAGCTTCTCGAACAGGTCGGCGAACTCGCCCTTGCGGGTGCGCACCACGGGCGCGAGCACCTGGAACCGGGTGCCCTCCGGCATCACCAGCACCTGGTCGACGATTTGCTGGGGCGTCTGCCGGGCGATGCGCTCGCCGCAGACCGGGCAGTGCGGTGTGCCCGCGCGGGCGTAGAGCAGGCGCAGGTAGTCGTAGACCTCGGTGATGGTTCCGACGGTCGACCGCGGGTTGCGGTTGGTGGACTTCTGGTCGATCGACACCGCCGGGGACAGGCCCTCGATGAAGTCGACGTCCGGCTTGTCCATCTGGCCCAGGAACTGGCGGGCGTACGCCGACAGCGACTCGACGTAGCGGCGTTGCCCCTCGGCGAAGATGGTGTCGAACGCCAGCGACGACTTGCCCGATCCGGACAGCCCGGTGAACACGATCAACGAGTCGCGCGGCAGGTCGAGGTCAACGCCGCGCAGGTTGTGCTCGCGGGCGCCTTTGACGATCAGGCGGTCAGCCACGCTGCCTTCTTTCAGGAACTATCAACGAATCTTTGATGCTGTAGCCGTTGATGCGCACGGCGCATTCCATGCTATGTGCCCATACCGACAAGCGATCGATGACCAGTAACGTGGCCGCTATGACCGTCTCGGTTGAGCCAAGCGACAACTACACCGGACACGTCGACCCTGGTACCGCGGGGCGCCGGACCCTACCCGGCGCCACGATTCTAAAGGCGTCGGTCGGCCCAATGGACAACAACGCGTATCTGGTCACGTGTTCCGCGACCGGGGAAACCCTGCTGATCGACGCGGCCAACGACGCCGACGTGCTGATCGACCTGATCCGCCGCTACGCGCCGAAGTTGTCGCTGATCGTCACCAGCCACCAGCACTTCGATCACTGGCAGGCGCTCGAGGCCGTCGCGAAGGCCACCGGCGCCCCGACCGCCGCGAACGAGATCGACGCCGAGCCGCTGCCGATAAAGCCCGACCGTTTGCTGGCCGGCGGCGACACCGTCCGGATCGGCGAGCTCAGTTTCGACGTCATCCACCTGCGCGGCCACACCCCCGGCTCGGTCGCGCTGGCCCTCGATGGGCCCGCGACCGGCGGGGTCACGCAATTGTTCACCGGGGACTGCCTTTTCCCCGGCGGTGTCGGCAAGACCTGGCAGCCCGGAGATTTCGCCCAGCTGCTCGACGACGTCACGACGAGGGTGTTCGACGTCTACGACGACTCCACCGTCATCTACCCCGGCCACGGGGACGACACCGTGTTGGGCGCCGAGCGCCCCCACCTGGCCGAATGGCGCGAGCGCGGTTGGTGAGCCTTCCGGCCGTGAGTGTGTGCTGACGGACTTTCGGTGTGCGCTGACGGCGGGGTTTCGGCCATTTTTCCGCCCTGGGCTCACACTCAAAGCCCTGAATACACACCCAAACCCGCGCCGCTACGTGGTGTGCACGATCAGCACGTCGACCTTGGCCCGGCGCGAGACGTTGGCCGGCACCGATCCCAGCAGGCGTCCCGCGATCGTGCTCAGGCCGACGTTGCCAACGACCAGCAGGTCGGCTTTTTCGTCCTCGGCGAGCTTGACCAACGCGTCGACGGGGGCACCGACGATCGACCGGTCTTCCACGTTCTTGGCGCCCGCGTTGTGCGCCCGCTCCTTGGCGTCCTGGAGGATCGCGTAAATCGGCGCGGTCCCGGACACCTTGTAGCTCTCGTCCCGCAGTGCGTCGGCGGCCCGGGTGTCCTCGTGTTGGGGCAGGTACGCCGACGCGATGATCAGCTTTGCGTCGTCCCCCGCGATCTGCGCCGCCCGGTCCACCGCGCGAAACGACGAATCCGAGCCGTCGGTCCCGACCACCACGGTTCGATAGGCACTCATTTACCCTCCCAGTTTCGGTTGGTCAGCCAACCCAAGACAGTATCGCGTTTGCCGGACGGAAAGGAGAAAGAGTTCCGACCGAGCGTGGCGTGGCGCTACAGGCATTTACCGTGGCCGCGCGGCACCGGCGGCCTATTTGCCCAGCGGTTAACGGGCCGGTTGAGCAGGGCTAACGCCGAAAGCCTTGCACGACCCGGCTTTTGGTGAACCGCGGGCTCCCGTCGTAAGTGTGAGCAAGTACCCTACCCTCCCCCACCAGGCTCGTCGCGAGCCAGTTCACTTCGTGCCCCTTACAGTGACAAGCATCATGGCCATGTCCACCGCTGAGCAGTGCGCCTCCGACGCCCCGGACGTCGCTGACGAGGCGGTGCCGGCACGCCCGCGCGGCAGGTTGCTCGATCCGTGGGCGATCGCCGTGTTCGCGGCCGTCGTCAGCGCCGCCTGGGCCTGCAGGCCGTCGTTGTGGTTCGACGAGGGAGCCACCATCTCGGCCTCGGCGAGCAGGACTTTGCCCGAGCTGTGGAAGCTGCTGGGCCACATCGACGCCGTTCACGGGCTGTATTACCTGCTCATGCACGGTTGGTTCGCGATATTTCCGCCGACGGAGTTCTGGTCGCGGGCGCCGAGCGCGCTTGCGGTAGGGGCCGCAGCCGCGGGCGTCACGGTGTTCACCAGGCTGTTCGTCCCCGGGCGCGCCACGGCGCTGTGCGCGGGTGCGGTCTTCGCCATTCTGCCGCGCACCACCTGGGCGGGAATGGAAGCGCGCTCGTATGCCTTCGCGGCCGCCGCGGCCATCTGGCTGACCGTGTTGCTCGTCGCCGCCGTTAGGCGCAACCGGCCGAGGTTGTGGGTGGGCTACGCGCTGGCGTTGATGCTGTCGATCCTGCTCAGCCTCAATTTGGTCCTGTTGGTGCTGGTGTACGCGGTCATGGTGCCGCTGCTGGCGCCGAAGGAATCCCGCAGGTCGCGGGTTATCCAGTGGGGGGCCAGCTCGGCCGTCGCCGTCGGCGCCATGACGCCGTTCCTCGTCTTCGCCCACGGCCAGGTGTACCAGGTCAACTGGATCTTTCCCGTCAGCTGGCACTACGCCTTCGACATCAGCCTGCGGCAGTACTTCGACCACAGCGTCCCGTTCGCGATCCTCACGGCGGTGCTCCTCGTCGCGGCGATCGTGGCGTGGCGGAGGGGCGCGCGCGGTCCGGGCGGCGACCTGCGCGTGCTTCTCGTCATCTGCGCGGCGTGGATCGTGCTGCCCACCGCGCTCGTTGTCATCTACTCGGCCGTCATCGAACCGATCTACTTTCCCCGCTACCTGATCCTCACCACGCCCGCGGTGGCCGTCGTCATGGCCGTCTGCATCGTCACTCTGGCCCGCAAACCGTTGCTCGTCGCGGCCGTGGTCCTGGCGTTTGCTGCCGCCGCGGTGCCGAATTACCTGTTCATCCAGCGCTGGCCGTACGCCAAGGAGGGCTGGGACTACAGCCAGGTGGCCGACCTGATCAGCTCCCACGCGACGCCCGGGGATTGCCTGATGGTGGACAACACCGTCCCCTGGCGTCCCGGGCCGATCCGGGCCCTGCTGGCCACCCGGCCGGCGGCATTCCGCTCGCTGATCGACGTGGAACGCGGCGCCTACGGGCCGAAGGTCGGCTGGCTGTGGGACGGTCACGTCGCCGTGTGGCTGACGACGGCCAAGATCAACAAGTGCCCGGCCATCTGGACCATCACCAACAGGGACGGCTCGCTGCCGGATCACCAAGCCGGACAGTCGCTGCCGTCGGGAGCCGCCTTCGGCCGCTCCCCGGCGTTCCGCTTCCCGAGCTACCTCGGGTTCCGCATCGTCGAGCGTTGGCAGTTCCATTACTCGCAGGTCGTGAAGTCGACGCGGTGACGGGCGCGTAGAAGCGCCGTTCGTGGGTAGTTGACGGAAATGCAGATTCTGCTGGCCAACCCGCTGCTCGGCGGTGACGTGCAGGGCGCACGCCATGTCGTCGAGCTGTTGGCCGCCTTCGGCCTGACCGCGCTCATCGGCCTGGAGCGCACGGTTCAGGGCAAGAGCGCGGGGCTGCGGACCCAGACCATCGTCGGCACGTCGTCGGCGTTGATCATGCTGGTCAGCAAATTCGGCTTCTTCGACATCGTGCGCGAAGGGACCGTCGCGCTCGACCCGTCCCGCGTCGCGGCCCAAATCGTCTCGGGCGTCGGCTTTTTGGGCGCCGGAATCATCATCACGCGACGCGGCGCGGTGCACGGACTCACGACGGCGGCGGCGGTGTGGGAGTCGGCCGCGATCGGCATGGCGGTGGGCGCCGGGCTGTTGCTGCTGGCCATCGCGGTCGTGGCGCTGCACTTCGTCAGCGCGCTCGCGTTCAGCGCCGTCGAGCGCCAGCTCACCGCCCGGCTGCGCGGGACTCGCCGGCTGACCATCATCTACGAAAACGGCCGGGGCGTGCTGCGGGAGCTGCTGCGGATCTGCGGGCAGCGGGAGTGGCAGCTCACCGAGCTCGACGCCGACGCCCACGACATCGATGACGGCGAGGTCAGGGTGACGATGACTCTGTCGGGCGCCAAGATGGGCAGCGCCTCCGAGGTTCTCGCCGAGGTCGATGGGGTGGTTGCCATCCTCCGCGGCGGCGAAGAACCCGACTGAGCTCAGCGACTGCCGCGGACCGCGCGGTACGACGCCACGACACCGGCCCCCGTCAACGCGGTGAACACGGCGAACAGCCAGCGGGCCGCCGTCGCGTCGCCGCCGCCCTGGGTCGTGTTGACGACGACGCCGGCCACCCCGGCCCCGAATGCCCCCGAGATGAGCTGCACGGTGTTGATCGCCGCGGCCGCCGCGACGCCTTCGGCCGGGTCGTCGACGGAATCCATTGCGCGCACCGACAAGTGGGGCCAGGCCATGCCGATCCCGATCCCCGCGACCAGCAACCCCAGCGTCCAGGCCGCGACGGTCCCGGCCGTCGCGTTGTCGCGCTGGGTGAGCGCACCCAGCGCCAGCCCCGACGCCACCACCACCGGCGCCGCCGCGATCACCCGCCCGATCGCCCGCGGGCTCTCCAGCGACGCGCTGACGATCTCGGAGACCGTCCAGCCGACCGCCAGCGCCGCGCCCAGGAATCCGGCCGCCAGCGGCGACAGGTGGGCCAACCGCTGACCGAACAGCGGCACGTAGGTGTCCACCATGGCCCCGATCATCAGTAGGCCCATCGCCAGGTAGATCCACTTCAGGGGCCCGGGCCCAAACACGCTGGGCGGCAACACCGCCGCGTGCATCCGCCAGTCGACGACCGCGAACAGCCCGACGAGCACGACGGCGGCGGCGAGCAGTCCGGCGGTCGCGGCGAGGTTGTCCGGGATCTGGGCGACGCTGACCGCCAGGGCCGCCGCGCCGATCAGCACCAGCGACCACACCGGCACCCGCAGCCGCGGTGTCTCATCGCTCGCGCCGGCGCGGCCGGCCGGCAGCGCGATCGGCACCAACGCGGCCATCAGCGCCGTCAGACCGGCCATCGCGACGAATGCCCACCGCCACAACCCGAATTGGGCGAACAGGCCGCCCGTCGCGGGACCGACGACCGTCGCGACCCCCCACATCGCCGACACCAGCGCCGAGGCCCGGGTCCACAGCGAGCGGGGCAGCGCCGCGTTGATGACGGCATAGCCCAGCCCGGCCAGCAGGCCGCCGGCCACGCCCTGCAGGGCGCGCGCCGCGATCAGGACCTCCATGTTGGGGGCCGCCCCGCATGCCACGCTCGAGACGCCAAACACGCCCAGCCCCAACAGGAACGACGAGCGGGCGCCGATGCGCATCAGCATCGGATTGACCATGGTCGCGGCGACCACCGACCCCACCAGGTACAGGGTGGTCACCCACGCGTAGAGGCGGCTGCCGCCGATCTCGGCGACCGTGTTCGGCAGCAGGCTGATGGTCAGGAACTCGTTGGTGGCGTACAGCGCGACGCCACCCGCCAGCACGACCGAGGTGCCCAGGTACTTGGCGCCCAGCAGCTCGCGCCAGCTGCCGGTGACGGCGTCGGTTTGCGTCACTTCAGGCCGGCGGCGTCCATCCCGCGCAGTTCCTTCTTGAGGTCGGCGATTTCGTCGCGGAACCGGGCCGCCAGCTCGAACTGCAAATCGCGGGCGGCGGCCATCATCTGCGCGGTGAGGTCCTTGATCAGGTCGGCCAGTTCGGCGCGTGGCATGTTCGACGTGTCGCGGCCCTCGAAGACACCGGCGCTGACCGCGCGACCCGGCTCTCCCTGGGCGCGCCGGCCGCGTGACATGCTGCGGCCGGAGCCGATTTCGACGGTTTCGCTGTCGTCGGCTTCGGCGTAGACCCGGTCGAGGATGTCGGCGATCTTCTTGCGCAGCGGCTGCGGGTCGATGCCGTGGGCCTCGTTGTAGGCGATCTGCTTCGCGCGTCGCCGTTCGGTCTCGTCGATGGCCTCTTTCATCGAGTCGGTCATGGTGTCGGCGTACAGGTGCACCTCGCCGGACACGTTGCGGGCGGCGCGGCCGATGGTCTGAATCAGGCTGCGCGTCGAGCGCAGGAAGCCTTCCTTGTCGGCGTCGAGGATCGCCACCAGCGACACCTCCGGCAGGTCGAGGCCCTCGCGCAGCAGGTTGATGCCGACCAGCACGTCGTAGTCGCCGAGGCGGAGCTGGCGCAGCAGCTCCACCCGGCGCAGCGTGTCGACCTCGGAGTGCAGGTAGCGCACCCGGATGCCCATCTCGAGCAGGTAGTCGGTGAGGTCCTCGGCCATCTTCTTGGTCAGCGTCGTGACCAACACCCGCTCGTCGGCGGCGGCGCGCTTGCGGATCTCTCCGATCAGGTCGTCGATCTGCCCCTTGGTCGGCTTGACCAGCACCTTGGGGTCCACCAGGCCGGTGGGGCGGATCACCTGCTCGACGAACTCGCCGCCGGTCTGGCTGAGCTCGTAGGGCCCCGGCGTGGCCGACAAGTACACCGTCTGCCCGATCCGGTCGGCGAACTCCTCCCAGGTCAGCGGCCGGTTGTCGCACGCCGACGGCAGCCGGAACCCGTACTCCACCAGGTTGCGCTTGCGCGACATGTCGCCCTCGTACATCCCGCCGATCTGCGGCACGGTGACGTGCGACTCGTCGATGACCAGCAGGAAGTCTTCCGGGAAGTAGTCCAGCAGCGTGGCCGGCGGCGAGCCCGGTCCCCGGCCGTCGATGTGCCGCGAGTAGTTCTCGATGCCCGAGCAGAACCCGACCTGGCGCATCATCTCGATGTCGTAGTTGGTGCGCATCCGCAGCCGCTGGGCCTCCAGCAGCTTGCCCTGCCGCTCGAACTCGGCGAGCCGCTCGGCGAGCTCCTCCTCGATGGTGGAGATCGCGTGGGCCATCCGCTCCGGCCCGGCCACGTAGTGGGTGGCGGGGAAGATCCGCAGTGAGTCGACCTGGCGAACCACCTCGCCGGTCAGCGGGTGCAGGTAGTACAGCGCCTCGATCTCGTCGCCGAAGAACTCGATGCGGACCGCAAGCTCCTCGTAGGACGGGATGATCTCCACGGTGTCGCCGCGGACCCGGAACGAGCCGCGGGTGAAGGACAGGTCGTTGCGGGTGTACTGGACGTCGACGAGCAGCCGCAGCAGGCCGTCGCGGGGCACCTCGGTGCCGACCTGCAGCTCGACGGAGCGGTCCAGGTAGGACTGCGGCGTGCCCAGGCCGTAGATGCACGACACCGACGCGACCACCACCACGTCGCGCCGCGACAGCAGCGCCGACGTCGCGGAGTGGCGCAGCCGCTCCACGTCGTCGTTGATGGAGCTGTCCTTCTCGATGTAGGTGTCGGTCTGCGCGATGTACGCCTCCGGCTGGTAGTAGTCGTAGTACGACACGAAGTACTCGACGGCGTTGTGCGGCAACATCTCTCGCAGCTCGTTGGCCAGCTGGGCGGCCAGCGTCTTGTTGGGCGCCATCACCAGCGTGGGGCGCTGCAGCCGTTCGATGAGCCAGGCGGTGGTGGCCGATTTTCCGGTGCCGGTGGCGCCGAGCAGGACGACGTCGCGCTCCCCCGCCCGGATCCGGCGCTCCAGCTCCTCGATGGCCGCGGGCTGGTCGCCGGCCGGTGCGTGCGGGCTGACCACCTCGAAGCGACCACCGGCGCGCACCAGCCCCTCGATATCCTCCGCGGCCGGCCGGTATTCCGAGTGCGCGACGATTGGGTGTTCAGTGGCAAAGGCCATGGCACCAGGGTAGAGGCGGGTACCGACAAGTGTCCCGTCGCTACAGAGAACCACCACTCGATCCAAAACTTGATAGCGCATGCGCTAGCGCGTTCCAAAGTCACCTATCGGTGCGCTGACTAGATCACCCCGCGAGCGCGCGCAGAATGCCACGCAGCGCGGCGTGTCGGCGTACAGACACGGCCGCTCGCGGCCGAAACCCCTACGCCCCCGGACGCGTCCAGGTGCGGGTGACCGGGTCGCACTCCAGCAGGTAACCGTCGCTGGACGTGGACATCGCGAACACCGAGGTGTTCGGGCGGTTGCAGGAGCTGCCGGTGGTGTGCACCCCCATCGTGATCGGCGCCTTGGCCCACGTGTTGCCCTCGCAGACGACCTGCTCGCTGTTGGTCGGGTCGTAGGCGAGCTTGTCTGCGTCGCTGCACGACCCGCCCAGGACCGGCGCCCCCGGGTGCGGCGGCGTGGTCGAGGCGCTGATCACCTGGGCGGGATCGGCCACCGGCACGGACGGCGGGGCGTCGCCGACGCGGGTGGCCAGCACCGGCACCCGCACCACCGCTCCCTGCGCGCCGCACTCGTCGGACAGGGCGGTTTGCGTGACCGTGCCGCGCAGCGTGCCGTCGGATTGCGGCGCCAACGACCCGGCGACGCTTTCCTGTTGGGTCGCGCTGGCCTGTCCGTTCGGCTCGGTGCAGCCGGCCCGCTCCTGCTGGAACCCGCCCTGCCAATAGCCACCAATGAACCGCAGCGAGTAGGTGTGACCGCCGTCGACGGTGCTGGCCACCTGGTGGTTGGTGTCGTCGAGCTGGGTTCCGGTCGCCGCGCACCCGTTGGCGGTGCACACGGAGCGGAACGCCCACCAGCTGGCGGCCGGGCCGTCGTGGCGGATCGGGATGCCGTTGGTGGTCTGCTTGCTGCGGTCGTAGGTCAGCTTGTAGGTGCCGTTGAGCACCGGCCCCCCGGGCCGCGCGGGTGCCGCGCTCGGCGCCGGCACGGAGGGGCGGGACGCGAGCGCGGGCACATTCGGCGTCGGGCTCTCCGGCTGAAAGGAGTACAGCGTCGACCAGGTTGCCGCGATGGCGATCAGCACCGCGCACAGCAACGCGGTCGCCCACCGGGCCCGGGACGAGAACCGGTGATACAACCGTCGCCGCGGCGGTGCGTCACCCGCCTGGTCGCCGGCCCGCTCCTCGGAAACCCGCTCGTCGACGGCGGCGGCGAACACGCGGCACCGCTCGAAGCGGTCCTCGGAGCGCTTGGCCAGGGCCGTGAGGAACACGTCGTCGAGGTAGGCCAAGTCGGGGCGGTAGTCGCTGAGCCGCGGCGGATCCTCGTGCAGGTGCTGGCTGATCACCGCGACCGGGTTGGAGTGCTGGAACGGCGGCGCACCGGTGAGCAGATGAAATGCCGTGGCCGCCAACGCATACTGGTCCGCGCGGCCGTCGATGTTGGACCCGGTCAGCTGTTCCGGGGCGGCGTAAGCCACCGTCCCCACCGCGACGTTGGTCTCGGTGATGCCGCTGATGTTGGCGAGGTGGCGCGCTACCCCGAAGTCCGCCAACAGGATTCGGCGTTCCCCCTCCTCGGGATGAGTGAGCAGGATGTTGGCGGGTTTGACGTCGCGGTGCAGCAGCCCGCGGTCGTGCGCATAATCCAGCGCCCCCGCGACCGCCTGCAGGATCGCGCACACCTCGTCGATGGGCATCCCGTCGGGGTAGCGCTCCTTGACCAGCCGGGCCGCGTCGGTGCCCTCGACGTAGTCCATGGAAATCCAGAGCTGACCGTCGAATTCGCCGCGGTCGTGGACGCCGACGATGTGCGGGTGCCAGAGCGTCGCCGCCAGGTCGGCCTCGCGGTTGAACCGCTCGCGGAACTCGGGGTCGGCGGTGACCGCCTCGGCGAGCACCTTGATCACGTCGCGCCGCGGCAGCCGGGGATGCAGCGCCAGGTAGACCTCGGCCATGCCGCCGGCGCCGAGCTGCCGCAGGATCGTGTAGCCGGCGAACGCTGCACCGCTGCTCAGCGCGAGGCGCGATGCGCTGGCCTCGGGGCGGGACTCCACGGCCGGGGGCTCGGCGTTCGGGGTCGAGATGACGGGCGGAATGCGGCGAAACAGGTGCGCGACGGTTGCCGAGGGACCCGAATTGAAGCCCGCGCGCAGGGCCTCACGCGCCAGGCGCGGGTTGCTCAGCAGCCGTCTGCCGGCGTCGATCCGCCGGGTCGTGCCCTTGTGTTCGTCCGTCAATCGCTGCCCCCTCGTTGCTGTGCTTGCACTCCCCTCACGTCCGAATGATGCCGGATCTCGGTGGGCGATTGGTCTCAGGAAGCTATGAGCACCCTATGAGTGGCCGAATCGAAATAAAGCCAAATCACAGGCGAGTCCCATGGAGAGCACTCAAACCGCGGACCGATACTTGAGTAGTGAATCGACCCGCCCCGCCTGTCCTGACAATCCGGCACGACGGGTCCCAACGCTCGTTCGCGGCCGGCCACGAGGTCGTCGTCGGGCGTGACGCGAACGCGGACTTGCGGATTCCGGATCCCCGGATCTCCCGCGCGCACCTGATCGTGCGGTTCGACCAGGGCCGCTGGCTGGCGATCGACAACGGCTCGCTGAACGGCACCTATGTCAACGGCTACCGGATGCCGGTCATCGACATCCACGACGGCCAGAGCATCAACGTCGGCAACCCGCAGGGACCGCGGCTCACATTCGCGGTCGGACCGCAGCAGGGCCACGCCAGCGGACCGCCCCCACGCAGGCTGACGCGGGACTCCGGGCCGCCCACGGTGGCCTGGTCCGCGCTGCCGGAGCGGACGAACCCCACGGCGCCGCCCGTCCCCCGTCGGGGCCAGACCGGCAGCCAGCCCAGGCAGACCGCGCCGCCGCGGCCGATGCCGCCCCAGGGCCCGCCCCGGCAGCCACCCAGGCCACCAAGGACACCAACGCCACCGAGGCCACCGCAGCCGCGGCAGGCGCCGCCGCCCAGGCCACCCGACAGGACACCACCCGACCAGGTGACCACCGTCAACGCCGAGCCGGCGCTCCGGCCGGACGCGCCGCCGCCCGCCGAGTCCACAGTTGTCGACGCCAGGACGGCCGACGTCTCCAACCTCGCGACGAGGTTTGTGAAGTTGCTGTCGCCGCGCCTGTCGGCGGCCGCGGGCACGGCCGGCGCCAAGACGATCGGTCGCGCGGCCGAGAGCGACATCGTCGTCTACGACGTCCTCGCCTCGCGTCATCACGCCACGCTGCTGCACACCCCGCTAGGGACCGAAATCCGCGACAACAGCATCAACGGCACCTTCGTCAACGGCACCCGGGTCGGGTCGGCGATCCTGACCGACGGCGACGTCGTCACCATCGGCAACGTCGACCTGGTGTTCCGGGACGGCACCCTGGTCGAGGGCGGCGCCGCCGCGGCGCGTACCGGCGGCCTCGAGGTGCGCAACGTCAAATACGTCGTCGACAGCGGCAAGCAACTGCTCGACGACATCTCGCTGACCGCCCGCCCGGGCACGTTGACCGCCGTGATCGGGGGGTCGGGCGCCGGCAAGAGCACGCTGGCCCGGCTGATCGCCGGCTACACCAGCCCCACCTCGGGTTCGGTGACCTTCGAGGGCCACGACATCCACGCCGAATACGCGTCGCTGCGCAGCAGGATCGGCATGGTCCCCCAGGACGACGTGGTGCATCGGCAGCTGACGGTCAACCAGGCCCTGGGCTACGCGGCCGAACTGCGGCTGCCGCCCGACACCAGCAAGGCCGACCGCGCCAAAGTGGTCGCCCAGGTGCTCGAGGAGCTCGACCTCACCAAGCACGCCGACACCCGCGTCGACAAGCTGTCGGGCGGTCAGCGCAAACGGGCCTCGGTCGCGCTGGAACTCCTGACCGGGCCGTCGCTACTGATCCTCGACGAGCCGACGTCGGGCCTCGACCCGGCGCTGGACCACCAGGTCATGACGATGCTGCGCCAGCTGGCCGACGCCGGTCGCGTGGTGATCGTGGTGACGCACATGCTGTCGTACCTGGACATCTGCGACCAGCTGCTGCTGGTGGCCCCGGGCGGCAAGACGGCCTACTTCGGCCCGCCCGACCAGATCGGCGACGCAATGGGCACCACCAACTGGGCCAAGATCTTCACCAAGGTGGGCGCCGACCCCGAGGAGGCCAACCGGCGGTTCCAGGAGCGGGCCGAGGCCCAGCGGCGGCCCCAGAAACTGCTGCCCGCCCGGACCGACGAGCCCGGCGACCTGGGCGAGCCGGTGCACACCAGCGTGCGGCGCCAGATTTCCACGGTCGCGCGCCGGCAGGTGCGGCTGGTCGTCGCCGACCGCGCCTATTTTGTCTTCCTGGCGCTGTTGCCGTTCATCCTGGGATCGCTGTCGCTGACGGTGCCGGGCAACCACGGATTCCAGGTGCCGGGCCCGAACGCCGGGACACCCGACGAAGCCGCGCAGATCCTCGCCCTGCTGCTGCCGGCCGCGGCGTTCATGGGCACCGCGCTGACGATCCGCGACCTGGTCGGCGAGCGCGCCATCTTCCAGCGCGAGCAAGCGGTCGGGCTGTCGACCACGGCCTATCTGCTCGCGAAGACGGCGGTGTTCTGCGGGTTCGCGATCCTGCAGTCGGCAATCGTCACCGCGATCGTGGTGATCGGCAAGAGCGCCCCGACCCGCGGCGCCGTTCTGCTCGGCCACTCGACCGCCGGCGCAACCGTCGAGCTGTTCCTGACCGTGGCGGGCACGTGCGTCGCCTCGGCCATCCTCGGGCTGGCCATCTCGTCGCTGGTGCGCTCCAGTGAGCAGATCATGCCGCTGTTCGTGGTCACGGTGATGGCGCAGCTCGTACTGTGCGGCGGCATGGTCCCGGTGACCGGCCGGCTCGGCCTCGACCAGCTGTCGTTCGCGATGCCCGCGCGCTGGGGCTACGCCGCGGCGGCCTCGACGGTCGATCTGCGGCACCTGGTGCCCGACACGCTGCTCTCCCAGGACCGGTTCTGGGAGCACACCTCGAAGGTCTGGCTGATCGACATGGGCATGCTGGCCGCGCTGTCGGTGATCTACGGCGGCTTCGTGCGGTGGAAGATTCGACTGAAGCGTTAGTCCGTCGCGACCCTAGATCTGCTCCGCGCCGCCGTCGACGAACAACTCGCTGCCGGTCATGAAACTGCTTTCGTCCGACGCGAGGAAAAGCACCGCCGCGGCGACCTCTTCGGGCCTGCCCAGGCGGCCCATCGGGACCTTGGCTGCCTCGGTTTCGCGTAGCTCCTGCTCGCGTCCGGCCGGCGCCAGTCCCAGCAACCCCGGCGTCTCGACCGGTCCGGGAACGATCGTGTTGACCCGAATCCCGCGGCCGACGAGTTCGGCCGCCCAGGTCCGCCCGAACGAGCGGATCGCCGCCTTGGTCGCCGCGTACACGCTGAACGCCGGGGTCCCGTTGTAGGCCGCGGTCGAGCCGGTCAGCACGATCGACGAGCCGCGGTTGAGCAGCGGCAGCATGGCCTGCACGGTGAACAACGTGCCACCCACGTTGGTCATGAACGTGGACGTGAAGTGTTCCAGCGAAATGTCGCCCAGCGCCGCGAATTCTCCGCCGCCCGCGTTGGCGAAGAGCACGTCGAGGCCGTCCCCGCGGGACGCGATGGCGTCGGCGATTGCCGACACGTCATCGAGGTTGGCCACGTCGGCGCTGATGCCGGTCGCCCGGTCACCGATCGAAGCCACCGCGGCGTCGATGGTGTCCTGATTACGACCGGTCAGGAAGACATGGGCGCCCGCGTCGGCAAGCCGCTGCGCGGTCGCCAACCCGATGCCCGAATTCCCGCCGGTGACGAGCGCTGTCTTCCCGCTGAGGTCGCTCACTGTGTCCCTACCGCTTGGCCGTACTCATTCGACATGGTGCTGCCTCCCAACCGCCCCAACAACTAGAGTGGGTCAATCCATCCCCCCAAACACGAGACGTTCGACCTGGTCGCCCGCACCAACACCGATCCGAAGGGCATCGTGCGGGCCGTCGACGAGTACGTCGTGCACCCGTGGGGGCTCTACCTCGCCCGCCCCACGCCGGGCCGCCCGCAGTTCCACTACCTCGAATCCTGGCTGCTGCCGTCGTTAGGCTTGCGCGCCACCGTCTTTCACTTCAACCCTGGGCACGAACGCGACCAGGACTACTACCTCGACGTGGGCGAATACACGCCGGGCGGTGACGTGTGGCATTCGGAGGACCACTACCTCGACATCGTCGTCCGGACCGGCTCCGGCGCCGAGCTGGCCGACGTCGACGAGCTGCTGGACGCCGTGCGCCACGGCCTGCTGACGCCGGAGGTGGCCGAACGGGCAGTGCGGCGCGCCGTGGTCGCCATCGACGGCCTGGCCCGCAACGGCTACGCCCTTTCCCGCTGGCTGGCCACCCGTGGCATGGAGCTGACCTGGCGTGACGCATAGCCCGTTTCCTCACGCGACCCACGGGTATCACTTGGGGATGCGTTTGATCGACCACCGACGCAAACGCCGGCCCGGCCAGGACCCGCGTTTCGTCGTCGAGCGGCAGGGGGCGGCCAGCGACCACTACTACCTTCGCCTCGAGATCGATGGCGTGCTGGTCTCCTGGGCGATCCCCGACCACAGCCGGATTGCCCGCCGCACGGAGGACCTCCCGCTCAAAGCCGCCGAGCGCGACGTCGACGGCGACGGCGGCACCTATGTCAACGCGACGCCTTACGACATGGGCGAATGCCTTGAGCGCGGCCATCTTTCGTTCTTCCTGTGCGGCGAGTGGGTGCGCGGCTGGTACACGCTGACCCGCATCCGGGACGGCGATCACGAGACGTGGCTGCTGATCAGGCGCAAAGACGACGAGGACGCCGACACGCTGCGTCAGCCGGCGCTGACCGGCCACTCACTGGACGACGTGTCATGACCGACGTCGCCGCCCTGCCCGCACCGGTGCGCGCGGCGCTGCACGACGAACCGGTGCCCGACTGGCGGCCTCCCACGCTGGCCACCCTGACCGACCGGCGGTTCTCCGATCCGCAGTGGATATTCGAGCGCAAATTCGACGGGATGCGCTGCCTGAGCTTTCGCGACGGTGACCGGGTGCGACTCCTGTCGCGAAATCGGCAGCCGCTCAACGGAACCTATCCCGAGCTCGTGGACGCGCTCGGCGCCCAGCGCACCACGCGGTTCGCCGTGGACGGCGAGGTGGTGGCGTTCGCCGGCCGACGCACCAGCTTCGAACGGCTGCAGGCCCGGCTGGGCATCACCGACCCCGAGGTGGCCCGCGCGTCACCGGTCCGTGTCTTCTACTACGTGTTCGACCTGCTGCACGTCGACGGCAAGTCGACCACCGATGTGCCGCAGCTGTGGCGAAAGAAACTGCTGCGCAAGGCGATTGACTTCGGCGATCCGCTACGTTTCGCGGTGCATCGGGTCGAGGACGGGATCGGCGCCTACGAGGCGGCATGCAAACGCGGCGACGAGGGCGTGATCGCCAAGCGGACCGACGCCACGTACGAAGGCGGCCGGTCGAAGAACTGGCTGAAATTCAAATGCGTTCGCGACCAGGAATTCGTCGTCGGCGGCTACACCAGCCCGAAGGGCAGCCGCATCGAGTTGGGGGCGCTGCTGCTCGGCTACCACGACGGTCGCGACCTGGTCTATGCCGGCAAGGTGGGAACCGGGTTCGACGAACCCACGCTGCGGAGCCTGCACGAGCGGCTGTCCCCCCTCGAGCAGGACGAGCCACCGTTCACCCGGGGTCTGGTGCGCGAGAACGGCGCCCACTGGGTGCGCCCCGAGGTGGTGGCCCAGATCGGGTTTGCCGAGTGGACCCGCGACGGCAAGCTGCGTCACCCGCGATACCAGGGGCTGCGCACCGACAAGGACGCGTCCGACGTGGTGCGGGAGACGCGGTGACGCCGCGCGTCGAGGTCACCCACCCGGACCGGGTGATGTTCCCCAAGGACGGGATCACCAAGGGCGAGCTGGTCGACTACTACGGCGAGGTGGCCGACGCGATGCTGCCGCACCTGCGGGACCGGGCGCTTACCGTGCAGCGGTTCCCGCGCGGCATCGGCGAACAAGGTTGGGTGCAGCAGGATTTCGCCGATTCGTTGCCCGACTGGATGGGCCGGGTGGAGGTCGGCAAAGAGGGCGGCACCGTGGTGCATCCCGTGGCGGAGCGTCCCGAGGCGCTGCGCTGGCTGGCCAACCAGAACTGCGTCACGCTGCACGTGTGGCAGTCGCGGCGGGACCGGCTGCACAAGCCCGACCGGCTGGTGTTCGACCTCGACCCCTCCGACAGCGACTTCGCGGTGGTGCGGGCGACGGCCCACGCGGCGGCCGGGGTCCTGGACGACCTCGGGCTGGCGCGCTACGTGCAGACCACCGGGTCGCGCGGCTTGCACGTGGTGGTGCCGCTGCGTCCCGACACCGATTTCGACACCGTGCGCCAATTCGCGCGCGAGGTCGCCGAGGTGGTGGTGGCCGACGACCCCGCGCATCGCACCCTGGAAGCCCGCAAGGACAACCGCGGCCACCGCGTGTACCTCGACATCATGCGAAACGCCTACGCGCAGACGGCGGTTGCACCGTATTCGGTCCGGGCCCGGGCGGGCGCGCCGGTGGCGACCCCGCTGGAGTGGGACGAGCTGGACATGCGGGGCCTTCGGGCGGACCGATTCACCATCCGCGATCTCCCCAAACGGCTTGCCGGGCAGGGCGATCCGTGGGCCGGCATGTGCCGGCGCGCTCGCTCGTTGAAGGGTCCCGCGCAGCGGGTGGCCAAGCTTCGTGCCTGAACTGCCCGACGTGGAGGGCTTTCGGCGCGAGTTGGCCGACGCGCTACCCGGCCGGCGGATCCGGGGCGTGCAGGTCCGCGATCCGGGCATCCTGCGAAACACCACCGCCGACGCGCTCGGCCGTCGGCTCGACGGCCACCGCTTCGATCGCCCACGCCGGCACGGCAAGTGGCTGATGCTGCCGACGGCCGGCCCCACGCTGCTGGTGCACAGCGGGATGACCGGGCGCCCGTACTACGCCGCCGACGGCGCCGAGCGCGAGCCATACGAGCGCCTGGTGATCGCGCTGGATCGCGGCGAACTGCGCTATGCCGACCTGCGCAAGCTGCGTGGGGTGTGGCTGGCCGACGACGACGAGGACGTCGCGCACGTGACGGGCCCGCAGGGCCCCGACGCCCTGGGCCTCGGCCTGCCGGCGTTCCGCGAGGCGCTGCGCGACCGGTCCGGGCGGCTGAAGCCGACGCTGATGGATCAGGCGGTGATCGCGGGGCTCGGCAACCTGCTCACCGACGAGATCTGCTGGCGGGCCCGGATCGCGCCGGCCCGCCCCATCCCGCAACTCGAGGCCGACGACGTCAAGCGCCTGCACGCCGCGATGACGCAGGTGCTGCGCACGGCGGTGCCGCACGGTCGGGTGCCCGGCCTGCCGCGGTGGCTCACCCGGGTGCGCGACGACCCCGACCCGTCCTGTCCGCGCTGCGGCACCCGCCTCGCGCGTGCCCGGGTCGCCGGACGGACGTCGTTGTGGTGCCCGCGCTGTCAGGCCGGGTAATCTCGGCTGCTATGAGCCCCAGCAACCACCGATGGATGGCAATCACTGCCTTGACCGCCATCGCGGCCGGGTCCCAGCTAAGCCCGGCGACCGCGAGGGCGGACTTGCACAACATCACCTACCGCGCCCGGATCGACGCGCTGACCACCGGTAGTCAGGCCATTTTCGTGATCAATGGCAACCGGGCGAACAGCACCAACCTTCCGTCGATGCCGGGCAACGTGTTCGAGGCCAACACGGTGTTGCCCGATCCGCAGCAGGCCGGGATGCAGATCGTGCTGCATTTCCCCTACTCGGCGAATGTGCACTGCGAGATCGACGTGGACGACAACGTTTTCACACAGCTCGATCAGTTCGTCAGACCAACGCCCGGTAATTCCGACCCCAAGAACGGCATGCTGCAGTGCGGTGCGCCCATACCCGCCTAACCGCGGGAATCACATCCGCCACACAAGCCTCTCCGCCGAACCATTGCCCGTTGTGTCCACCTCGTAGCGACAAGCGGATTAGTCGCTATGAGGTGGACATGACGCGTACCACCTCCCCCGGAGGCGCGTGGGGCTGTTGTGAAAGTTGGCGCTAGGGCTGCCATCCGGTTGAGTCGGCCCACTTCCAGGCCCGCCGGTAGGCCTCGGCAAACCATGGTTCCTTCGCGTCGACATAGCGCGAGATGTCACCGCCCGCGGCCTGTTCGGCCTTGAGCTTGACGGCCAGGTAGTCGGCGCGGGCGCCGACGTCGGCCCGCAGCCAGGCTACGAACAGCAGGGCGAACTGCTGTCCCGGCCAGCCTTCCACCCTGACGTGCACATTGGTTGGCCGGCCCGGGTCGGCGGATGCGTGAATCCGCTTGTGCCACAGGCCGGGATCGTCGCTGTGGTCGTAGCGCTCGACGGTGCTGCGGGCGTCGATCCGGGCGGTGTCCTCGGTGATGTGCTCCAGGCGCGGGTAGCCGGCCGCCAACAAGGGTTCGGCGAGTTCGTCGGCGACCGCGAGCGATTCGACGGTGATCTGCATGTCGATGACGTCCTTGGCGTCCAAGGCGGGCAGCGCGGTGGAGCCGATGTGGTCGACGCGAATCGCCCGATGGCCGCACGCGGTCTGCAGCCGGCCGGCGATCCGGCGCGCCTGGTCCGGCCAGCTCGGGTCGGCCGGCACGAGACGCACGGGCGCCCTGGCGATCTGGCGCGCGCTCAGGTTGTGGGCGAACGGCAGGATGCGGTCGATCCAGACGTCGCGGGCCCGCTGCGCCAGCTCCTCCGGGCTGCCCGAGTTGTCCAGCCAGACGTCGGCGACGGCGCGGCGCTGCTCGTCGTCGGCCTGCGCGGCGATCCGGGCGCGGGCGTCGTCCTCGGGCATGCCGCGTTGCTCGACCAGCCGTCGCACCCGCACCTCGACGTCGGCGTGCACGACCACGACGAGCGGGAACAGCGGCGCCATCCCCGACTCCACCAGCAGCGGAATGTCCTCGACGACAACAGAATCCGCGGGCACCGACGCGATGATCTCGGAGCGCCGCTTGCCCACCAGCGGATGCACGATCCCGTTGAGCTTCTGGCGCGCCTCGTCGTCACGAAAGGCCTTGGCGGCCAACGCGGGACGATCGAGCGACCCGTCGGGCGTCAGGATGTCGTCGCCGAACGCCTCGACGAGCGCCTTCAGGCCCTCGGTGCCCGGCTCGACCACCTCGCGCGCGATGACGTCTCCGTCGACGATGACGGCACCGAACTTCGCGAAGGTCGACGAGACCGCCGACTTGCCGGCGCCGATGCCACCGGTCAACCCGATGCGCAGCATCCCTGAACGCCGCTAGGCGTTGCCGGCGAGCTTTTCCCGCAGGGCCGCCAACTGGGCGTCGCTGGCGAGCGATCCACCCGCCGCCTTCTCCGACGACGCGCCGTTGCCCGGCGCCGAATCGCCGGCGGTGTGGGCGGCCGACTCGGCCGCGGCGAACTTCTCCATCTGCGCAGTGTGCATCTTGTGCCGGCGCTCCGCCTCGGCGTAGCGCGCCTCCCATTCGTTGCGCTGGGCGTCGAATCCCTCGAGCCATTCGTTGGTCTCGGAGTCGAAGCCCTCGGGGAAGATGTAGTTGCCCTGCTCGTCGTAGCTGTCGGCCATGCCGTACTTCGCCGGGTCGAATTCCTCGGTGTAGTCCTCGTTGGCCTGCTTGAGCGACAACGAGATTCGGCGGCGCTCCAGGTCGATGTCGATGACCTTGACCATCGCGTCGTCGCCGACGGCGACCACCTGGTCGGGCACCTCGACGTGGCGCTCGGCCAGCTCGGAGATGTGCACCAGGCCCTCGATGCCCTCCTCGACGCGGACGAACGCGCCGAACGGAACCAGCTTGGTGACCTTGCCGGGCACGATCTGGCCGATGGCGTGCGTGCGGGCGAAGTGGCGCCACGGGTCTTCCTGGGTCGCCTTGAGCGACAACGAAACCCGCTCGCGGTCCATGTCGACGTCGAGCACCTCGACGGTGACCTCGTCGCCCACCTGCACCACCTCGGACGGGTGGTCGATGTGCTTCCAGGACAGCTCGGAGACGTGCACCAGGCCGTCCACCCCACCGAGGTCGACGAACGCGCCGAAGTTGACGATGGACGAGACCACACCCTTGCGGATGCTGCCCTTCTGCAGCTGGTTGAGGAACTCGCTGCGCACCTCGGACTGGGTCTGCTCGAGCCAGGCCCGGCGGGACAGCACCACGTTGTTGCGGTTCTTGTCCAGCTCGATGATCTTGGCCTCGATCTCCTTGCCGATGTACGGCTGCAGGTCGCGGACGCGGCGCATCTCGACGAGCGAGGCGGGCAGGAAGCCGCGCAATCCGATGTCGAGGATCAGGCCGCCCTTGACGACCTCGATGACGGTGCCCTTGACGGCCTCGTCCTTCTCCTTGAGCGCCTCGATGGTGCCCCAGGCGCGCTCGTACTGGGCGCGCTTCTTGGACAGGATCAGCCGGCCCTCTTTGTCCTCTTTGGTGAGAACCAGGGCCTCGACCTCATCGCCGACGGAAACGACCTCGTTGGGGTCGACGTCGTGCTTGATGGAGAGCTCGCGGGCGGGGATGACCCCTTCGGTCTTGTAGCCGATGTCGAGGAGCACCTCGTCCCGGTCAACTTTGACGATCGTGCCCTCGACGATGTCGCCATCGTTGAAGTACTTGATCGTTTTGTCTATTGCGGCGAGAAAATCCTCGCTCGAGCCAATGTCGTTGACGGCTACTTGCGGCGAGGTGACGGCGGGACTCGGCATGTTGTTGGGTTGCTCCGGACAGGTTGGGTCGTAGGGACAAAATGGATTTACCCGTTGAGGCTACTCGACAGGGCACTAGCTGGACAAACTCGGCCTCGAAGCCAAGACAGCCAAGGCGACGCAAATGTAACGCCACGGCGAATTTTCGGCCGGATTTTCGTCCCCAACGTTACACCGGGCGGGCCTCAGTGCGCGGCCGTGTCCGATCGCCGCGCTAGTGCGCGGCGGTGTCCCATGAGCGGCCGTAACCGACCGAGACCTCGAGCGGGACGTCGAGCGGGTAGGCGCCGCCCATCTTCTCGCGCGCCAGCGCCTCAAGGACCTCTCGCTCACCCGGCGCGACTTCGAACAACAGTTCGTCGTGCACCTGCAGCAGCATCCGGGAGGCCAGCCCGGCCTGCTTGATGGCCTTGTCGACCTCGATCATGGCCACCTTGATGATGTCGGCCGCGCTGCCCTGGATGGGCGCGTTGAGCGCGGCCCGCTCGGCGGCCTCCCTGACCTGGCGGTTGCTGCTGTCCAGCTCGGGCAGGTAGCGGCGGCGGCCCAGCACCGTGGAGGTGTAGCCGTCCTTGCGGGCCTGCTCCACGACGTCCATCAGGTAGTCGCGGACGCCTCCGAACCGGGCGAAGTAGGCGTCCATCTGGTCCTTGGCTTCCTCGGTCGAGATCTTCAGTTGCTGCGACAGCCCGTAGGCGCTCAACCCGTAGGCCAGCCCGTACGACATCGCCTTGACCCGGCGGCGCAGCTCGGCGGTGACCTCCTCGATCGGCACCCCGAACGCCCGGGAGGCGACGAACGAGTGCAGGTCCTCCCCGGTGTTGAACGCCTCGATCAGGCCTTCGTCCCGCGACAGGTGCGCCATGATCCGCATCTCGATCTGGCTGTAGTCCGCCGTCATCAGCTCTTCATAGGAAAAGTTGGGGCCCTTGCCGACGACGAACCCGTCCCGGATCTGCCGGCCTTCCTCGGTGCGGATCGGGATGTTCTGCAGGTTGGGCTCCGTCGACGACAGCCGGCCGGTCGCCGCGATGGTCTGGTTGAACGTGGTGTGGATGCGGCCGTCGGCGGCCACCGAGTTCAGCAGCCCGTCGACGGTGACCTTGAGCCGGGTGACGTCGCGGTGGGCCAGCAGGTGCTGCAGGAACGGATGGCCGGTCTTGTCGAACAGCGACTGCAGGGCATCGGCGTCGGTGGTGTATCCGGTCTTGGTCCGCTTGGTCTTCGGCATCCCAAGCTCGTCGAACAGCACCACCTGCAGCTGCTTGGGCGAGCCCAGGTTGATCTGCTTGCCGATCACGGCGTAGGCGGCCTCGGCGGCGTCGCGGATCTGGTCGGCGAACTGGCTCTGCAGCTCGCCCAGCAGCCGTAGATCGACGGCGATCCCGGCGCTTTCCATGTCGGCCAGGACGTGCTGCACGGGCAGCTCCATCTCGCCCAGCAGGGCGGTGGAGTCGATGCGATCCAGCTCGGCGTCCAGCGCGTCGGCGAGGTCGACCACGGCCCGGGCGCGCAGGATCAGGGTCGCGACGGCCTGCTCGTCCACGCCCTCCATGTCGTCGAGCAACGAAAGCTGTTGCTGCTCAGGGGTTTCCGCGCGCAGCTCGCGGCGCAGGTAGCGCAGCGACAGGTCGTCGAGGGCGAAGCTGCGCTGCCCCGGGCGCACCAGGTAGGCGGCCAGCGCGGTGTCGGAGGTGACGCCGTTCAGCGTCCAGCCGCGGCCCGCCAGGTCGTGGATGGCCAGCTTGGCCTCGTGCAGCGCTTTGGGTTTCGCGGGGTCGGCCAGCCAGGCCGCCAGCGCGGCGTCGTCGTCGGGGGTCAGCGTCGCGGTGTCGATGTAGGCGCCGTCACCGTCGGCGGCCGCGATGCCCAGCCCGGTGGCGTCCCCGCCGTGCGGCAGGTGGGTGCCCGCGACGGCCAGTCCCGCCCGGCGCCCGTCGGCGGCGTGCGCGGCCAGCCATTGGCCGACGGTGCCGGGCTCGAGCGCGTCGCCGCGCACGTCGAAGCCCTCGTCGACCTCGGGCTCGACGGCGACGAGGGTCTCGAACAGCCGGTCGCGCAGCACCCGGAACTCCAGGTCGTCGAACAGCCGGTGGATCTGGTCGCGGTCCCAGGGCTGCAGCCGCAGCGTGTCCGGGGTTTGGGCCAGCGGCACGTCTTTGACGAGATCGGTGAGCTCGCGGTTGCGGATGACGCTGGCCAAGTTGGCGCGCAGCGCGTCGCCCACCTTGCCGCGGACCGAGTCGACGTTGTCGACCAGCGCCTGCAGGGAGCCGTACTCGGCAATCCACTTCGAGGCGGTCTTCTCCCCCACCCCGGGAATGCCGGGCAGGTTGTCGCTGGGATCGCCGCGCAGCGCCGCGAAGTCGGGGTACTGCCGCGGGGTCAGCCCGTACTTTTCCACGACGGCCTCGGGCGTGAAGCGGGTCAGTTCGCTGACGCCCTTGCGCGGGTACAGCACCGTGACGTCGTCGCTGACGAGTTGCAGGGAGTCGCGATCACCGCTGACCACCAGCACGCGGTAGCCCTCGTTCTCGGCCTGGGTGGCCAGCGTCGCGATGAGGTCGTCGGCCTCGAATCCCGGCTCCGAGAGCACCGTGATGCCCAGCGCGTTGAGCACTTCCTTGGTGATGTCGATCTGGCCGTGGAATTCGTCCGGCGTCGACGACCGGTTGGCCTTGTATTCGGGGTATCGCTCGGAGCGGAAAGTCTGCCGCGAAACGTCGAACGCCGCGGCGATGTGCGTCGGCGCCTCGTCGCGCAGCAGGTTGATCAGCATGGCGGTGAAGCCGTAGACCGCGTTGGTGGTCAGCCCGCCGCGGGTCTTGAAGTTCTCGGCCGGCAGCGCGTAGAACGCCCGGAACGCCAGCGAATTGCCGTCCAGCAGCATCAGAGTCGGCTTGATTTGGTCCTCGGTGGCGAGGGCTGCGGAATCTGCCTTGTCGCCGGCGGTCCTTGCTGGGCTCACGGCCCTACTCTAGGCATCGCTCACGACATCAAGTCAGCGGCCGCTCAGCGCCCACGTCGTACTCGGAAACCGACGCGCCAACGATCGAACCCTGTTGTTCATCACTGGGCCCGGTGCCGCGGAATGCATCGACGGCCGCCCGCGACTCCCAGCGTTCGAAGATGTCGATGCGACTCGGATCGAGCAGGTCGGCGCTGATCGCGAAGTCGAGGCAGCCTGGGGTTCGGCGGGCTTGCTGCACCACTGCCCTACATCCGGTCAGATAGCTGTCTCGCCGAAGTGGCTCGACGACAAGGTAGCCCGCGACGATCACCATTTGACGCTCCTTTCGTTGCATCAAAGCTCTGCCCGATTTGACCGTCGAGACCCGCCAAAGTCATCGGTGCAACGCCGCGGCGGAACTGCAACACGTTTCAGTTTTGTATTGGGGCTGGGTAGTCTGGCCGAGTGCCCGAGGTCACCAGCCAACAACCCGCGATCGACGGATGGTTCGCCACCGACGACGCCGGTAATGCCCATTTGATCGGCAGCAAGTGCCCCGAGTGCGGCACGTATGTCTTCCCGCCGCGCGAGAACAACTGCCCCAACCCGGCGTGTGCCAGCGACACGCTGGAGCCGGTCGCGTTGTCGACCCGGGGGACGCTGTGGAGCTACACGGAGAACCGGTATCCGCCGCCGGCGCCATACCCCGCCCCGGACCCCTTCGAGCCGTTCGCCATCGCGGCGGTGGAGCTGGCCGAGGAGGGACTGATCGTGCTGGGCAAGGTCGTCGAGGGCACGCTGGCCGAGGATTTGAAGGTCGGCATGGAGATGGAGCTGACCACCATGCCGCTGTACACCGACGACGACGGCGTGCAGCGCCTCGTCCATGCGTGGAGGATCTCGTCATGAGCCCTGAACCGCTGTACATCCTCGGCGCCGGCATGCACCCCTGGGGAAAGTGGGGCCGCGACTTCACCGAATACGGCGTGGTCGCGGCGCGCGCCGCCCTGGCCGAGGCCGGCCTGGACTGGCGGCAGATCCAGCTCGTCGCCGGGGCCGACACCATCCGCAACGGCTACCCGGGGTTCATCGCCGGGTCGACGTTCGCGCAGAAGCTGGGCTGGAACGGGGTCCCGGTCAGCTCCAGCTACGCCGCGTGCGCCAGCGGTTCGCAGGCGCTGCAGAGCGCCCGGGCGCAGATCCTGGCCGGCTTCTGCGACGTCGCGCTGGTGATCGGCGCCGACACCACCCCGAAGGGCGCCTTCGCCCCCGTCGGCGGCGAGCGCAAAAACGACCCGGACTGGCAGCGGTTCCACCTCATCGGGGCGATGAACCCGGTCTACTTCGCGCTGCTCGCCCGGCGCCGGATGGATCTCTACGGCGCGACGCCCGAGGACTTCGCACAGGTCAAGGTGAAGAACTCCCGACACGGCCTGCAGAACCCAAATGCCCGCTACCGCAAGGAATCCTCGGTCGACGACGTGTTCGCCAGCCCCGTGGTGGCCGACCCGCTGCGGCAGCTCGACATCTGCGCCACGTCCGACGGCGCCGCCGCGCTGATCGTGGCCAGCGCCGAATTCGCCCGCAAGCACCTCGGCTCGCTCGACGGCGTCCCGTCGGTGCGCGCGGTCAGCACCGTGACACCCCGCTACCCGCAGCACCTGCCCGAATTGCCCGACATCGCAACGGATTCCACCGCGGCGGTGCCCGCTCCGGAGCGGGTGTTCAAGGACCAGATCCTCGACGCCGCGTACGCCGAGGCGGGCATCGGACCCGAAGACGTCAGCCTGGCCGAGGTCTATGACCTGTCCACCGCGCTGGAGCTCGACTGGTACGAACACCTGGGCCTGTGCGCCAAGGGCGAGGCCGAGGCGCTGCTGCGCAGCGGCGCCACCACCATCGGCGGCAAGGTCCCGGTCAACCCGTCCGGCGGGCTGGCGTGCTTCGGGGAGGCCATTCCCGCCCAGGCGATCGCGCAGGTCTGCGAGTTGACCTGGCAGCTGCGCGGCCAGGCGACCGGCCGTCAGGTGGAGGGCGCGACCGTCGGCGTCACCGCCAACCAGGGCCTGTTCGGCCACGGCTCGTCGGTGATCGTCGCCCGCTAGTTCGCTCGGTTTGCGCCGAGACTGCAACCAGAGCGTCGAATCGCCCAAATTCGCGATCTGAGCGCAGTCTCGGCGCGGTTCGCCGTCGCGTGTGAACTGACGGTTTACGGTGTGTACTCAGGGCGGGATTTGAGCGGTTTTATCGCCCTGGATACACACGCAAAGCCGTCACCACACACTCAAAGCCGCGGCGCTACTCAGAAGAGGCGTCCTTGGGCGCGTCGCCGAGGGTCTCCAGCACCACCTCGGCCACCCGCTTCATGGTGGTCCGCCGGTCCATCGCCGCGCGCTGGATCCACTTGAACGCCTCGGGCTCGGTCATGCCCTGCTTGGTCTGCAGCAGGCCCTTGGCCCGCTCGACGAGCTTGCGGGTCTCCAGCCGGTCGGACAGCGTCGCCACTTCGCGTTCCAGCTCGCTGATCTCGGCGAACCGGCTGACCGCCAATTCGATCGCCGGGATCAGGTCGCTGATCGTGAACGGCTTCACCAGGTAGGCCATCGCGCCGGCGTCGCGGGCACGCTCGACCAGGTCGCGCTGGCTGAACGCGGTCAGCACCACGATCGGCGCGATGCGCTTGCTGGCAATCTCCGAGGCCGCGTCGATGCCGTCGCGGCGTGGCATCTTCACGTCCATGATCACCAGGTCCGGCTTGTGGCGCTCGGCGAGTTCGACGGCCTCCTGGCCGTCGCCCGCCTCGCCGACGATCTCGTAGCCCTCCTCTCGGAGCATCTCGGCCAGGTCCAGCCGGATGAGCGCTTCGTCTTCCGCGATCAGGACCCGGCGCGGCACAGCGGCGTCGGTGTCGGTCTTGGGGCCTGTCATGACGGACATTGTGTCGTGCACCCCCGTCACCTGCGAACTCGGGGGCGGTGAGAACAGATCGGCGCACCGATCCTCTATGGTGGGAGGCTGCCCAGCCCTCGTATCCCAACTGGCAGAGGAAACGGACTCAAAACCCGTCCAGTGTGGGTTCGAATCCCACCGAGGGCACTCCACTGGAAATGCTGTACACCATCGGCCACGGCGCCAAAACCGCCGACGAACTCGTCGCCGCGCTTCGCCTTCACGGCGTCACGCTGCTGGTGGACGTCCGCAGTTTCCCCGGCTCGCGGCGCAACCCCGACGTGTCCAAGGACGCGATGCCGGGCTGGCTGAACGCCGCCGGGATCGCCTATCGCCACGAACCCGATCTAGGTGGGCGACGCAAGCCGCCGGCCACCCGGCTACCGCGCGACCAGTGGTGGAAGAACCCGGCGTTCGCCAACTACGCAGCGCATACCCGCACGCCGGAGTTCCGGGCGGCATACGAGCGGTTGCTGCACGACGCCGCGGCGGGCGACGTGGCCATCATGTGCGGCGAGCCGACCTGGTGGCGCTGTCACCGCCGCATGATCGCCGACCTGGCCACCCGCGACGGGCACCCGGTGCGGCACATCATGCCCAACGGCTCGCTGGCGCCACACCCGCTATCGGACTGGCTCATCGTCGATGTTGACCGGGCACCCAACAAATGACGAGGTCAACGGTTAGGCTTTGAGCGTGGGCGCGAAGAAATGCGGAGCCCCACCCCGGTCAGAAGGCTCACCGAACCGCCCGGACTGCGTCGCTGTAGTGCGGGCGCAGACCCGCGACCGGAATCAGCACTACGCCGCCAGCGCCGCGCGCCGGGGCCGGATCCTCATGATCACCTCGTGGCTGGCCGTGATGGTCAGCGTCAGCTTCGTGCTGGTGCAGATCGCGACCGATTCCTGGACCTGGCAGGTCAGCTCGATCAACATCGCCGGCGCCATGGTCTTCGCGATGGTGCCCTGGCTGCAGCGATTCGGGGAACTGGTTGCGCCGCTTACCTTTATCGGCGCGGCCTACGTCTCCATCTTCGCGAGCTGCCTGGACGTGGGCACCGGTTCCGGATCGCAGTTCTTCTTCCTGGTCGGCGCGTGCATCGTCGTGCTGGTGCTGGGCATCGAACACATCGTGTTGGCGTCCGCGCTGGCGGCCATCGCCGCCGGCCTGATCATCGCGGTCGAGTTTCTCGTGCCGCGCAACACCGGGCTGCAGCCGGCCTGGGCGACGTCGACGGGCTTCGTCGTCACCGCCGTCTCCAGCGTCGTGATGGTGGTCGTGACGGTGTGGTTCGCGCTGCGCGACACCGCCCGCGCCGAGGCGGTCATGGAAGCCCAGTACGAACGTTCCGAGACGCTGCTGGAAAACATGTTGCCCGCCAGCATCGCCGAGCGCCTCAAGGAGCCCGACCGCAGCGTCATCGCCGACAAGTACGACGACGCCTCGGTGCTGTTCGCCGACATCGTCGGGTTCACCGAGCGCGCCAGCAGCACGCCGCCCGCCGACCTGGTGCGTTTCCTCGACCGCCTCTACGGCGCGTTCGACGCCCTCGTGGACAAGCACGGCCTGGAGAAGATCAAAGTCAGCGGCGACTCGTACATGGTGGTCAGCGGCGTGCCGCGGCCACGGTCCGACCATTCCCGCGCCCTGGCGGATTTCGCGCTCGACATGGCCAATGTCGCAGCGGCACTGAGGGATCCGCACGGTGAGCCGATCCCGCTGCGGGTGGGCATGGCCTGCGGGCCGGTGGTCGCCGGTGTCGTCGGCTCGCGCCGGTTCTTCTACGACGTGTGGGGGGACGCGGTCAACGTCGCCTCCCGGATGGAATCCACCGACTCGGTGGGCCGCATCCAGGTGCCCGAGGCGATGTACGAGCGCCTCAAAGACGAGTTCGTGCTGCAGGAGCGGGGCAGCATCGAGGTCAAGGGCAAGGGCCCGATGCGGACCTGGTATCTGATCGGGCGCAAAGCAACCGAGGAGCCCGCCGACCTGTCCGCCGAGGAACCGCGCACCGCGCGCGTCTGAGCCGAAAGTCCCTATCCCCCGGTCCGCGGTTTGTGCCAGACTTCGGCCATGCAAACCACGCCTGGAACCGTCCCTGTCCCAAGCTTGTTGCCGCACTTGTGGAAATCCACGCTGGTCTCCGGAATCCTGTCGCTCGTCGTCGGCGCCGTGATCCTGGCCTGGCCCGGAATCTCCATTCTCGCTGCCGCCGTCGCGTTCGGCATCTATCTGTTGATAACCGGCGCCGCGCAGGTCGTCTTCGCGTTCAGCCTGCACGTCTCGGCGGGAAGCCGGATCTTGCTGTTCATCAGCGGCGCGGCGTCACTCATCCTGGCGGTCTTGGCATTTCGTCATTTCGGTCAGGGATACGCAGTCCTGTTGCTGGCCATCTGGATTGGCATCGGGTTCATCTTCCGCGGGGTGGCCACGACGGTCTCGGCAATCAGCGATCCCGTGCTGCCGGGGCGGGCCTGGTCGATCTTCATCGGCGTAATCAGCCTGCTCGCCGGAATCGTCGTCCTGGCGTCGCCATTCGACTCCATCGTCACCCTGGCGATCGTGGTCGGCGTCTGGTTCGTGGTAATCGGCGTTTTCGAGATCGTGTCGTCATTCGGCATCCGCAAGGCTTCCAAAGAACTGGGGCGTGGCGCCGGCGCCACATAACTACTACACTGCGTCGTAGATACCCGCAGTAGGGAGATGACAGATGAATGTCGTCGATATTTCGCGGTGGCAGTTCGGTATCACCACCGTCTACCACTTCATCTTCGTGCCGCTCACCATCGGCTTGGCTCCCCTGCTGGCCGTCATGCAGACGGTATGGGTGGCAACCGGAAACACCGCCTGGTACCGGCTGACCAAGTTCTTCGGCAAGCTGTTCCTGATCAACTTCGCCATCGGCGTAGCCACCGGCATCGTCCAGGAATTTCAGTTCGGGATGAACTGGAGCGAGTACTCGCGCTTCGTCGGCGACATCTTCGGCGCCCCGCTTGCGATGGAGGGTCTGTTCGCCTTCTTCTTCGAATCCACCTTCATCGGGTTGTGGATCTTCGGCTGGAGCCGGCTGCCGCGGCTGCTACACCTGGCCTGCATCTGGATTGTCGCGATCAGTGTCAACGTGTCCGCGTTCTTCATCATCGTGGCGAACTCGTTCATGCAGCACCCGGTCGGCGCGCACTACAACCCGACGACGCACCGCGCCGAGCTGAACAGCATCTTCGCGCTGCTGTCCAATAACACCGCGCTGGCAGCGTTTTCGCACACGGTGACGGGGGCGCTACTAACCGCCGGAACTTTCGTCGCCGCGGTCAGCGCGTGGTGGCTGATCCGTTCGCGCAATCCGGCATCCGCCCTTTCCGAAGCCGACGCCCGCAACGTGTTTCGCCCCGCGGCCATCCTGGGCTGCTGGGTGGTGCTGCTCGCCGCAGTCGGGCTGTTCTTCACCGGGGACCGCCAGGGCAAGCTGATGTTCGTTCAGCAGCCGATGAAGATGGCGTCTGCGGAATCGTTGTGCAGCACCGAATCCGATCCGAACTTCTCGATCCTGACCGTCGGCACACACAACAACTGCGACAGCATCACCCGCGTGATCGAGGTGCCGTACGTGCTGCCGTTCCTGGCAGAGGGCAAGACCAGCGGTGTCACGTTGCAAGGTGTGCGCAACATCCAGCAGGACTTCGAGCACCGATTCGGGCCGAACGACTACCGGCCCAATCTGTTCGTCACCTACTGGTCATTCCGCGCGATGATCGGATTCCTCGCCATTCCGGTGCTGTTCGCGCTCGCGACGTTGTGGTTCACCCGCGGCGACCGGGTGCCCAACCAGCGCTGGTTCTCGTGGTTTGCGCTGCTGACCATTCCAACGCCGTTCCTGGCCAACATCTCCGGGTGGGTGTTCACCGAAATGGGCCGCCAGCCCTGGATCGTCGTTCCGAACCCGACCGGCGATCAACAGGTGAGGTTTACCGTTCACGAAGCCGTCTCCAACCACGCTCCCGGAATGGTGGTCACATCCCTGGTGACCTTCACCCTCGTCTACGCGGTGCTCGCGGTCATCTGGTTCTACCTGCTCAGACGCTACGTCGCTGCGGGCCCACAGGAACACGACGCCGAACCGGCACCGCCCCAAGCGCCCAGCGAGGACGACGTGGCGCCACTTTCGTTCGCGTACTAAGGAGCTGACCGGTGGCATTGCAACAGTTGTGGTTCGGCATCATCGCGATGCTGTTCCTCGGTTTCTTCATCCTCGAGGGCTTCGACTTCGGCGTGGGCATGCTGATGGAACCGTTCGCCCGCTTCGGCGTGGGCGACCCGGAGCTACATCGCCGCACGGCGCTCAACACCATCGGGCCGGTGTGGGACGGCAACGAGGTCTGGCTGATCACGGCCGGCGCGGCGATGTTCGCCGCCTTTCCCGGCTGGTATGCCACCGTGTTCTCCACGCTGTACCTGCCGCTACTGGCGATCCTGTTCGGCATGATCGTGCGCTCCGTGTCGATCGAATGGCGCGGCAAGATCGACGACACGAAATGGCGCCGCTGGGCCGATTTCGGGATCGCCGCCGGGTCGTGGCTGCCCGCCATCCTGTGGGGCGTCGCCTTCGCCATCCTGGTCCGCGGGCTGCCGGTGGACGCGGCCGGCCACGTCAACCCGTCGATCACCGATGTGCTCAACCCCTACACGCTGCTGGGCGGCCTGGCCACCGCCGGGCTGTTCCTGCAATACGGCGCGGTGTTCGTCGGGTTGAAGACCTCGGGCACCATCCGGGACGAAGCGCACCGGTTCGCCGTGTGGTTGTCGTTGCCGGCCACGGGACTGGTTGCGGCCTTTGGGCTTTGGACGCAGCTGGCGCACGGCAAGGGCTGGACCTGGCTCGTGCTGGGGGTCGCGGTCATCGCCCAGCTGGCGGCCGTGCTGCTGGTGTGGCGGCGCGCGTCGGAGGGCTGGGCCTTCACCAGTACCGCCCTGGTGGTGGCGGCCGTGGTGATTCTGTTGTTCGGCTCGTTGTACCCGAACCTGGTGCCCTCGACGCTGAACAGCCAGTGGAGCGTGACGATCTACAACGCCTCGTCGACCCCCTACACCCTCAAGATCATGACCTGGGTGACGGCGATCATGGCTCCGCTGACGGTCGTGTACCAGGCATGGACGTATTGGGTGTTCCGGCAACGGATCTCGTCCGAGCGGATACCGGCCCCCGTCGGCCTGGCGAGGCGTGCGTCCTGAGCGCAACCGCATCACGAGCGCCGCTGGACCCGCGGCTGTGGCGGGCGTCGACCGCGTTGCGGCGCTACCTGGTCGCCGCGGTGGGTTGCGGGGTGGTGATCTCCGGCTGCGCGATCGCCTCAGCGATCGTCCTGGCCGGCGTCGTGGCCCGCGTCATCGGCGATCACCCGGCGCGTGGCTTGCGCGCCTGGCTGGGTCCCCTGTCAATCCTGTTGGCGCTGTGGGTCATTCGCACGGTGACGCACTGGCTGCAGGCCCGCCTGGGACAGCGCGGGGCCGGCGCGGTCATCGCCGACCTCAACGGGCAGGTGCTGGACGCAGTGACGGCTCGGCAACCGGCAGAAATCGCCGCGCAGCGCGATGCCGCCGCCGTCGTGGTGACGCGCGGCCTCGACGGGTTGCGGCCCTACTTCACCGGATACCTGCCCACCTTGCTGCTCGCCGCGATCTTGACCCCGGCGACCGTCGCCGTGATCGCGCTGTACGACCCGAAATCGATGGTGATCGTGCTGATCACCCTGCCGCTGATCCCGGTCTTCATGGTGCTGATCGGGATGGCGACCGCCGACCGTTCGGCGGCGGCACTGGAGGCCATGACGACCCTGCAGGCCCGGCTGCTGGACCTGATCGCCGGCATCCCGACGCTGCGCGCGCTGGGCCGCGGCCACGGCCCGGAACACCGGATCGCCGAACTGGCTGCCGCCCACCGGCGTTCGGCGATGGCGACACTGCGGATCGCCTTCCTGTCGGCGCTGGTGCTCGAATTGCTGGCCACGCTCGGCGTGGCGCTGATCGCGGTCGGCATCGGCCTTCGCCTGCTGTTCGGTGAGATGACCCTGACCACCGGTCTGACCGTGCTGCTGCTGGCGCCCGACGTCTACTGGCCACTTCGGCGCATCGGCGTGGAATTCCATGCCGCCCAAGAGGGTAGGACCGCCGCCGACAAGGCGTTCACCCTCATCGGCGAGCCCCCGGCACCGACGGCGCGAAGCCAGACCGTGGATGCGCGGCGCAAGCAGATCCGCATCGAGGACCTCAGCGTGCTGGGCCGCGACGGCCACGCGCCCCGCGACCTGACCGCGGTGCTCGAGCCCGGTCGGGTCACGGTGCTGACCGGGCACAACGGCGCCGGCAAGAGCACCACGCTGCAGGTGATCGCCGGCCTCACCGCGCCGTCCTCCGGCCGGATCACCGTGGCCGGAACCGACGTCGCCGACCTGGACCGCGCCGCGTGGTGGCGACAGCTGTCCTGGCTGCCGCAGCGGCCGGTCCTCGTCCCCGGCACCGTGCGCGACAACCTGAACCTGCTGGGAACGCTCGGCGATCTCGACGAGGCCTGCGCCGCATCGGGTTTCGACACCGTGCTGGCCGACCTGCCCGACGGGATGGAAACCGTGCTCGGCCGCGGCGGCGTCGGGTTGTCGCTGGGCCAGCGCCAACGGCTGGGCCTGGCCCGGGCACTCGGCTCGCCGGCCCCGGTGCTGCTGCTCGACGAGCCCACCGCTCACCTGGACGCGCGCACCGAACAGCGGGTGCTGCGGGCCATCGTCGAGCGCGCGCGCTCCGGCGCGACGGTGGTGGTCGTCGGGCACCGTGCACCCGTCGTCGCAATCGGTGACCGGGTCGTCGAGGTGGCCGCCGACGCGGAGGTCCGCCATGCCGCGGTCTGATCTCCTCGCCACCGCCGGCCTGTTGCGCCCGCGGGTGCCACGAATGCTCGCGGCCGTCGCGCTTGGCGTGCTGTCACTGGGCAGCGCCCTTGCGCTGGCCGGGGTTTCGGCCTGGCTGATCACGCGGGCCTGGCAGATGCCGCCCGTGGTGGACCTGTCCGTCGCCGTCGTGGCGGTTCGCACGTTCGCGATCTCGCGTGGCGTGCTGCACTACTGCGAGCGGCTGGCCACCCACGACACCGCGCTGCGGGCGGCAGGCACCGCCCGGGCACAGATCTATCACCGGCTCGCCCGCGGCCCCGCGGCGGCCGCGGTCCGCCTGCACAGCGGTGAGCTGGTGGCCAGGGTGGGCGCCGACGTCGACGAGCTGGCCAACGTGCTGGTGCGCGCGGTGGTGCCGATCGCCGTCGCCGCGGTGCTCGCGCTGGCGGCGACCGCGGTCGTCGCGGCCATCTCGCTGCCGGCCGCCGCGGTGCTGGCGGCGTGCCTGCTGATCGCCGGCTACATTGCCCCGCGACTGGCGGGCAAGGCCGCCGCGACGCAGGAAGAGGTTGCCCGCCAACACCATTCCGACCGTGATACGTCGGCGATGATCGCCCTCGAACACGCCCCAGAGCTGCGCGTCGCGGGCGCCCTGCCCGGCGTCATCGCCGACGCGCAACGCCGCCACCGCGCCTGGGCCGACGCCCTCGACGCCGCTGCACGACCGGCGGCCATCGCCGAGGCGATGCCCACCGCGGCGATCGGGGCCAGCGTCCTCGGAGCGGCGGTGGCCGGGATCGGGTTGGCGCACACGGTCGCGCCCACCACGTTGGCCGTCCTGATGTTGTTGCCGCTGTCCGCGTTCGAGGCGACGACTCCCCTGCCCGCCGCCGCCGTCCAGCTGACGCGGTCGCGGATAGCGGCGCGTCGCCTCCTCGACCTCGCTCCCCCGGAGCGCCCGAAGGAGCCCGGCCAGCCGGTGCCCGACGGCACCGGCGCGCTGTCCGTCGACATCCGTTCGGGCCACGCGGATTCGGGCAACCCGGCCAGCGTGCGGCTCGATCTGCCGCCCGGTTCCCGGCTGGCCGTCACCGGCGCCAGCGGTTCGGGCAAGACCACGTTGCTGATGACGCTCGCCGGGCTGATCCCCCCGCTCGAAGGGCGCGTGACGCTGGACGGTGTCGACATCGGCCGGTTCGATGAAGACGAACTACACAGGGCCGTCAGCTTTTTCGCCGAAGACGCACACGTCTTCGCCACCACGGTCCGGGACAACCTGCTGGTCGCCCGCGGCGACTGCGCCGACGACGAACTGCTGGCGGCGCTGGGCGGGGTCGGCCTGGGCGGCTGGCTCGCCGGACTGCCCGAAGGCCTCTCCACCGGGTTGACCGGTGGTGCGCAGGCGCTCTCGGCGGGCCAGCGCCGACGGCTGCTGTTGGCGCGGGCCGTGATCTCACCCGCCCGGATCGTCCTGCTCGACGAACCCACCGAGCACCTCGACGCGGCCGACGCCGAACGGGTCTTGTGCGATCTACTGGGGCCGAACGGTCTTATGTCCGCCGACCGCACCGTCGTGGTGGCTACCCACCACCTACCCAACGCGATTGGTTGCCGGGAATTACAAATCGAGTGCGCCGAATCCGTTTGACCCGCAAGGACATCGGCATCAGTCGGCGATTTCCGCGAGACGGTGTACCGCGGCGGCAATCTCTTCGGGGCAGTCCTCCTGCAGGAAGTGCTTGGCCGGCAACAAGGTTGCGTCCGAGACCCCGGCGGCGCGCTGGGCAGCGATGCCGTAACGCCGCCACGAAAGCATCCGGTCACGTTCCCCCCACACGATTTGCACGGGGTAGGGCCGGCCGTGAACCGCATCGAGATAGGACCGCTGCTTGGCGGCGGTGAGCTCAAATCCACGCATTATCTTCAGGAATGCCTTGCCACCATCGTCTCCGAACAGCAGTGGCAGCCAGCAACCGAGCTCGTCGTTCCTAACGTGGCGGCTGACCCCGACAGCCCGCATGATCGACGTAAACGTGCCCGGGAATCGGAGTGATGCCAGCCAGGCCTCCCCTACGCCGCGATGCGCGAACGGTTCCATCGGCCAGGGCCGATGGAAGTTCTGCACTTCGATGATCGTGTTCAGCAGGGTCATCGACAGCACACGTTCTGGCACGGCATTGGCCACCTCGAAGCCGATGGGTCCGCCGATATCGTGAAGTAGCAAATGAAAGCGGTCGAGGCCGAGCGCATTAATCGCGGATAGCATCCACCGGCCGAGTCCGGTCCAGGTGTAATCGGCCTCGGCCGGCCGCTCGGCGAATCCCAGTCCGGGTAAGTCCACGGCGACGGCGCGCAGACCGCGCGAAGCCAACTCCGGCACGACTTTGCGATACAAATACGCCGACGCCGGAACGCCGTGCACGCACATTACGGTGGGAGCGTCTCGCGGACCGGCATCGAGTGCGAAAGAGGAAATCCCATCGGCGGTGAACACCTCGCCGGAGGCCCGGTAGTCAGCGAGCCTCCGCGTGATCTCGGCCGCGGTCAAAACGACGACTCGGCAACGAGTCCCGCCGAAACACCCGATACATGCATCCAGCACTCCTTCCTGACACTTCGTACAACTCAAGCAAGCCGGCTCTCACGTCACCCCGGACGGAGCTGAGAACGCTGAATCGCGACGGAGGCAAGTCGGTTGCGCACCTGGGGACTGAGATCGTCGCCGCTGATGGCGTCGACGGCTAGCAGGACGTGCGCGAAGCGCGCCACGTAGTCCTCGCAGGGATGGCACTGCTTGATGTGGTCTTCCAGTTCTCCGCTGCTGGTTGGGTTCGCTGTGCCGTACAGGTAGGCGGCCACGGCTTCGAGCGCCTCCACGCATCGCACCGCACTATCCCCGATCTGTCAGGCGCGCAAGACGATTGTCGTCCGCTGCCTTGGGATCCTGACATGCTGCGCCAACGGAGGGTATGGGCGTCGCCTATCGGCGCCATCGTCAATCGGTATGGCGCCGATGAATGATCCGGGTCGCGTCGCGCATTTGATAGGGCTATGAGTTTGGAACTGGAAGCACATACAGCCGTCGTCACCGGAGGCACAGCCGGCATCGGTTTGGAGGTGGCCAAGCTGTTGGCCGCCGAGGGGGCACGCGTCGTCATCGCCGGGCGAGATCACGAGCGAGGTGCCGCAGCGGCGAAAGAGGTCGGCGCCGCGGCGACGTTCGTGCCGACCGATCTGGCCGACCTGGCCTCGGTGTCCGCACTGGCCCGCGAGGCCGGGCAGGTGGACATCCTGGTCAACAACGCCGGTGCGTTCCCGGTCGCGCCCACCATCTCGCAGGGTCTGGCCTCGTTCGAGGCGATGTTCGACACCAACGTGCGCGCAACCTACTTCCTCGTCGCCGAGATGGCCAAAGGCATGCTGGAGCGCGGACGCGGTTCCATCATCAATGTCACCTCGCTGGCAGCGGTCAAAGGGATGCCTGGAGCGTCGGTGTACGGCGCCACCAAGGCGGCACTGGCTTCGCTGACGCGGACCTGGGCGGCCGAATTCGGCGCCCAGGGCGTGCGGGTGAACAGCGTCTCGCCCGGGCCCACGCGCACGCCCGGAGTGCTAGCCGAGTGGGGCGAATCGATTGAAGACATCGCCGCGGGGCTGCCGCTGCGCCGCACCGCGCGTCCGGAGGAGATCGCCCAAGCGGTGCTCTTCCTGGCCTCGCCACGCGCCAGCTACGTGACCGGGTCGACGCTCTACGTCGACGGCGGCGGCTCCGCGGTTTGACCGGCTTAGCACAAACTGAAGGGCATAACGCCGACGCAGGCATCTCCGTTGTTGAATGTCGGTGTGGACATCGAGCAGCTGCGGGTCTTCGTCGCGGTGGTAGAGGAGGGTGGCCTGTCGGCCGCAGCGCGCCGACTCCACCTCAGCCAACCCACGCTGTCTCAAACTATCCAAGCGTTGGAGAAGCAACTCGATGTTCAGTTGCTGCGCCGCAGCAACGTCGGTGTCACCCCTACCGCGGCGGGGTTGACCCTGCTGAAGGAAGCGCGGGCCGTCATCGCCCGCTACGAACAAGCGCTGAGCGCGATGACAGCGCACACCACGGATGGGCGGCGATCGCTGCGACTCGGCGTGCCGATGGAGATGCCGGCTGAGCCACTCTCGGGGGCGCTGGCCTCGATGGCGTCGGCCTACCCGCAAAGCGTCGTCGAAGTGCGGCATATGTCGACCGCCGCGCAGATACGCGCACTACGCAACGGTGACCTCGACTTCGGGCTCGTGCGGGAACGCCCCACAGATGAATCGCTAGACGCCTCATTGGTTTTCGCGGAGCCACTCGGGGTTCTGGTGAGCGACGAAGACGCGCGCGCCCTCGACTTTGCGGACGGTCCCATCCGTCTGGACCGCCTCGCGCGTATGCAATGGCTGGGATTCCCGCGAGAAGGCAGCCCGGCCTGGTATGACGAGGTGACGTCGATCCTGCGCAGTCACGGCGTCGATCCGGGATCCGTGCAGTCACACACACAAGACCTCATTCCCGAAGTCAAATTGGCGGCAGTTAGCGCCACCGGCAAATTCACCCTGGCGCCTGCGAATTGGCACCGCACGCTGCCGAGCAGCGTCCACTGGTACGCGTTGGAGGGCGATCCGTTGATCCGCCGCACCTGGGTCGTGTGGCCTGCGGCATCGCGGCGCCGCGACATCGGGCACCTCGTCGCTGCGTTAGAAGAAGCGGTCATCGCTGCCGCGAGCCGGCCCTCGTGACCCGCCGCTGAGCGGATGACCCACCCCGGGTTGGGCTTCGAGACGAATTCCGTGGCGCGCTAGCCGGATAACGCAGAGTCGTCGCAGTGCGGCCGGCAGGCTGCGCGCAGCGGCTTGGTCGGCGCCGCTTCCCCTTTTAGCTTCAACGGTGTGCGCAGGCTGGGAGTTTCAGGCAGCGGCGACGTCTACGACGCGTTGATCGCATCGGGCATCTTCGCCAGGACCGATCCAGCAGTGGTATCCGAATTGTCCAAGCGCCTAGAGCCCGTTCGATTCCCGCCGGGACACGTTATCGACGCGCAATGCGGCTTCCACGGCCACGTCTACGTCATCATCTCCGGAAAGATCGAGCTCACTTTCCGGCGTGCCGAGGGATACCAGATCGGGCTGACGATCCTTGGCCCCTCCCAAATATTCGGCGCGAAAACCCTTTTCGATCCCGACTCCAGCGGTTTCACCCTCGCGGCACTCACGGAGGTTGAAGCCGTGCCGATCGCGCGCAGTCAACTGCTGACCTGGATGGCCGAACGGCCAGAGATCGGCGAACAACTGTTGCGACTGTTTGCCCGGTGGGCGAAACAGACGGCGAGCGCAATGGTTGACTTCGCCCTGGCCGATGCTCGAAGCCGCACCGCGAGCCGACTGCTGATGCTGAGCAGGCGATTTGGTCGCCGGGACGGCGAACTGGTGCGGGTGGAGCACGACATGGCATTGACGGACTTCGCCCTTCTAGTGGGCGTGGCTCCGCACGTCGCAGACTCGGCATTACGTGAGTTTGCGCAGCGCGGTTGGATTCGTCTGGAAGAGCAAACCGTTGTCATCGCCGATATGCAGGCGCTGAAGTCGGCGCAAGCGGGAGGCACTATCGCGCCGCGAACGTGACTACGCCATCCCGCTGTGCGCCCAGTTCAGTGTCCCGGGTCCGCCGAATAAGGCGGCATCAGGTGATCGCCGTTACGCGATTTGGCGGCCTTGAGCGCGTACATGAGCGGGAAACGGGGCTCGTCGGCCGGTAGTGCCCACCACCCTTCGTGCGTCCGCACCATGTCCGACCAGCGCGGCCACGGTAGCTGGCGTGTCTCGATAAGGCGTTCGACGGACAACCCGGCCGCCGCGACGGCGGTGACAACTTCCCCCAGCCCGTGTGGCCACTCGAAGTGCAGCGTGTCGCCGGCCAATGCGGGGCCGTCGGTGTAGCTGTGCGAGCCGTCGCGTTCGACGGCACCCCCCCCACCGAGATAATCGTGGCGGATCGTCAGGTCATCGGACACCCCGGGCGTCGGCGTGGGTCCGAGCGCGTTGAGCAGCGGATGGAACTCGACGAGATAGAGAAAGCCGCCGGGTACGAGCAGGCGGAAAACCGTTTCGGCCCAACGCGTCAAGTCGGGTAGGTAACAAACCGCGCCCTTTCCGGTGTAAACGATGTCGAATCGATGCGCCCCCAAAGCGTCGACCGCGTCGTAGACGTCGGCGCACACGTAGTCGATCGCCAAGCCGGCCGCACGGGCAACCCGACGCGCCTCACGCACGGAGACACTCGAGAAATCGAGGCCCGTGGCGCGCGCCGCACCTTTCAACGCGAACGCCATCGTCTCGGCGCCCAAATGGCATTGCAGGTGCGCGATCTCGCGCCCCGGCAGCGGGCCGAGGTCGCGCCACTCGAACGCGGCGAACCAGCTCACCGGGTCGCGGTGGCCGATCCCGTAGAACCGGCTTGCCGCGTGGATCGGTGCCCGCGCATCCCAATTGCGCCGGTTGGCATCCAGTTTGGCTCGCACACTCTCGTTGAACACCGCCATCACACGAGGGCCGTTGCGTCGCGGATGAGCGAGGAGGCCCGCATCCGTCCATCTTCACCCGTGAGCGCGAACGCGGCAAATGGCAGATCGAATGGCGCTCATCGGGAATCTCGATCGCGGGCACAGAACCGCGGCCGTTCGAGCCTCGTTATTCCTGCGGCGCGACCACGAGGAGTAAGAATGGCCGACCGCGGGGCAACGACAGCGAAAATGCTTGAGCTGATGAGCGGGTTCGCGTTGTCTCAAGCCGTTTTCGCCGTCGCGGAGCTCGACGTATCGACCGCGCTATCGAACGGATCCCGGCAGCTCGACGACCTCGCGGCCACCGTGGGAGCCGACACCCACTCGCTCGGCCGCATCATTCGGTTTCTCGCCCAGCACGGGATTTTCCGTATCTGGGCCGGCACCGTCGAGATCACCGATCTGGGGCGTACTCTCGCCGATGGCGGCTCGGGTACCTCGCTGCGGCAGGTGGCCCGCTACTTTCGGCAAACGCACTACTGCGCGTTCGGCGATCTGCTTCAAGCGGTGCGTACCGGCAAACCCGCTGCGCGGTCGTTCTTTGGCAAACCCTTCTTCGAGTGGATCAACGACGACCCGGACCTGGCGCAGTTACAGAACGAGGCGATGGCATGCTTCACGCGCGGTGCACGCGGTGACCTGCTCGACAACTACGACCTGCCCGGCGGCGAGGTCGTCGCCGACATCGGCGGGGCAGACGGCTCGTTGCTGGTCGAGCTGCTCACCGGCCGGCCCGAACGACGCGGCATCGTCTACGACCTTCCCGCCTCGGTCGCGGCGGCGCATCGCACACTACGCGCGGCAGGTCTGGATGATCGGGTGGACATCGTCGCCGGAGACTTTTTCGAACAGGTGCCGGCAGCCGACGTCTACGTCTTGTCCGCAATCCTGCAGGACTGGAGCGACGCTTACGCCCTGCGGATCCTCGCCAACGTCAAAGCCGCCGCACCAACCGACGCGCGCCTGGTGGTGATCGACATGGTGGATCCCGACGCCGATGTTCCCGATCCCGGCACTGCCGTCGACATCATCATGCTTGCGATGGTGGGCGGACGGCAACGCAGCCGAGCCGAATGGTCAGATCTCATGGCGCGTGCGGGATTCTCGGTGCGGCGCATCGTTCGCGGCTCGGGCAGCCACGTCGCGCTCGAGGCGACCCTCGCATGAGACGACCGCCACGCCCACTTTGGCCGGAATGCGCACGCTTTTGGACGGATGACGCCGGTTCGCCACGTCGGCGGGTTGGGGGCACTATCGATGGGGATAGCGTTGTCGTGCACGGGTGGGAGGCAGATGCAAACGAGACAAGCCGAGGATGTCGAGAACAAAGGGGCAGAGCATGTTTCGCACGCGTGCGCGTGGGGGACGCCGAAGAGTTTCGATGATTTCGCGCTCGCCTGCTGCGGTCACCCACACCTGAATCTGAGGACGGATCCGGAATTGTTTTCAGTCGTTCAGCGGCTCGGCCAGGTGGGCGCGGTCACGGTGTCCGATTTCGTGGTCGGCTCGGACACCTGGATGGATAACGGTGCGGAGTGCAGCGCGTATCGGGTGCTCGTGCTGGAAGCGGGCCGCGCGGAACGGGTTCAGCAAGGCTTGCCCAGTACGGCCGGTCCCGGCAGCGCCACCGTGTACGCGCCCCATGGCCTGGGGGCCGTGCGCTGGGTGGCGGCAACCAAGGTGACCTGTTTCCGGATCGACGCATGCACGTTGCACGACGCACTCAGCGATACCCTCGGTCGTCCTGTGACGCCGCCTATCGACGTCAATCCCGTGCTGCCGACCACGGCGGAATCGACCCGAAGCTGGATCGAGATGCTGTTGCTGTTCAAGCAACAGCTTTTCCGCGCGGACGGCCTGCTCCGGCAGCCAATGGTCGGATTGCCATTCGCGGAGAGCCTGGTACGGGGGTTCCTGCTGGCCGCCGAGCACCCGCACCGTGACGCCCTGTCGGGGCACGAGCGGCTCGCCGCACCTCGCGCTATCCGCGCCGCGGTCGAAATCATCGAAGAGGAAGCGCATTTGCCGTTGACGCTGTCCGAGATCGCGACTCGTTGTCACACGAGCGTCCGTTCATTGCAGCAGGGCTTTCAACGGCATCTGGCAACGCCGCCGATGTCGTATCTGCGTGACGTGCGGCTGCGCCGGGCCCACCAAGCGCTGCTGGACTCCGACCCCTCGACGGTCACGGTTGCATCGGTGGCGTACCGATGGGGATTCACCAATCTCGGCCGGTTCGCCGCTGCCCACGCCGCACGCTACGGCGAGCCGCCGTCGAAGACGTTACGCCGCAACGGGTAGCCGCGTTTTCCGGCTGCCGCGACGCGTACTTTGGCTAGACGAGTTCGCTTGGGGTGCATAACGTTAGCCCACATGGGGGCGAAACCGAACACACTTGATATCGACCTGACCGACGGCCACTTCTACTCCGGCGGGCGTGCCCGCGAAGCCTATCGCTGGATGCGTCAGAATCAGCCGGTCTTCCGCGACGCCACCGGACTGGCCGCGGCAGCCACCTATCAGGCCGTTATCGACGCCGAGCGCAATCCGCAGCTCTTCTCCAATGCCGGCGGCATCCGACCCGCATTCGCGCGGATGCCCTACATGATCGACATGGACGATCCCGAACATCTGCTGCGGCGCAAGCTGGTCAGCGCCGCCTTCACCGGCAAGAGGGTACGGAACAAGGCGCCGGCAATCCTGCGGATGTGCGACGCCCTGATCGACGACGTCTGCGAATCAGGAACCTGCGACCTTGTCCGCGACATCGCCGCGCCGCTGCCGATGGCGGTGATCGGTGACATGCTGGGCGTTTTGCCCGAGGAGCGCGCGACGCTGCTGAAGTGGTCGGAAGCGTTGGTGGGCGGCCCCAGCGCGCCGGACGACGAGGCGTCGGTGCAAGCGGTGATGGACGCATTCGCCGCGTACACATCGTTCGCCAGGGACGCCATCGTCGAACGCCGGAGCCGCCCGACGGATGACCTGTTCAGCGTGCTGGCCAACGCCGAAATCGACGGCCGTAGGCTGTCGGACGACGAACTCATTTACGAGTCACTGCTGATCCTCATCGGCGGCGATGAAACCACCCGCCACACCCTCTCCGGCGGGATCGAACAGTTGCTGCGGCACCGCGACCAATGGGAAGGGCTGCGCAACGACCCGAGCCTGCTGCCCTGGGCGGTCGAGGAAATGCTGCGGTGGACGTCGCCGATCAAGAACATGTGCCGCACCCTCACAACAGAAACCGAGTTCCACGGTGTGCGGCTGCAGACCGGCGAAAAGATCATGCTCTTGTTCGAGTCGGCCAACTTCGACGAGACGGTTTTCGGTGACCCCGAAAACTTTCGGATAGACCGAAACCCGAACAATCACCTCGCATTCGGCTTTGGAACCCACTTCTGCCTGGGCAACCAGTTGGCGCGGCTGGAGCTCTCGCTGATGCTCGCCCGGGTGCTGGACCGTCTGCCCGACCTGCGCCTCGCCGACAGCGCCGAATTACCCCGGCGTCCAGCGAATTTCGTCAGTGGATTGGAATCGATGCCAGTCGTGTTCACGCCGTCGAGGCCTGTTGCACCGCAATAGCCTGCCCGGCCGCCGCGTCTCTTCCGAGGCGGCTGCGCGCTTCGCGTCACCGCACAGCCCGTCGCTCACAGGTGCCGCCGGCGCGGCGTGAACTCCAGCGTCAACAGCACGACCACCAACTGGACCAGCTGGGTCATCGAGATCACCGCGTAGCGCCGGGCGTCCATCGCGTGGAACTTGCGCACGTAGCGGTACAGCGACTCGAGCGCGATCAGCGGGTCGAGCACGTGGATCAGCCGGTAGAACACCCGCTGGACCCGGCCGCGGTCCTTGTCCTCGAAGATCTCCGGAAACGCCGCGAACGACAGCGATACCCGTTGCGCACCAGCTTCTTTCGCGGCCATGATCATGTCGACGCTGAGCCGCTCGTCGATGCCGTTGGGCGCCCCGCGGCGACGCCACGGCACGTCGAGGCTGACGTCGCTGCCCCCGCCGGCGGTCGCGTACCGATGAAAACCCTGCACCCGGCCCGAGGCGTCCCTGGCGATGATCAGCCGGATGCCCGGGAACCGGCCCTCCAGCACGCCGTCGAGGTTCATGTAGAAGCCGCGATCATAATGAGCGCCGCTGGGCGAGGAGCGCACCACGTCCGTGAGCTCGGCAAGCAGTTTCTCGTCGAGTTGCTGCTCGTCCACGATCTCGGTGGTGACGCCGAAGTTGTGGGTGCGCTTCACCGCCTGCCGCAGGTTGCGGAACTTGCGTCCCTCCATCTCGAAGCTCGCCACGTCGACGACGACGTCGCGCCCGATCGGTATCGCGCGCAACGTTTGCCCGAGCACCGCCGGGTCGCGCCATAGGCCGAGTCGGCGCTCGCTGCACCCGACCACCGCGATCCGCCACCCGTGGGTGTGGCACATGGCGGCGAAGTCGGCGACCAACTCGGGGAACTTCGCTGCGTCGCCGACGGGGTCGCCACCGACCGCGGCGTAACCCAGCCGGGTCCGATACGCCAGCGCGGCGGTGCCGTCCGGCGTGAAGTGGTAGCACTTGCCCGTCTGCATGGTGAACGGGGCCAGCGGGTCGTCGGTGCTGGCATCGATCAACTTCCAGATGCGGGGCAGGTCCTCGGGCCGCGGGTGCGCGGTGGTCGGCCACATCAGCACCATCCCGGAGCCAACGATCAGCAAGTCCCCGAGCAGGTCGAAGGACAGCACGTGCGCGCCCAGCCCCGCCACCACGAAAAGCGCCGCGGCGACGGCGTGCATGGCCGTCACCGGACGGCCCAGGAAGATGCCGCGCGCGATGAAGGCCACCGCGCCCAGGACCGTCAGCGACCAGCCCAGCCGGTCGGAGTAGTGCCAGTAAGGCTGTTGGTGGTGGCGCGCCAAGATGAGGATCAACCACCCGGCCGCGCACAGCATGGCCAGCGCCCCAACCCAGCGCGCGGCCCGTGAATCGACGTGGACGACAACGCGTTCCCCCGCGCGGGGTTTGGCTGCGACGTCAACGGGCCCGTTCACTCTCACCTCCCGATGCGATAAGTCCAGCTTGGCGGCCTGATCACCGCCTTCGCAGCGAATACCCGGCTGATTGGAACTTACGCCCGATCACGGCCCGAGTGGGCGCAAATCAGGCGGTTTTCCTGCGGGTATGCCGCACTGTGACCTGTCTATCGTCCGGAAGCCGGGAAATATAACAGCACGCCCTCCTGCACCACCGTGGCGACGACCTGCCCGGAGCGGTCGAAGAAATGGCCGGTGCCGAGCCCGCGGGAATCCGCGGCCACCGGCGAGGACGTCGAGTACAACACCCAGTTGTTGAAATCGACCTGTCGGTGGAACCACACCGAATGGTTGGCGGACGCCGCGAAGATGCGGTCAAAGCCCCAGGACAGCCCGTGCGTGGTGATGGCCGAGTCCAGCACCGTGGTGTCCGAGGAGAACAACATGGTCGCGGTGTGCAGCACCGGGTCGTCGGGCAACGCACCCAGCGCCTTCATCCAGACCCTGTTATGGGGCAGCCGCTCGCCCTTGTCGCGCATGACCCACGAGGGATCGTTGGTGAAGCGCCATTCGATCGGCTGCAGGGCATTGACGAAGTGCGGCACGATCTTTTCGTAGCCGCGCAACAGCTCGGCGAGCGACGGCTGCGCGTGCGGCGAGGCGACCTGCGGCGGGTCGACGCCGTGCTCGAGGCCGGGGCCGCCCGACATGTAGGAGATCAGCGCCGTGGACAGCAGGATCCCGTCCTGCACGGCGTCGACGCGCCGGTTGGCGAACCGCCGCTCGTCGCGCAGGCGCGTCACATGGAATTCGATGTCCTTCGTGATGTCGCCGCCGTTGATGAAGTGCACCGAGAGCGCGCTGGGCGGCAGATCGTCCTGAGCCAGCGTGCGGCTGCTCGCGACGAACGACTGCGCCATGAGCTGGCCGCCGAACGTGCGCATCGGGTTCTTGCTGGGATGGGAGCCGACGAACTGATTTTCGGAGATGCAGTTCAGATCGAGCAGGGCTAGCAGTTCCTCGAAATCGTTGCCAGCCGGCACGGGCACTCCTCAGCTCCTTAGACGTCGTCCTCCCCGATCCGGTGCACATGGATCAGGTTGGTCGAGCCTACTGTGCCCGGCGGCGCGCCCGCGACGATGACCACCAGGTCCCCGCGCTTGTAGCGACCGAGCTCGAGCAGCGACTTGTCGACCTGGCGGATCATGCCGTCGGTCGACGTCATCATCGGGACGATGAACGTCTCGGTACCCCAGGTCATCGCGAGTTGGCTGCGCACCTCGGGCCACGCGGTGAAGGCGAGCAGCGGCAGCGGGGTGTGCAGCCGCGCCAACCGCTTCACTGTGTCGCCGGATTGGGTGAATGCGACCAGCGCCTTGGCGTCCAGGCGCTCGCCGATGTCGCGGGCGGCGTAGGAGATCACTCCCCGCTTGGTGCGCGGCACGTGCGCCAACGGCGGGGCGGCGGTGGAATTCTCCTCCACCGCGCAGATGATGCGCGCCATCGTGCGGACCGCCGCCAGCGGATACTTGCCCACCGACGTCTCGCCGGACAGCATCACCGCGTCGGTGCCGTCGAGCACGGCGTTGGCGACGTCGGACGCCTCGGCGCGGGTGGGGCGCGAGCTTTCGATCATCGAGTCCAGCATCTGGGTCGCCACGATGACGGGTTTGGCGTTCTCCCTGGCGATCTGGATGGCCCGCTTCTGCACCAGCGGCACCTCTTCCAGCGGCAGCTCGACGCCCAGGTCGCCGCGGGCCACCATGATGGCGTCGAAGGCCAGCACGATGGCTTCCAGGTTGTCGACGGCCTCGGGCTTCTCCAGCTTGGCGATCACCGGTACCCGCCGCCCGATCTGATCCATCACCTCGTGCACCAGCTCGACGTCGGACGGCGAGCGGACGAACGACAGCGCGACCAGGTCGACGCCCAGGTTCAGCGCGAAGGTCAGATCCTCGATGTCCTTTTCGGACAAGGCGGGGGCGGAGACGTTCATGCCGGGCAGCGAGATGCCCTTGTTGTTGCTGACCGGGCCGCCCTCGACGACGGTGCAGACGACGTCGTCGCCGTCGATGGCGTCGACGACGAGGCCCACCTTGCCGTCGTCGATCAGGACGCGGTCACCGACCGTGGCGTCCTTGGCCAACTTCTTGTAGGTGGTCGAGACCCGGTCGTGGGTGCCTTCGCAGTCCGCGACGGTGATCCGGACCGTGTCCCCGTCGGCCCAGAACGTCGATCCCGTCGCGAAGCGCCCGAGCCTGATCTTCGGGCCCTGCAGGTCGGCGAGCACGCCGACCGCGCGCCCGGTGGTGTCCGAGGCGGCCCGCACGCGGTCGTAGGCAGCCTTGTGGTCGGCGTAATCGCCGTGGCTGAAGTTCATTCGGGCGACGTCCATTCCGGCCTCCACCAGCGCCAGAATCATCTCGTCCGAGTTGGTTGCAGGGCCAAGGGTGCAGACGATCTTCCCGCGTCTACTCACGGCGACCCAGCATAGTCGTGCTAGGCGATCGCAGCCCGAGTTAACCGACTCGACGGACTGCGGCTACCCGCTGAGGACGGTCGGCACCAACGGGAAACCCGGAAGATTGCGCAGTACCGTCCAGGCGATCGCCGCGACCACGACGGTCACCACCGCCGGCATCGGCAGGACCGACCGGCCGGTGCGGCGGCGAAGCAGGATCCATCCGGCCAGCATCGGGATACCGAACAGCAGGAAGACGTTGTCGTTGATGGTGGCCATCAGGTCACCGTGCAGCAGGTCGTGCGTCATGCGCAGGCCACCGCAGAGGGGACAATTCCAGCCGGTGAGCCACTTGAACGGGCACAGCGGATACACCGAATTCACGTTGTGTGGGTCGACCAGGCCGACATAGCCGAGCGCGCCGGCCAGCAACACCCCGGTGCCCGCCGCGACGGCGGTCCGGTGACGGTGCGTGGCGTCCGGCACGCGCGATGAGGAATCAGGTGCCATCGCGCAGCGGGCGTCCCTGTGAGTCGGGGACGTTGCCGGTCAACATCAGAATCGCGTCGACGATCGGCCAGATCAGTCCGATTCCACAGGTGAGCCAGCCCACCAGCAGCTGTGCGACGCCGATCCCGATGTCACCGATGTAGAAGCGCCCGATGCCGCCGACGCCGATCAGGCTGAGCAGCTGCAGCAGGCCCGCGACGGTTTTCGATTTGTCCGAAAACGGTTGCCCGGTCACCGGATGCCGGCCATAGGGCGCCGCCGGGTCGTAGTAAGGGCCAGCCGCGGGATGTTGCGGGTACTGCGGCGGATATCCGGGCTGATATCCCGGCTGCTGCGGCGGCGGGCCCGACGGGGTGGCGTCGTTCCACGGCTGGTCAGTCACGATTTCAGCATGCCAGATCCGGTCCCCGCCCGCCGAAGAGTTTTGGCCGTCAGCCGCGGCGTCGGGTCCTCAGCCGGAAGTTCAGCCGCCGCCGGGTTGAACCGGTGTCATCGGCGGGGGTTTCGTCGGCGTCCGTCGCGGGCTCGGCCTGCTGCTCCTCGGCCGCGGGTTCGTCCGGTTCGGGCGGCTCCGAATCATCTTGCGGCTCTTCGGCTTCGGGCTCGTCGGCCTCCGATTCCTCGGCTTCCGGTTCCGCCTCGGCCTCGGGTTCCGCCTCGGCCTCGGGTTCGAGCTCTTCAGCTTCGGGCTCCTCGACTTCGGCGTCCGCAGCCTCGGTCGCGACGGCCTCATCCTCCGCGGCCTCCGCGGGCTCGGCTTCCGCGGGTTCACTTTCGACCGCCTCCGCCACGGCGGCCTCCGCGTCCGCGACCTCTCCCTCGTCAGATTCTTCGGTCTCGGGCTCTTCGGCCTCGGCTTCTTCGGCTTCGGCTGTTTTGGGCTCTTCGGTCGCGGCCTCTTCGGCCCCGACTTCTTCGGCCTCGGCGTCCGCTTCGGCTTCCTCAGGCTCTGGAGTTTCGGGCTCCGCTACTTCCGGTTCCGCGACCTCGGCCTCGGCAGTTTCGGCCTGTTCCTCTTCAGCCTCTTCGGCCTCGGCTTCGGCGGTTTCGGGCTCTTCGGTCGCGGGCTCTTCGGCTTCTTCGGCTTCGGCCCCGGCTTCTTCGGCTTCGGCCTCCGCTTCGGCTTCCTCAGGCTCTGGGGTTTTGGCCTCCGCTACTTCCGGTTCCGCGACCTCGGCCTCGGCAGTTTCGGCCTGTTCCTCTTCAGCCTCTTCGGCTTCCGCGACCTCTTCCTCAGCGGTTTCGGCTTCTTCAGGCTCCGCGACTTCGGCCTCGACGGTTGCCGGCTCTTCGACCGTCGGCTCGGCGGCCTCCGCTTTCACGGTCTCGGCCTCGTCGGCTTCTGCCTCGTCGGCCTCCAGCGGACCCGACCGCCTCCGCGGTATCAGCCGTTTCGTCGCCTTCCCCGCCGCCAAGACCGCGGCCACCCCGGCCGCCGGCAATACCCGCAAGCCGGTGATCGGCTCGAGTTCGGGCTCAGCTTCCGGCTCGCGGTCAGGCTTGGGTGCCGGCTTGGGCTTTGGCGCTTCCTCGGCGCCGTGATCGGTGCCGTGCAGAGTCGCGGGGTCTTCGCGGCCCTTGGGCGCCAGGATGATGTAGACAACGGCCCCGATGAACACGAAAGTTGCTGTGAAGACGTTGATCCGGATCCCGGCGATCTGCGTGGCCGTGTCGTTGCGCAGCAGCTCGACGCCGAAGCGCCCGACGCAGTAGGCGGCGACGTAGAGCGCGAAGAGCCGCCCATGGCCGAAGTTGAATCGCCGGTCGATGTAGATCAATGCGACGAAAACCAGCAGGTTCCAAAGCAATTCGTACAGGAACGTCGGTTGCACGACGAGCGCGACCTGACCCGTCGAGACGCCGTCGAGCGAATGCGGGTCGACGTATCCGGAGGGATCACGCCGGTAAAAGATCTCCAAACCCCACGGCAGTGTGGTGTCCCGGCCATAGAGCTCCTGGTTGAAGTAGTTTCCCAGCCGGCCGATCGCCTGCGCCAAGATGATTCCGGGCGCTATCGCGTCGCCGAACGCCGGCAACGGAATTCCGTGACGCCGGCAGCCTATCCACGCGCCGACGGCGCCGAGGGCCACCGCGCCCCAGATGCCCAGGCCGCCGTCCCAGATGCGCAGCGCCGCCACGGAACCGGCGCCGCCCGGACCCCAATAGGTCCGCCAGTCGGTGGCCAGGTGATAGAGCCTGCCGCCCACCAAGCCGAACGGCACTGCCCACAGCGCGATGTCGTAGATCACGCCGCGCTGCCCGCCGCGCGCCTCCCAGCGCCGGTCGCCGATCATCAGCGCCGCCACGATGCCGGCGATGATGAACAAGGCATAGGCCCGAATGGGCACCGGCCCCAGGTGCCACACGCCCTGCGGCGGGCTGGGGATGTAGGCGAGCAGATGCGTCACGATGCGGCCACCCTGAGCCGCACACCGGCGGCCAGTTCTGCCGTCAGCGCGCGCAGCGCGGGCAATCCGCCGTCGCCCAGCGCCGACACCAACGCGGACCCGACGATCACCCCGTCGGCGTAGCTGCCGATCTGCGCGGCCTGCTCCCGCGAGCGGACCCCGAGGCCGACGCCGACGGGAATGTCGGACACCTCTTTGACCCGGCGCACCAATTCGGGCGCCGCCTGAGACACCGCGTCACGCGCGCCCGTCACCCCCATGGTCGAAGCGGCGTAGACGAATCCCCGCGACGCCTCAACCGTCGTGACCAACCGCTGCGGGGTCGAGGACGGCGCCACCAGGAAGATGCGATCCAACCGATGCTCCTCGGACGCCGCCAGCCACTGCCCGGCTTCGTCGGGAATGAGGTCGGGGGTGATCAGGCCGTGCCCGCCCGCCGCGGCCAGATCGCGCGCGAAGGCGGCAACGCCGTAGCGCAGCACCGGGTTCCAGTACGTCATCACCACCGCGCGCCCGCCGGCCGCGCTGATCGCCTCGACCGCGGCCAGCGTGTCGTGGACCCGCACTCCCCCGTGCAGCGCCGCCTCGGTGGCCCGGGCGATGGTGGGGCCGTCCATGCCCGGATCCGAATACGGCACGCCGACTTCGATGATGTCGCAACCGGATTCGACGAGGGCGATCATCGCTTCCCGCGAAGTGGCCACGTCGGGATAACCGGTGGGCAGATAACCGATCAGCGCCGCGCGATTGTCCTTGCGGCAGGCATCGAAGGTCGGCCCCAGCCGGCTTGCTTGGCTCTGTTCGACCGTCACTTGTCGCCGGACCCCAGCAGGCCGAACCACTTCGCGGCCGTCTCGACGTCCTTGTCGCCGCGCCCCGACAGGTTCACGACGATGACCGCACCCTTGCCCAGCTCGGCGCCGAGCTTGACGGCGCCGGCCACCGCGTGCGCGGATTCGATGGCCGGGATGATGCCCTCGGTACGGCACAGGAGCCCGAACGCGTCCATCGCCTCGGCGTCGGTGATGGGCCGGTATTCGGCGCGTCCGGTTTCCCGCAGCCACGCGTGTTCGGGGCCCACGCCCGGGTAGTCCAGACCGGCTGAGATGGAATGGGATTCGATGGTCTGGCCGTCCTCGTCCTGCAACAGGTACGAGTACGACCCCTGGAATGCCCCCGGGGAACCGCCGGTGAACGTCGCCGCGTGCCGGCCGGTCTCGACGCCGTCCCCGGCCGCCTCGAACCCGATCAGCCGCACGCTCGGATCGTCGATGAAGGCGTGGAAGATGCCGATGGCGTTGGACCCGCCGCCGATGCACGCGGTGACCGCGTCGGGCAACCGGCCGGCCTGCGCCTGGATCTGAGCGCGGGCCTCCAGGCCGATGACGCGCTGAAAGTCGCGCACCATGGTCGGGAACGGGTGTGGGCCCGCCGCGGTGCCGAAGCAGTAGTAGGTGTTGTCGGCGTTGGTGACCCAGTCGCGGAACGCCTCGTTGATGGCGTCCTTGAGCGTTTGCGAGCCGCTGTCGACGGAGACGACCTCGGTGCCCAACAGCCGCATCCGCGCCACGTTGAGCGCCTGGCGCGCGGTGTCCACGGCGCCCATGTAGACCACGCAGTCCAGCCCGAGCAATGCGCACGCGGTGGCGGTGGCCACGCCGTGCTGGCCGGCGCCCGTTTCGGCGATCACCCGGGTCTTGCCCATCCTCTTGGCCAGCAGAGCCTGGCCCAGCACATTGTTGATCTTGTGAGAACCGGTGTGGTTCAAGTCTTCTCGCTTGAGGAAGATCCGCGCCGACCCGGCGTGCTCGGACAGCCGGGTGGCCTCGTAGAGCGGCGAGGGCCGGCCCGCGTAGTTGGCCTGCAGGTCGTCGAGGGTGTCCAGGAAGTCGGGGTTGACGCGTTCCTTTTCGTACGCGGCGGTGACTTCCTCGATCACCGCCATCAGCGCCTCGGCGACGTAACGGCCGCCGTACACGCCGAAATGACCACCCGGATCGGGGTCGTGACGGGTGGGTTCGGCGATGGCCGCACTCGAAAGCGGAAGCTCCGGGCGGGACAGGTCTACCATCACCAATTCTCGACGCGGGGACGGCTCATCGGCGTCCTAGCGAGACGGTTTCGGGCAGGACGGGTGGGTGCCCGCGGTGACCAGATCGGCAACCGCCGCGCGGGGGTCACCGGCTTTGACCAGTCCTTCACCGACCAGCACGGCGTCGGCGCCGGCGCCGGCGTAGGCCAGCAGGTCCCCGGTGCCGCGGACGCCGGATTCGGCGATCCTGATCACGTTGCTGGGCAGCCCCGGAGCGATGCGCGCGAAGCAATCCCGGTCCACGTTCAGCGTGGTGAGATCGCGCGCGTTCACGCCGATCACGTTGGCCCCCGCCTTCAAAGCCCGGTCGGCCTCTTCCTCGGTGTGCACCTCGACGAGCGCGGTCATACCGAGCGACTCGGTGCGGTCGAGCATCGACACCAGCGCCGACTGCTCCAGCGCGGCGACGATGAGCAACAGCATGTCCGCGCCGTGCGCACGCGCCTCGTGGATCTGATAGGGCTGCACCACAAAGTCCTTGCGCAGGACGGGAATTGAGACCGCGGCGCGCACCGCGTCGAGGTCGTCGAGCGAGCCGTTGAAACGCCGTTCCTCGGTCAGGACGCTGATGATGCGGGCGCCACCGTCTTCGTAGGCCCGGGCCAGCTTGGCCGGATCGGCAATCGGCGCTAGTGAACCCGCCGACGGGCTGGCGCGCTTGACCTCGGCGATGACGCCGATACCGGGCTCGCGCAACGCTGCCATGACGTCCAAGGGCGGGGGCGCCGCGGCGGCGGCCGCTTTGATCTCGCTCAGGCTGACAACGGCTTCGCGCGCGGCAACGTCGGCTCGGACTCCCTCGAGGATGGAGTCAAGCACGGATGCCGGACTCATGCCTGTCGTTCCCTTCCCACTGCCATCCCACTGTCACTCGGTTACTCAGCCGATTTCGATGACGTCAATGAAGGGTAGCGACCGTCGCCTCACGGCTCATCACCGACCCTCGCTGTCTGACCCACCGGCCCGATCGGTCGGGTCGTGTCCCTCGTCAAGCGCATCCCAAATCATCCGCTCCGACATCTCCGGCTGCTGCCCCTCCAGCATCGCCCCGCGATCGGTTTCGCGTAGCGCATTCGAACGGCGGGTCGCGGGCGCCGCGTATTTCGTTGCGCTCTCGCGCGGCAGCCCACCGGACCGCATCAACAAGACGGCCGTGATCAGTGTGCACACGGCGGCGGCCACCGCGACCGCGGCGCCGACGTACCGCCGTTCGCTTCCGACCAGGAACATCAGCGGGACATGCGCCAGTTCGGCGCCGCGCGCGGCCACCTCCGGAAGCACCCACAGGCTGATCCCCAGATAGCCGACCGCCAGGCTGGCCGCGGCCAGCAGCACGGCCAGGATCCGCAGCGGCCAGCCCCGCACCGCGAGCGCCGCGACGGCGGTGGCCAGCATCAGCAGCGCCAACGGCAGCAGCGCCGTCGACCAGGAGCCGCCCGACAACGTCACCTGCTTCGGGGGGCCCAGCCCGTCGAACGAGCGGATCACCACCCACGGCAGCCGCGACGCCACCCACAGCGCGCCCGCGGCCACCACCAGCAGCAGTTGGGCGATAACGATCGGGAGCCGGGACCGGCGGGAATCAGCCATCGCGGCCCGGCGGCGGCGCGGTCAGCGTCTCCGCGGCCGCGATCGCGTTGAGCACCGCCCGCGCCTTGTTGGAGGCCTCGGTGTACTCGTAGGGGCCGTTGGAATCGGCCACCACCCCACCGCCGGCCTGAACGTAGGCGGTGCCGTCGCGCATCAGCGCGGTGCGGATGGCGATCGCGAAGTCGGCGTTGCCGGCGAAGTCGAGGTAACCGACCACGCCGCCGTAGAGGCCGCGGCGGGTCTTCTCCACCTCCTCGATGAGCTCCATCGCCCGCACCTTGGGCGCGCCCGAGAGCGTGCCGGCCGGGAAGCAGGCCGTCACCGCGTCCAGCGCGGTGCGGCCCTCGCCGAGCATCCCGGTCACCGTCGACACCAGGTGCATGACGTGGCTGTAGCGCTCGATGTGGCTGTAGTCGTCGACGCGGACGGTGCCGGGGGTGCAGACCCGGCCGAGGTCGTTGCGGCCCAGGTCGACGAGCATCAGGTGCTCGGCGCGTTCCTTGTCGTCGGCCAGCAGTTCCTTTTCCAGCAGCTGATCCTCTTCGTCGGTGTCGCCGCGCCAGCGGGTCCCGGCAATGGGGTGCGTGGTGGCCCAGCCGTCGGCGACGGTGACCAGCGCCTCCGGGCTGGACCCGACGATCGAAAAGTCCGTTGCCCCAGCGCTGTTGGGCACGTGCACCAGGTACATGTAGGGGCTCGGGTTGGTGGCCCGCAGCATCCGGTACACGTCGATGGGGTCGACGTCGGTGTCCATCTCGAAGCGCTGCGAGGGCACCACCTGGAACGCCTCGCCCGCCGCGATCTGCTCGACGAGGTAGTCGACGATCTTGCCGTATTCCTCGACGGTGCGCTGCGAGCGGTGCCTGGGCTCGGGCCGAGCGAACGTGGCGACGGTCGACGGCAGCGGCTGGCCCAGCGCCTTGGTCATCACGTCCAGGCGAGCAACCGCGTCGTCGTAGGCCTCGTCGACGCGCTCGTCGGTGCCGTTCCAGTTCACGGCGTTGGCGATCAGCGTGATGGTGCCCTCGTGGTGGTCCACGGCCGCGAGGTCGGTGGCCAGGAGCAGCAGCATGTCGGGCAGGTGCAGGTCGTCGACGGCCAGTTCGGGCAGGCGTTCCAGCCGTCGCACCAGGTCGTAGGCGAAAAAGCCGACCATGCCGCCCGACAGCGGCGGCAGCCCGGGCATGGCGGCGGTGGCCAGCAGCTCGAGGGTGGCGCGCAGCGCCCGCAGCGGGTCGCCGCCCGTCGGCGCATCCTGCGGCACTGCGCCCAGCCACACCGCTTCGCCGTCGCGCACGGTCAGCGCCGACGGCGCCCCCGCGCCGATGAAGGACCACCGCGACCAGGACCGCCCATTTTCCGCGGACTCCAGCAGAAACGTGCCGGGCCGGTTGTCGGCGAGCTTGCGATAGGCCGACAGCGGAGTTTCGCTGTCGGCCAAGACCTTGCGGGTCACCGGGACCACACGGTGCTCCGCGGCGAGGTGGCGGAACTCCTCCCGTGAGGTGCCGGAGGCGAGGTGGGCGTGCACCGACCCATCTTCCCAGACGTGTGTGGGCGGCCCGCGAGCGTAACGTGGCTGCGATTTCAGGGCCCGCTTTTCGCACTGCCGTTACGCTCGCGGCACGCGTAGCGTGACGCGCATGAAACCTGGTGACACCGTGGCCGACTTCGAGCTCCCCGACCAGACGGGAACGCCGCGCAAGCTGAGCGCCCTGCTTGCCGACGGCCCCGTGGTGCTGTTCTTCTACCCCGCCGCGATGACGCCCGGCTGCACCAAGGAGGCCTGCCACTTCCGCGACCTGGCCTCCGAATTCGCCGCCGTCGGCGCCAACCGGGTCGGCATCAGCGCCGACCCCGTCGAGAAGCAGGCCAAGTTCGCCGACCTGCGCAAGTTCGACTACCCGCTGCTGTCGGACACCGAGGGCACGGTCGCCGCGCAGTTCGGCGTCAAGCGTGGCCTGCTCGGCAAGCTGATGCCGGTCAAGCGCACGACGTTCGTCATCGACACCGACCGCACAGTGCTCGACGTGATCGCCAGCGAATTCAGCATGGACACCCACGCCGACAAGGCGCTGGAGACGCTGCGGGCACGGTCTTCGGCGTAGCACCGCCCTCCTCGCGAACAGACGCAAAATCGCCCTAAATCGTGTCGTTTTGGGCGATTTTGTGTCTTCTCGCGGTCTTTGATCAGGGAATGATCGCCAAAAACACGTAGGCGGCGAGCAACACCAGGTGCACCTCGCCCTGCAGCCGGGTGGCGCGGCCGGGCACCACGGTCAGCATGCTGATCACCACGGTCAGGGCCAGCAGCACCAACTGAGTGGGCGCCAGGCCGAGCACCAGCGGCCCTTTCAGCCAAATGCTCGCCAGCGCGATGGCGGGGATCGTGAGCCCGATGCTGGCCATCGCGGAGCCGTAGGCGAGATTGAGGCTGGTCTGGATGCGGCCGCGTCGGGCCGCGCGCACCGCCGCGAGCGTCTCGGGCAGCAGCACCAGCATCGCGATCACGACGCCGACGAACGACTGGGGGAAGCCGGCCGCCGTCACCAGGCGTTCGACGGCCGGCGACTCCTGTTCGGCCAGGCCCACCACCGCCACCAGCGCGACGAGCAGCAACACCAGGCTGACCAGCGCCGCACGCGCGCTCGGCGGGTCGGCGTGGTTCTCGTCCTCCTCGAAGAGCCGCTTCTGGCCCTTCTGCGCGACCGGCAGGAAGAAGTCGCGATGCCGGACGGTCTGGGTGAACACGAACAGCAGGTAGAGCAGGAGCGAGATGACCGCCGTGAAGATGAGCTGGCCCGGCGAGAACTCCTTGCCGGGATGGCTGATGGTGAACGCGGGCAGCGCGAGGCTCAGGGTCGCCAATGTCGTCAGCGTGGCCAAGGCGGCTCCGCTGCCCTCGGCGTTGAACAACGTCACGCCGTAGCGCCGGGAACCCCACGACAGCGACAAACCCGCGATCCCGTTGGTGGTGATCATGAACGCGGCGAACGCGGTGTCCCGGGCGAGCGTGGCCGCCTCGTTGCCGCCCGACGCCATCAACTCGACGATCAGGGCCACCTCGATGATCGTCACCGCGCCCGCGAGCACCAGCGACCCGAACGGCTCGCCGACGCGGGCCGCGACCACCTCGGCGTGCTGGACGGCCGCCAGCACGGCGCCGATCAACAGCACGGCCTGCAGCGCGATCAGCACCGGCCCGAGGTGCTCGCCCCAGGTGGCGGTCAGCACGAAGACGGCGATCACCGGCACCGCTGTGGTCCAGGACGCCCAGGACAGCCGTTTCAGCATCGCCCGCCATTGTCGCCGATGACGCGCACCGGCGCCCGACGGGTGCGCCCGGGTCAGGCCGGCTTCACGCCTTGGTCGCCGCCACGAAGTAGCCGCGCGGCACGCCGGGCACGTCCATCGGGACGACCGGGTGCTCCCAACGGTGCCACCGACTGCGGGGTTCGGCCACGTCGGTGACGACGGCGGTCCAGCCGCGGCCCTCGACGAGGGCGCCCGGTGTGTCGGTGCCGAAGACCCATGGCGCGCCGAGGCGGCGCATGAATTCCTGCGTCGACTGCAGGAACGGCGCCTCCAGCAGGGTCTGGCCGATCACGTTGTAGAGCAGCACATGCCCCGGGGCCGACAGCGCGTCGATGCGCGCGAACAGGCTGTCGACGGCCTCCGCCTCGATGTACTGCAGCAAGCCCTCCACCAGCCACGCCGTCTTCGCCGATGACGAATACCCTTGGCGGACAAGCGCTTCCGGCCAATCGTCGGACAGGTCGATGCCGACCGCGACACGGCGGCATCGCGGCGTCGCACCGGCCAGTCGCTCGTCCTTGGCCGCGATCACCTGCGGCTGGTCCACCTCGTAGACCGTCGTGCCCGGTCGCCACTGAAGGCGGTATGCGCGGGCGTCCATGCCGGCGGCCAGGATCACCACCTGCGACGCGCCGTCGCGCTGGGCGTCGAGCAGAGCCTCGTCGAAAAAGCGTGTGCGAATGGCGATCTCCGCCGGCGACTGTCCGGTCGCCGCGACCGCGTCGGCCAGCAACCGTCGGCCGTCGTCGCCGGCCAGCCGTTCGGCGAACGGGTCGGCGAAGAGCGGCTCGTCGCGCCCGGCTTCCTCGGCGCGCACCGCCGCCGCGAGCAGCCCGGTGGCCGCTACCGCTTCTCTGGTGTTGTCCATGCCCCGATCATGACGCCGCCGGCGTGGGCGGTATTGGATTTTTGTGCCCCTCGACGGGGACGTGGCTGGGCAGCACGAGCGGCTGCCGACCGTATTGCGTCGGCGTCATCGCGGTAAACGCGCGGAACTCGCGAACGAAGTGTGCCTGGTCGAAATAACCGGTGTCCGCGGCGATGCGCGCACCGCCCGCGGTCGCCGCGCCGAGCTGCCGCAGCGCCGCCTGCAGGCGACGCACCCGCGCGTAGGCCTTCGGCGCCAGCCCGACCTCGGCCCGGAACAGCGCGATCATCCGCTTGGTCGACAGCCCCGTCAGGCGGCGCAGTTCGGCCATCCGCACCGAGGGGTTGGCCTCGACGGCCCCCAGCGCGGCGGCGACACCCGGGTCGCGGCGCACGGAGAACCGGGCCCGCGACAGCAAGAACTCTTCGAGGATGCCGAACCGGGCGGCGACCGACGGGGCGGCGATCAAGCTCTCGTGCAGCTCGCTGCCGCTGCGCCCCCAGATGTCGTCGAGGCCCACGGCGACGTCTTGCAGGTCGCCGAGCGGGATCCCGAGAAACGGAAACGCGCCCCCGGGCCGGAAGTGAATGGCCATGGCGGGCTCGTCGGCCGCGATGTCTGTGATGTACGCCGCGCGGTGCGGTCCGGTCACGACCGCGGGCGGAACCGTCAAACGGGTGCGGCCGTCGGCGGCGTAGAAGTCCAGGCGCTGACGCCGCCCGACGTCGAAGACGATGGTCACCGCGCCGCGGGGCAGCGCCCGGCTTCGGTAGGTGGGCCCGCGGTGTCGCCAATGACCGAAGAACTCGACATGCTCGGCCAGGGGCCGCGCGGGCCGGTACAGCGCGGGTCGGGCCGACACCATGGGCAGCTCCTTGCGATTACGGCTTTGCGTGTCCGCTGGCTCAGTACCATGCTCACATGCCAGAAAGCGGTGCCCGCAGCGCAGGCCTGACCGAGGGGCAGGTTTTCGCCGGGTACACGATCATTCGGCGTCTGGGGACCGGCGGCATGGGCCAGGTGTATCTGGCGCAGCACCCGCGGCTGCCGCGCCGCGACGCCCTGAAGATCCTGCCCAGCGAGCTGACCGCGAACGACGAATTCCGCCAGCGCTTCAACCGCGAGGCCGACCTGGCGGCGAGCCTGTACAACGAGCACATCGTCGGCATCCACGACCGCGGGGAATACGACGGGCAGCTGTGGATCTCGATGGACTACGTGGAGGGAACCGACGCGGCGAAGCTGCTGCGGACTCAGTATCCGTCCGGGATGCCGAAAGCCGATGTGGTCGAGATCATTTCGGCCGTCGCCGACGCGCTCGACTACGCCCATTCACGCGGGCTGCTGCATCGCGACGTCAAGCCGGCCAACATCCTGCTCACCGATGCAAGCCCGCGACGGCGAGTTCTGCTCGCCGACTTCGGGATTGCCCGCGAGCTCGGCGACATCAGCGGCCTGACCGCGACCAACATGTTGGTGGGCACCACCGCGTACTGCGCGCCCGAGCAGCTGCAGGGCCTCGACGTGGACGGGCGGGCCGACCAATACGCGCTGGGCTGCACCGCGTTCGACCTGCTGGCCGGGTCCGCCCCGTTTCACCACTCCAACCCGGCGGTGGTCATCACCCAGCACCTGTCCGCGCCGCCGCCGAACATCAGCGAGCGCAGGCCCGAGCTGGCCGACCTCGACGGCGCCATCGCCAAGGCCCTCGCGAAGAAACCCGAGGACCGCTACCCGACGTGCGCCGACTTCGCCGCGGCGCTGGGCGGCCAGGTCGGCACCGCCGCGTCAGAAGTGACCGCCGGGCCCACCACGGTCATTCCGGCGCCGACGGCGGTGATCCCGAAGTCCACGAGCGCGCCGCCGCCCGCGCCCAAGGCAGGCGGGCGCGGCCCGGTCGTGGCGATCGCGGCCCTCGTCGCAATCGCGGTGGTCGCCGTCGGCGCCTACTTCGGGGTTCGCGCCCTGGGCACCCGAAGCCACCGGCACAACCCCGCCGCGTCGTCGGCGTCGGTCGCGCCGTCGGCGCCCGGCAACGCCGCTACAACCCCGGCGCCGATCCAGCTCTCCGGACAGATCACCGATCAGTCGGGCGTGCTGGGCCCGCTCGAGTACGACGCGGTGAACCGCGCGCTCACCAACCTGTACAACGGGCGCGGCACCCGACTGTGGGTGGTATACGTCCCGAGCTTCGGCGGCCTCAAGCCGTTCAAGTGGGCCGAAAACGTCATGGTCGCAAACCATTTCACCGATAGCGACGCCATCCTGGCGGTGGCCACCGGCGAAACCGCGTTTTCCTTCCGGGTGCCCAACGCGGCGCTCACCGGAAAGGCCATCGACTTGGAGATGATCCGCCGTGATCGCATCGCGCCGGCCGTGTTCCGCCACGAATGGGCGCGCGCCGCGATCGCCGCGGCCACCGGGTTGGACGTCGCGCCGAGCTGAGCCGATGGCGGCGACCCGCAGCGCCCGGCTACGCCGCGCTTGCGATCGCCACTAGGATCGATCAGTCCTGGGGCCCCAGCAACTGGTCGGCGTCGAAGCAACTGTGATCGCCGGTGTGGCAGGCGGCGCCGACCTGATCGACGGTCAGCAGGACGGTGTCCCCGTCGCAGTCCAGGCGCACCGAGTGGACGTGCTGGGTGTGGCCCGAGGTCGCCCCCTTGATCCACTGTTCGCCGCGGGATCGCGAATAGTACGTGGCCTCACGGGTTTCCAGGGTCCGGGCCAGCGCGTCGTCGTCCATCCAGGCGACCATGAGCACGTCGCCGCTGCCGCGCTCCTGTACGACGGCGGTGACGAGGCCTTCGGCGTTGCGCTTCAACCGCGCGGCGATGTTCGGGTCGAGCGTCATCGGACCGTGATCTGTTCTGCCGCCATCGCGGCCTTCACCTGGCCGATGGTCAGCTCGCGGAAGTGAAACACGCTGGCCGCCAAGACCGCATCCGCCCCGGCGGCGACGGCGGGCGCGAAGTGTTCCACCGCCCCGGCTCCGCCGCTGGCGATCACCGGCACCGTGACGGCCGCGCGGACCGCGCGCAGCATCGGCAGGTCGAAGCCCGCCTTGGTGCCGTCGGCGTCCATCGAGTTGAGCAGGATCTCCCCCACCCCGAGCTCGGCGCCGCGGGCCGCCCATTCGACGGCGTCGATGCCGGTGCCCCGGCGCCCGCCGTGGGTGGTGACCTCCCAGCCCGACGGCGTCGGCGCCGATCCGGCGGGCACCTTGCGGGCGTCGACGGACAACACGATGCACTGAGAACCGAATTGCGTTGCCATTTCGGCGAGCAGGTCGGGCCGCGCGATCGCGGCGGTGTTGACGGAGACCTTGTCGGCGCCCGCGCGCAACAGGGTGTCGACGTCGGCCACGGTGCGCACCCCGCCGCCGACCGTGAGCGGGATGAACACCTGCTCGGCGGTGCGGCGCACCACGTCGAGCATGGTCGCCCTGCCCGACGACGACGCCGTCACGTCCAGGAAAGTGAGCTCGTCGGCGCCTTCGGCGTCATAGGCCGCGGCCAGCTCGACCGGATCACCGGCGTCGCGGAGGTTTTCGAAGTTGACGCCCTTGACCACCCGCCCGGCGTCGACGTCCAGGCATGGGATTACCCGCACGGCAAGGCCGGTATCCGCGTACATCTCAGTAGTCCTCCGGATCGCCGACGGCACGCAGGATCTCGAGGATCTCGCCGTGCGCCCCGGGCGCCGCGGCCAGCACCGAGTCCGACTTGGGCGTCCACGGTTCGCCGGCCAGGTCGGTGACGATGCCACCCGCGGACCTCACCTGCGCCACCCCGGCGGCGTGATCCCATACGTGTCCGCCGAAACTTATTGCGGCGCCCAGTATTCCGTCGGCGACGTAGACGAGGTCGATGCCGGTGGAGCCGTGCATGCGCAGCCGCGACGAGACCCGGCTCAGGTTCTCCAGCAGGGCAATCCGGTAGCGCCCCGGGAACCGGCCGCGTGAGTCGGCGCTGAACGTTCCGACCGCGAGGAGGCTGTCGGCGAGCTGCGTGTTTTCCAGGGACGGTTGCGGCGTACCGTTTTTGACCAGCGGACCGCCCGCGATGGCGGTGTAGCGCTCGCCGACGAACGGCAGCCAGGTCAGGCCAGCGACCGGCTCGCCGTCGTGCAGCAGGGCCAGCAGGATCGCGGCCATCGGCGACCCGGCGGCGTAATTGAACGTGCCGTCGACGGGATCCAGCACCCACACCCACGGCGAGTCCACGTCGGTGCCGCCGAATTCCTCGCCGTGCACGCCGATCCCAGTGGTGGCCTGCAGCGCGGTGACGACCTGCCGCTCGATCGCGAGGTCGATCTCGGTGGCGAAGTCGTTGCCCTTCTTGGCAACCGCGGAATCGGCGCGGTGGCCCTCGAGGAAGCGCGGCACCGCGGCGTCGAGGATGACGGACGCCTTGTCGACCAAGGGCGACACCATCGCGTTGAGGTCCATGTGGCTAGGCCCTCACCGCGGCCAGGGCCTGCGGCAGGGTGAACCGCCCGGCGTACAGCGCCTTGCCGACGATGGCGCCCTCCACCCCGCGGTCGGTGAGCGTGGTGATGGCGCGCAGGTCGTCCAGGCTCGACACGCCGCCCGACGCGATCACCGGGGCCGCGGTGCGGTCGGCCACCGCGCCCAGCAGCTCCAGGTTGGGGCCGCCCAGGGTTCCGTCCTTGGTGACGTCGGTGACGACGTACCGCGAACACCCTTGGCCGTCAAGGCGTTCCAGCACTTCCCAGAGGTCGCCGCCGTCGCTCTCCCAGCCGCGTCCGCGCAGCCGATGCTGGCCGTCAACGATCTGCACGTCGAGCCCGACGGCCACCTTGTCACCGTGTTCGTCGATCGCCCGCGCGCACCATTGCGGGTTCTCCAAAGCGGCCGTGCCGAGGTTGACCCGCGCGCAGCCGGTGGCCAGCGCGGCGGCCAGCGAGTCGTCGTCGCGGATCCCGCCGGACAGTTCCACGTTCACGTCGAGCTCGCCCACCACCTCGGCGAGCAGCTCGCGGTTGGAGCCGCGGCCGAACGCGGCGTCTAGGTCGACCAGATGGATCCACTCGGCGCCGTCGCGCTGCCAGCCCAGCGCGGCGTCCAGCGCCGAGCCGTACTCGGTTTCGCTGCCGGCTTTGCCTTGCACCAGGCGCACGGCACGGCCCTCGACCACGTCGACGGCCGGTAACAGAATCAACGGCATTTACAGTCCCTCAACCCAATTGCTCAGCACGGCCGCTCCGGCGTCACCGCTCTTCTCCGGGTGGAATTGGGTGGCGGACAGGGGGCCGTCCTCGACCGCGGCCAGGAACGGCACCTGGTGTGTCGCCCACGTCAGCAACGCCTCGTCCGAACCCTCCCAGCGCTGTGCGGCGTAGGAGTGCACGAAGTAGAAGCGAGCGTCGGCGGCCAGCCCCTTGAACAGCACGCTGCCGGGCGCGGCGTTGACGACGTTCCAGCCCATGTGCGGGATCACCGGGGCGTCCAGCCGCGTGACGGACCCCGGCCACTGCCCGCAGCCCCTGGTCTCCACTCCGAATTCCACCCCGCGGGCGAACAGGATCTGCATGCCCACGCACACGCCCAGCACGGGGCGCCCGGCGGCCACCCGCTCGGCGATGATGCGATCTCCCCCGACCTTCCGCAGGCCCGTCATGCAGGCCTCGAAGGCGCCGACCCCCGGCACCACCAGCCCGTCGGCTGCCGCAGCGGCGCCCGCGTCGGCGGTCACCTCGACCGACGCGCCGACCCGCTGCAGCGCGCGTTGCGCCGACCGCAGGTTGCCCGAGCCGTAGTCGAGCACCACGATTGATTTCGTCACAGAACACCCTTGGTGGACGGCACACCCGACACCCGGGAATCGAGCTCGACCGCCTGACGCAGCGCGCGGGCCACCGCCTTGTACTCGGCTTCGGTGATGTGGTGCGGGTCGCGGCCGTACAGGACGCGCACGTGCAGCGCGATGCGGGCATTCGAGGCCAGCGTCTCGAACACGTGCCGGTTGACGACGGTGTGATACGGCACCGAGCTGCCGGTGATCGTGGTGTGCTGCAGGTGATCCGGCTCGCCGGTGTGCACGCAGTAGGGACGCCCGGACACGTCGACCGCGGCGTGGGCCAGCGCCTCGTCCATCGGGATGAAGGCGTCCCCGAAGCGCCGGATGCCCTTCTTGTCGCCCAGCGCCTGCCCGAGCGCCTGGCCCAGCGCGATGGCGGTGTCCTCGATGGTGTGGTGGCCCTCGATCTCGGTGTCGCCCTTGGTGCGCACGGTCAGGTCGAAGCTGGCGTGGCTGCCCAGCGCCGTGAGCATGTGGTCGTAGAACGGCACCCCGGTGTCGACCTCGACCTGTCCGGTGCCGTCGAGGTCGAGCTCGACGACGATGTCGGATTCCTTGGTGCGCCGTTCGATTCGCGCGCGGCGTGCTTCGGTGGTCACGGGGCTCCTACTGAGGTGGCTGGGGCCAGTTCGGTGGCCGCGATCTGGGCGCTGGCCCGCAGGAAGGCGTCGTTCTCCTCGGCCAGGCCCGTCGTGGCGCGCAGGTAGCCGGGGATGCCGACGTCGCGGATCAGCACGCCGGCGTCCAGGTAGCGCTGCCAGGTGGCCGGCGCGTCGGCGAATTCCCCGAACAGCACGAAGTTCGCATCGCTGGGGATCACCCGAAAACCCATGCTGCTCAACGCCGTTGCGACCCGTTCCCGTTCGGCGATCAGCGTGGCGACGCTGCCCAGGGTGTCGTCGGCGTGCCGCAGCGCGGCGCGGGCCGCGGCCTGGGTGACCGACGACAGGTGATACGGCAGCCGCACCAGCAGCATCGCGTCGATCATCGCCGGCGTGGCGATCAGGTAGCCGAGCCGGCCGCCGGCGAACGCGAACGCCTTGCTCATGGTGCGGGTGACGACGAGCTTGGTCGGATACTCCTGGACCAACGCCACCGCGCTGGGCTGCGAGGAGAATTCGCCGTAGGCCTCGTCGAGGATCAGGATGCCCGGCACCACGTCGAGCAGCCGCCGCAGGTCGTTGAGCGAAACGCTTTGCCCGGACGGGTTATTCGGGCTGGCGACGAAGACGACGTCGGGTTGGCGTTCGGTGACGGCAGCGACCGCGGCGTCCACGTCGAGGCTGAAGTCGTCGGCGCGCGCCGCCTCGAGCCACTCGGTGCGGGTGCCGTCGGCGATGATCGGGTGCATCGAGTAGGACGGGACGAACCCGATCGCGCTGCGCCCCGGCCCGCCGAACGCCTGCAGCAGCTGTTGCAGGATCTCGTTGGAACCGTTTGCGGCCCAGAGGTTTTCGACGTCGAGCGGGGTCCCGGTCTGGGCGGTGAGGTAGGCGGCCAGGTCGCGGCGCAGGGCCACCGCGTCGCGGTCGGGGTAGCGGTGCAGGTCGACCGCGGCCTCGCGCACCGACCGCACCACGTCGTCCACCAGCGCCTTGGTGGGCGGGTGCGGGTTCTCGTTGGTGTTCAGGCGCACCGGAACCGCCAATTGCGGTGCCCCGTACGGCGATTTGCCGCGCAGGTCGTCGCGCAGCGGCAGGTCGTCCAGCGTGGGCTGCTTGCGTTCCGTCATCGCTCGAACCTCCGCCGGACCGCCTCGCCGTGCGACGGCAGGTCCTCGGCCTCGGCCAGCGCGACCACATGTCCGGAGACGTCTTTCAGCGCCGCCTCGGTGTAATCGACGACGTGGATGCCGCGCAGGAACGTCTGCACCGACAGGCCGCTGGAGTGGCGGGCGCTCCCGCCGGTCGGCAGCACGTGGTTGGACCCGGCGCAGTAGTCGCCGAGGCTCACCGGGGCATACGGGCCCACGAAAATGGCTCCGGCCGAACGGATCCGGCCCGCGACCGCTGCCGCGTCGGCCGTCTGGATTTCCAGGTGTTCGGCGGCGTAGGCGTTGACCACCTCGACGCCGGCGTCCAGGTCGTCGACCAGGATGATCGCGGACTGGGGGCCGCTTAGTGCGGCCGTCACCCGTTCACGGTGCACCGTCGTTTGCAGCTGGGCGGCCAGCTCGGTGTCGGTGGCGGCGGCCAGGCTTTCGCTGGGGGTCACCAGCACACTGCCCGCCATCTCGTCGTGCTCGGCCTGGCTGATCAGGTCGGCGGCCACGTGCGCGGGGTCGGCGGTGTGGTCGGCGAGGATGGCGATCTCGGTAGGCCCCGCCTCGGCGTCGATGCCGACCCGGGAGCGGCATAGCCGCTTGGCGGCGGTGACGTAGATGTTGCCGGGGCCGGTGATCATGTCGACCGGCACCAGCTCCCTACCGTCGGTGTCGGTGCCACCGTAGGCCAGCAGCGCGACGGCCTGGGCGCCGCCGACGGCCCACACCTCGTCGACGCCGAGCAGCCGGGCCGCGGCCAGGATCGTCGGGTGAGGCAGCCCGTCGAAGGCGGCCTGCGGCGGGCTGGCCACCACCAGCGAGCCGACCCCGGCGGCCTGCGCCGGAACCACGTTCATCACCACGCTGGACGGATAGACAGCGTTGCCGCCGGGTACGTACAACCCGACGCGCTCGACGGGAACCCACCGCTCGGTGACCGTCGCGCCGGGGCCGAGCGTGGTGGTGACGTCGGTGCGGCGCTGGTCGGCGTGCACGGCGCGGGTGCGCTCGATCATCACCCGCAGCGCCTCGGCTACCGCGGGGGCCAGATCGGCCAGTGCCTGGTCGAGCGCCGCGGCGGGCACCCGGACGGCCGGCGGCCGCACCCCGTCGAAGGAGGCGCCGTATTCCAGCGCCGCCTCGGCCCCGCCCTCCGCGACCGCCTCCACGATGGGCCGCACCGTGGGCAGCACGCTGTCCACGTCGGCGCCGCCGCGCGGGAGCGCCGCCCGCAGCCGGGCGGCCGTCAGCTGCGCGCCGCGCAGGTCAATGCGGGCGATCGGCGACGGTTGGGTGGGGGTCACGTTGTCCATTGTCCCTGATGGGAGCAACCGCATTTGCCCTCGGGGTTCGGGACCGCGCGAATCGGCGTTCAGCTGCCGAACGCGTTGCTTCCCATGACCAGTGCCGCGGTCCCGCCGTACAGATATCCCACCTCGACCGCTTCGGTGACCTCGGGTTCAGTCGCCCCCGCCGCCCGGGCGTTGTCCGCCAGCATCCGGACACCATCCGGGTGAGCAGCGATGGCATCGGTGACCATGCCGATGAGCAGCTTGTATTTGGCGGGGATCGCGCCGTCCCTCAGGATGCGCTCACGCATCGCCAGGTAGGAGTCGGCGAATTGGGGATCGCGACGCTGGATCACCGACAGCCACGGCGGCTGGGGAATGCCGGCCTGCGGCGGCGGGTCCCCGGCGGGCGCGCCGGGCTGGCTGCAGCCACCCGCCGACGCCTGGACACCGCCGACGTCGCCGCACACGTCGGCCCGGACCGGTGCGGCGGTCTGCATCAGCAAGGCCGCGCCGACCATCATGGCCGCCGCCCACAGCGCCAGGTAACTCCGCAGCGTCCGCGCCCGCGGGGCGGCAGCGCCAACGGATCGTCGGATCTCGACCGCCTCGGCGATCTCTGCTTCCGAGGCGCCGGCCGCGCGAGCGTCGGCGGCGAACGCGCTGACACCGTCGGGGCGCGCGGCGGCCAGGGCCATGAGCAGTCTGTACTTTGCCGGGATAACGCATTGCTTCGGCATGGGCTCGCACGCGTTGGTCATGGGCAAACCGTACGCCTGCAACGGCACCGACCGCAAAACGAAATCCCTTGTGCGGCTTGGCTTATTGCGACATTGCAGCGACGAACCGTCATCACGCAAGCGGCATTCGCGTACCGCCCATTCTCCCAGATCGGCTGAAGGCGACACCGGACCGGTACAGTGCCGGTGAAAGGCCGGCTAAGACCGGTTTGGGCCCGCAGAGATTACTCAAGGAGCCGTGATGTCCACAAAGGATCACCCGAACAACGCCCCGGGCGTCCCGATGGTATTCCCGGTCTGGTTCGAGCGTTTCCAGATCAAGTACTTCAACCCGGCGATCAAGCCGCTTGCGCGCTTTCTGCCCATCACCGCGACCATCAAGCACCGCGGCCGCACGTCGGGCAAGGAATACGAGACGATCATCACCCCCTACCGCAAGGGCAACGTCGTGGCGATCGCGCTGGCCCACGGCAAAACGAACTGGGTCAAGAACGTGCTGGCCGCCGGCGAGGCGGACCTGCAGTTCGGCCGCAATCGCGTGGTGCACCTCACCAACCCGCGGATCGTGCCCGCGGGTTCCGACGGCCCGGACGTCGAGCGGCTGCCGCGGATGGCGCGCGCGCAGGTGCGCCGGGTCGGGGTGTTCGTCGCCGACATCGCCTGACGCTTCGCCGCGTTGCGGGTGAACTGACGGCTTTTCGCGTGTACTGGCGGCGGGATTTCGTCGATTTTCCCGCCCTACACTCACACGCAAAGCCCCAGGTTCACAGTCAACGCCCTAGCCGCGCGTGAAGACCGTTTTACCCGTCATCGCCGGCCAGGCCGACGGGGCGTCTTCCCAGGCAACAACGCGGTCGACGGCCGGGGACAGGTCCAGTCCACCGGCGAGCAGTTCGAGCACGCGTGGAATGACCGTGCGCGCGCTGACGCGTCCGGTGACGAACCGCACGCCCCGGGTGTACATCGGCAACAGCGGCATCTCGACCTTGTATTCGGGGTAAATCCCCGTGTCGGTGCACACGCCATCCGGCCAGGTCGCGCGCAGCGTCGCCGATAGCGTCGCGGCGTCGCCGGTCGTGTGCACGGTGACCGGATAAGAGCCCCAAGACTTGTCGGGTTTGGCGACGTCATGGACCGCCGCGCCGAGCTTCTCGGCGGCGGCCAGCCGCTGCGGGTCGGTGTCGACGTAGTCGACGTGAGCGCCCAGCGCCACGCCGAAGGCGGCCGCATACAACCCGATCGACAGTCGACCGAGTACCAGGACGCGGCGATCGGCCGGATCGAGCGCGCTCAGCTCGTCGGCGAACGGCCCGACGGTGCGCCAGCCGTCGGGAATGTTGTCCGACAGGGACGCGATGGAGACGGGGTCGACCGGGTCGGGAAACGGGATGAGCATCGCGTCGGCGTAGGGCACTAGCACCAGATCCGACATGAACCCGCCGCCGTCCAGCCCGGCGATCGGCGCCATCCCATACATCGCCATCAGCGGCCCCGAGCCGCACGAGCCCGTCACGCCGCGACGGCATTCGCGGCACGTCCCGCAGCTGATCTGGAAAGGCACCACCACCCGGTCGCCCACCCGAACGCCTTTGACGTCGTCACCGACCGCCACCACCTCGGCCAACCCCTCGTGGCCGACCGCGTATGCCGGCGGCAACGGGAGCCTGCCTTGGCAGACCGCGACGTCGAGGTCGCAACACGCCACCGCCAGCGGCCGGACCAGCGCCTGCTCGGGCGCGGCGAGCTGCGGTTCGGGCACCTCGCGCCACGCGTATCGCCCGGTCTCTTCGTAGGTCAGCTGCCTCATCTCTGCATTCTTGAGTGATCATTCAAGTAAAGTCAATAGCATGCCGAGACCGGATCGCAGCCGCCCCGCGCTGATCGACACGGCCGCCACCCTGTTTCGCCGCCAGGGCTACGCGGCGACCGGGCTCAACCAGATCCTCGACGAGGCCGGCGTCAAGCCCGGCTCGCTGTATCACCACTTTCCGCAGGGCAAGCAACAGCTGGCGGCGGCGGTCGTCGAGACGGAGGGAAGCGGCATCGAACAACTGCTGCGCCGGTTGCTGGCAACGGGGCGGCCGGTGGCCGACATCGTCGATCGGTGGATCGACCTGCTGGCCGCGGGCTTGGCGGGCGACCGGCGCGACGGCTGCCCCATCGAACCGATCGCCACCGAGTCCGTGCACGCGAGCCCGCTGGTGCGCGAGGCGTCGGCGCGCGCCTTCGGGGGATGGTCCGCGGCCGTCGAGGAGCGGCTGCGCTCCGACGGGTGGGGTGCGGCCGAGGCGAAACAGGTTGGGCTGGCGGTGATTTCACTGATCGAGGGGGCACTGATCCTGTCCCGGATCTCCGGCGACGCGGGCGCGCTCGAGGCGGCCAAGCCCGCGGCGCGCACGCTACTGCGCGGCTAGCTCGCCTTCAAGGCTGGCCTTGATCGCCCGGGCGGCGTCCTCCATCGCGGCGTGCAGCCGAACCGCCAACTCGTCCGGCAGAACGTCCCTGGTCCAGATGAAGCGGCACCGTCGCGCGCCGTCGGGCACGATCTGCATCGCGGTGTTGTCGTGTTCGGGTCGCGCCGTGTCGCCGATGAGGGAGTAGACGATGCGGCGCGCGGCTTCGTCTCGCGCGACGAGCCGTTCCCGGGCGACATTGCCGTTCGCGAACGTCACCACGCGAACGTCGCCGTCGGCCTGCGCCGACACCACGTAACCGCGCGCCATGCCGACCGGGCCGTCGGCCCAGTCCCCGATCACTTGCCAAACGCGGTCGGCGTCGAGGTCGATTTGGAACTCGGTGCGTATTGATGCCATGAAGCCAGCTTCGCGTCCGGATGCCGCGCGGTCTTGAACATCCTTGCGGCCGGCTGTCACCCCGCGGCGCTAGCCTGGCGGCGTGCTGTCGATGGTCACCCTCGCCGCCCGGCCCCACTTCAGCCTGCAGGCCTGGACATGCCGTCCCGACGGCTCGAGCTGGTCGGCGATTGAGCGCCCGATCGACGGACGGCTGGTTTTGGTCAGGTCCGGCCGGTTTCAGCGGCGAGGCTCAGACGGGCCGGTCAATCTCGATCCGACGGTCGGCTACGTCGGCGGGCCCGGCGAGGAAGACCAATTCGCACATCCCCACGGCGGTGACGTGTGCACCTCGGTGCGGCTGAGCGCGGCGTCGTGGCGGCGGCTGGTCGGCGACGGCGGTCGACTGCGACACTCGACCTTCTACGTCGACGCTCGGCTAGAGCTCGCGCACCGGCGGCTGTTGGCCGGCGGCGAAATCGACTACCAGCTCGCCGAGAATGTCGTCGCGCTCATAGCCACGGCGGTACGAGCGGTAACCGACCGACACACGCCGCTGGCCGATCGGCCGGGTCCCGCCGACGCACTTCTCGTGCGGCGAGCGCGCGCGGCCATCCACGACGACGACCCGGCGGCGCGCGGTCTGTTCCCACTGGCGGAGCTGCTGGGCACGTCGCCATACCGGTTGAGTAGGGCGTTCCCGCGCGAGCTGGGCGTATCGCTCACTCGGTATCGCAACCGCGTCCGGGTGAGCCGGGCGCTCGACCGGCTCGAGCGCGACGAGTCGACGCTGGCCGCCGTCGCCGCTGACCTCGGATTCGCCGACCAGGCGCACTTCACCCGCGTTGTTCGCCAACATCTGGCCCAGACCCCGGCGGCGATCCGGCGCGAGCTGTCTCTGCATTGAGTGTGCGCTCACGGCTTTCGGTGTGAGTTCGCGGCGGGATTTCGGCGATTTTTCCGCCGGGGTTGCACACGCAAGCGGAAGCCGCCTTCGCCTCAGCCGTCTTCAGCTCCCAGTGGTCGCATGTGCCAGACCCCGCTGATGAGCGCACAGCACGGCCATTTGCAGGCCTCAGTTGACCCGGGACGCGCGACACGGCGCGGTCTCGCAAGCCGAGAACCGATGATCGCCATGCCCCAGCCGGACCAAGGACTTAGGGCCCTACGCCCACGCGCCGGTGCAGCGCGACAATTGCAGCTCCACATCAATCAGCCTCACGCAGAAGGGATCTTGCAATGGCTGACAACGACCTGACCACTCAATTCGAAAAGCTCTCCGCCGCGGCCAAGGAGGCGAACGAAAAGGTACGCGCCGCGGGGCAGCAGGCCCGAGAACAGGTCCAGGCGGACGCGGCTCGCGCGCGCGACCGGGCATCCAAGGCCGCCGATCATCTGCAAGACCGGGCCGTAACCGCCCGCGACGATGCATCGCAGCACTGGCGGGAGCTGGCCGGCAATTGGAAGGCCCACGTCGCCAAGATTCGCAATGACATGGCGGAAAAGAGGGCCGCGCACGAAGCCAAAGAGATGGACGTCTATGCCAACATGGCCATCAGCTATGCGCTTGACGCGATCGATTTCGCGGAGTCCGCTGTCTACGAAGCGGAATATGCAGTGCTCGACGCGCTTTCGGCACGCTCAGCCGCCGACGCGATGGCCACCTGAGGGCGACGAGCGGGCGAGGACTACATGTCCAGGCCGATGTCGAGCACGCGCACCGAGTGGGTAAGCGCGCCGACGGCCAGGTAGTCCACGCCGGTCGCGGCGTAGGTCGCCGCGTTCTCCAGGCTGAGTCCCCCGGACGATTCGAGGAGCACGGCGGGCGCCCGGGCGTCGCGGCGCTGTACGGCCGTCTGCGTCTGCCACACCGGGAAGTTGTCCAGCAGGATCAGCTCGGGCTTTTCCGGCAGCACCTCGTCGAGCTGCTCGAGCGAATCCACCTCGACCTCGCAGGGCAGGTCGGGGGCCGCTTCGCGCACCGCGCGCAGCGCCTCGACCACCGATCCGGCGGCCGCGACGTGGTTGTCCTTGATCAGGGCCGCGTCGCCGAGGCCCAGGCGGTGGTTGACGCCACCGCCGACGCGAACCGCGTATTTCTGCAGCGCCCGCAGGCCGGGCAGGGTCTTGCGGGTGTCGCGGATTTTGGCCTTGGTGCCGTGCACCGCGTCGACCCAGGCCGCGGTGGCGGTGGCGATTCCCGACAGGTGGCAGATGAGGTTCAGCGCGGTCCGCTCCGCGGTCAGCAGGCCGCGGGTCTGCGCCTGGACCGTCAGCAGCGGCTCGCCCGGCCGCAGCCGGGCGCCGTCGTCGACGCGATCGAGCACCTGATAGCCGCCGGCGCCGAGGACCTCGTCGAGCACGAGCAATGCGACGTCCACGCCGGCGATCACGCCCGGCTCGCGGGGCACCATCGAGGCGGTGGTCACCGCGCCGTCGGGGACCGTGGCCTGCGTGGTGACGTCGGGCCCGTAGCGCAGATCCTCCTGCAGAGCGCGCCGGATCAGATCCCGGGCGGTGTCGAGTTCGTCGTCGGACAGCATCGTCACCCCACCGCCGCCAGCGCCTCCACCAGCACCGAGTTCTGGTCGTCGGCCAGCCGGAGCACGCTGCTGCGGGCTTGCTCGGGCGCCGCGTCCGGGTACTCCGCGCGGTGGTGACACCCGCGGCTTTCGTTGCGCGCCAGGGCGCCCGCGGTCACCGCCCGGGCGGCCAGCGTCAACGCGATGTCCTCGAAATCGCGGCGGCCGGTGATGTCGCGGATGGGCGCCCCGGATAGCTTGTCGGACAACCGGTTCAGCCCGGCGGCGTCGCGCACCACCGAGGCGTCGCGGCTCATGGCCCGGTGCAGGTCGCCGCGCGATGCGGCGGTGTGGGCGACGAGTTCGGGCGCGAGCGCGCGGGTCCGCCCGGCCGCCGAGGAGTGCGCGGCCGCGGCCCTGCCGGCGCGACCGCCGACCACCAGCCCCTCGAGCAAGCTGTTGGACGCCAAGCGGTTTGCGCCGTGCATCCCGGTGCGGGCCACCTCGCCCGCGGCGAACAGCCCGGGCAACTCGGTCTGCCCGTGCACGTCGGTGACGACGCCGCCGCAGCTGTAGTGCGCGCCGGGGACGACCGGAATCGGTTGGCGGACGGGGTCGATCCCGGCCTCCCGGCACGCGGCGGTGACGGTCGGGAACCGCGCCTCGAAGCCCGCGATGCCGCGCGCGTCGAGGAAGACGCACGGGTCGCCGGTCTCCCGCAGCCGCGCGTCGATGGCCGCCGCGACGACGTCGCGGGGGGCCAGGTCGCCCATCGGGTGAACGCCGGCGGTGACCGAGTTACCTTGGGAATCAAGCAGTATCGCACCCTCGCCGCGGATCGCCTCGGTGACCAGCGGACGGCGCCCGCCGCCACCTCCGAAAAGCATCGTCGGGTGGAACTGGATGAACTCGAGATCGCTGACCGGCACGCCGGCCCACAGCGCCAGCGCAATACCATCGCCGGTGGAGCCGTCGGGATTGGTGGTCGCCCCATACAGGTGCCCGAGCCCGCCGGACGCCAGGATCACCGAGGGCGCGCTGATGACGCCGTAGCCGTCCGGGTTGCCCGCCCACACGCCGGTCACCGCGGCCCCGTCGTGCAGCACCCGCAGGGCCACGTGGCCGGTGCGGATGTCGAGCGTGGCCGCCGCGTGGTCCAGCGCGCGCTGGACCTCGGCGCCGGTGGCGTCGCCCCCGGCGTGCACGATGCGCCGCCGCGAGTGTCCGCCCTCGCGCGTCACGTCCCACCGGCCGGGCACGGCCTCGTCGAATCGCGCTCCGTCACCGACCAATTCGGACACGGCGCGGTAGCCGTCGGCGACGATCGAGCAGACGGCGTCGGGGTCGCACAGGCCGGCGCCGGCGGCCAGGGTGTCGGCGACGTGGGCCTCGACCGAGTCGTCGTTGCCTGGCAACACCACCGCGATGCCGCCCTGCGCGTAGTGCGTAGCGGTCACCCCGCGCGCATCGTGTGCCTTGGACAGCACCACGACGCTGCGGCCGGCGCGATGGGCGGCCAGCGCCGCGGCCAAACCCGCTACGCCGGTTCCGATTACAACGACATCGGCGGAATGGGTCCAATCCGGACGGGCGATCATTCGCCGCCGCCCGGCTGCCCGATCTGGATCATTCGCTGCACGCTGCGCCGGCCCGCCGCGGCGATCTCGGGGTCGACGTGGACTTCGTCGGCCCCCTCGACCAGGCAGCGCAGCAGCGCGGCCGGGGTGATCATCTTCATGTACTTGCAGGAGGCCCGGTCGTTGACGGCGCGGAAGTCGACTTGCGGTGCGGCGCGGCGCAATTGGTGCAACATGCCGACCTCGGTGGCGACCAGGACCTTGCGGGCGTTCGTTTCGTGGGCGGCCTCGAGCATGCCGCCGGTGGACAGGATCTTCACCCGCTCCGCCGGGAAGGCGCCCTCGCCGGCGAGGTACAAAGCCGAAGTGGCGCAGCCACATTCGGGGTGTACATAGAGTTCGGCGTCGGGGTTTGCGCGCGCCTGCTCGGAGAGCTCGTCGCCGTTGATGCCGGCGTGCACGTGGCACTCGCCGGCCCACACGTGCAGGTTCTTACGCCCCGTCACGCGCCGGACGTGGGCGCCGAGGAATTGGTCCGGGCAGAACAGCACCTCGCGGTCGGGGTCGATGGACTCGACGACGTCGACCGCGTTGGACGACGTGCAGCAGATGTCGGTCAGCGCCTTCACCGCGGCGGTGGTGTTGACGTAAGAGACGACGACGGCACCGGGGTGCTCGTCCTTCCAGGCGCGCAGTTCGTCGGGGGTGATGGAATCGGCGAGCGAGCAGCCGGCCCGCTGGTCCGGAATGAGCACGGTCTTGTCCGGGCTGAGAATCTTGGCGGTCTCGGCCATGAAGTGCACACCGCAGAACACGATGGTGTCCTCGGGCGCGTCGGCGGCGATCCGCGACAGCGCCAGCGAATCGCCCACGTGGTCGGCGACGTCCTGGATGGCGGGCAGCTGGTAGTTGTGCGCGAGCAGCGTGGCGCCGCGCAGCGTAGCCAGCCGGCGAACCTCGGCGGCCCACTGCTCGTCTCCGTCCAGGCCGGTGTACCCGGCGGGGGTGTCGGTGATGCGGGCACTCAGGTCGTCCGCGAGGGTGTCCATGCCAATCGAAACCGTCACAGCGGTTCCTTTCGTCCCGGGAGGTTTTCGACTTACAATCGAAAACATGGGCCATACTAGCACTGAACACGAGGTGCTGGCGGTCGTGTTCCAGGTTCGTCAGGTAACGGCGGGCCCCCGTAGACAGAAACCGCAGTTGAACGTCCTGTTATGGCAACGCGCCAGGGAACCGCAGAAGGGCGCCTGGTCGCTGCCGGGCGGCCGGCTGCGCACGGACGAGGACATGACCACCTCGGTTCGGCGCCAGCTGGCCGAGAAGGTCGACCTGCGAGAGCTGGCTCACTTGGAGCAGCTCGCTGTGTTCTCCGACCCACACCGGGTGCCCGGTGCCCGGGTGATCGCCTCGACGTTCCTGGGCCTGGTGCCCTCCCCCGCCACCCCGGAGCTGCCCCCGGATACCCGCTGGCATCCGGTGGATTCGCTGCCGCCCATGGCGTTCGACCACGGCCCGATGGTGGCCCACGCCCAAACCAGGCTCGCCGCCAAGATGTCCTACACCAACATCGGATTCGCCTTGGCCCCAAGGGAATTCGCGCTGTCCGCGTTGCGCGACATTTACGGCGCCGCGCTGGGCTACCAGGTCGACGCGACGAACCTGCAGCGCGTGCTGGTCCGGCGCGGGGTCATCAGCCAGACGGGCACCATCGCGCAGTCCGGCCGCAGCGGCGGACGGCCGGCGGCGCTTTATCACTTCACCGACTCCCAGCTGCGGGTCACCGACGAATTCGCCGCGTTCCGGCCGCCCGGCGTTTAACGCCCCGCCCGCCGCGACACGCCGGTACATTGGGCAGAACACCTTTCGCCCGTGAGCTGGGGGGACCACGAGAACTGGCTCACAACGCGGCGATTACGTTTTGGTCACCGTCCGTTCATGCGCGAGAATGCCGGATGGCCAAGGAGGGATCTGCGAATGGTTGAGCTCGGCAATCTCGCGGGGACGCGTGGCGCTCAGTGGATCGGACGGCCGCACCACGAGGACCTGCAGCGCAAGGTCCGGCCGCTGCTGCCCTCGGACGACCCGTTCTACCAGCCGCCGCCCGGCTACCAGCACGCCGAGCCCGGGACGGTGCTGCGCTCGCGCGACGTCGAGCTGGCGTTTTTGGGTCTGGTGCCCCAGCCCGTCAAGGCCGTCCAGCTGCTGTACCGCACGATGGACATGAACGGCCAGCCCGAGGCGACGGCGACCACCGTGATCGTCCCGGCCCAGCTGGCTCCGGGGCAGAGCTGCCCGGTGTTGTCGTACCAATGCGCGATCGACGCGATGACGTCGCGTTGCTTTCCGTCCTACGCGCTGAGGCGCCGGGCCAAGGCCCTCGGGTCGCTCAGCCAGTTCGAGTTCTTGCTGATCACCGCCGCCGTCGCCGAGGGCTGGGCCGTGTCGGTGCCCGACCACGAGGGCATCCACGGTTCGTGGGGCGCGCCGTACGAGCCCGGTTACCGCGTGCTGGACGGCATCCGCGCCGCGCTGAGCTCGGAGCGGCTCGGGTTGTCGCCGTCGGCGCCGATCGGGCTGTGGGGCTACTCCGGCGGTGGTCTGGCCAGCGCGTGGGCCGCGGAGATGTGCGGCGATTACGCACCCGAACTGGACATCGTCGGCGCGGTGCTGGGCTCGCCCGTCGGCGACCTCGGCCACACGTTCCGCAGGCTCAACGGGAGCTTCCTCGCCGGCCTGCCCGCGCTGGTGGTGGCGGCGCTGGCCAAGATCTACCCCGACCTGGACCGGATCATCAAGGAGCACACCAACGAGGAGGGACGCGCCCTGCTCGACTCGCTGCACGACATGACGACTGTGGAGGCCGTCCTGCGGATGGCCGGCAAGAACATGGGCGACTATCTCGACGAGCCGCTCGAAGAGATCCTGTCGACCCCCGAGGTCACCTACGTCTTCGACAGCATCAAGCTGGGCGCGGCGGTGCCGACGCCGCCGGTGCTGATCGTGCAGGCGGTGCACGACTACCTGATCGACGTGCACGACATCGACGAGCTCGCCGACGCCTATTCGGCCGGCGGTGCCCGGGTCACCTACCACCGGGACGCGTTCAACGAGCACATCTGCCTGCACCCGCTGTCCGCGCCGATGACGCTGCGCTGGCTCACCGACCGGTTCGCCGGCCGGCCGCTAACCGAGCACCTGATCCGCACCACGTGGCCGACGATGTTCAACCCGATGACCTACGTCGGCATGGCCCGGCTGGTCAAGATCGCGGCCAAGGTCATCACCGGCCGAAAGATCCCGCACCGCCCGCTCTAAGGTCCCTGGACGTCGAGATCGGCACCCGGGTGTTGAGTGTGTGTCCTGGGCTTTGCGCGTGAATCCACGGCGGAAAAATCGCCCAGATCTCGCCGTGGGTTCACACCGAAAGCCGTGAGTTCACACTCGACACGGCTGCGACGCTGGGACGCCTACGAGACGGCGGCCTCCGGGGCCTCGGGCTCCATCGGCAGCGCGCCGGAAGGCCGGCCGGCCACCGGAAGACCACCCAGGTCGTCGCGGGCGTCGGCTGCCGCCAAAAGCGCGAACACCAGCGCGGCGATCCCCGCGGGCCACGCCAGCGTCACCGCCACCTGCGCCAGGTGGAGGGCGAAGAACACCGGCGGCGCCTGGGTGACATAGGCGACCGGCGGGGTGCCCGAGACCGCGACCGCGTCGAAGTTCAGCGCGCCGTAGCGCAGCCGAACCAGCAGCGCACCCGTCCCCGCAGCCACCGCCGCGGCGACCACCATGCCGAGCGACAGCCCCAGGACCATCGCGGGCCCGCGGTGCTCGCGCCGCTGCCACACCAGCACCGCGCCCACCACCGCCAGCGCCGTCAACAGGCCCAGCAGCATGGCCGGGGCGATGAAGAAGTGCTCGGACTCGGTGCCCAGATAGTCGTGGACCCGCTCGCCGGCCCGCGTGATCGCCACCACCGCGCGAATCGGCGGCGCGATCCAGGCCCACAGCCCGCCGATCGCGACACCGGTCGCGGCCACCCCCAGCGCCGCGACGAGGACCGCGCGCGCCCGCGCCTTGCGGGGGACGCCGGCGGGGTCGAAGGGCGCGGACTCGGCGTGCTCGGTCACCGCTGTGCCTCCATGTCCGCAGAGTCGACCTCGCCGTGCCGCGAGCACCGCGCCCGCCAGCCGTCGGGCCGGACCTGGACCACCATCCGGCGTCCGCATTCGGCGCAGAACCGGGGCGGCTCGAGGCCAAGCTGGGCGGCCGTCGGCACGGCCGTGCCCCCCTGCTCCCCGGTGTAGACGTTGTAGACGCCGGCGCTGACCGGGGCGCCCAATTCCCGAACCACGGTCTCCAGTCTCTTACAGGCTGGCGTTGAGCGCCTTAATCGGCATCTGCAAATCCTGCAGCAGTTCCAGGTCCGCCTCGGCGGGGCGCCCGAGCGTGGTCAGGTAGTTCCCGACGATCACCGCGTTGATGCCGCCCAGGATGCCCTGCTTGGCGCCGAGGTCACCCAGCGTGATCTCGCGCCCGCCGGCAAAGCGCAGCATCGTGCGCGGCAACGCCAGCCGGAAGGCGGCGACCGACTTCAACGCCTCGCTGACGGGCAGCACCTCCAGGTCGCCGAACGGGGTGCCCGGCCGCGGGTTCAGGAAGTTCAGCGGCACCTCGTCGGGCCGGAGCTCGGCCAGGTCGGCGGCGAACTCCGCGCGCTGTTCCAGGGTTTCGCCCATGCCGAGGATGCCGCCGCAGCACACCTCCATGCCGGCGTCGCGCACCATCGACAGCGTCTCCCAGCGCTCTTCCCAGGTGTGTGTCGTCACGACGTTGGGGAAGAACGAGCGGGCCGTCTCCAGGTTGTGGTTGTAGCGGTGCACGCCCATCGCCGAGAGCTGCTCCACCTGCTCGGCGCTCAGCATCCCCAGCGAGCAGGCGATGTTGATCTCGACCTCGTCGCGGATCGCCTCGATGCCGGCCGCGACCTGCGCCATCAACCGCTCGTCCGGGCCGCGGACCGCGGCCACGATGCAGAACTCGGTGGCGCCCGACTTGGCCGTCTGCTTGGCCGCCTCGACCAGGCTGGGGATGTCCAGGCGCGCGCTGCGCACCGGCGACGAGAATAGCCCCGACTGGGAACAGAAGTGGCAATCCTCCGGGCACCCGCCGGTCTTGAGGCTGATGATGCCCTCGACCTCGACCTCGGGGCCGCACCAGCGCATCCGCACCTCGTGGGCCAACGCCAGCAGCTCCTCGAGCCGGTCGTCGGGCAGCTGCAGCACCCGCAGCACCTGGTCGCGGGTCAGGCCCTCGCCGCCGTCGAGCACCTGCCTACGGGCAACCGCGAGGATGTCGTCGTTCGAGTCGTCGGCGTCGGTCGTCGGCCGAGTTGCCGCTTGAGTCACCAGGTACTCCCCTGCATCTTTTTGCGTGCGCGCGCACCCGCACCTGCCATTCGTGATGGCAGCCTGAACAAATCGGTTCAAAGTAGGGTAACGGCCTCCGAGGGAGGGGACAGACGGGGTCCGCCGGGGTATGTCTGATCAATGACTCTTTGGGAGGCCCAGGCGCACGTCGAGTACCTGGCCCACCACATGCTGCTGCTGGCGATCCCCGCCTTCCTGCCGGCGATCGTGGTGGTCGGCGTCATCCTGTACGTCGCGCTGAGAGACCGCCGCAACGGCGGCGACGCGGCGGCGAGCCAGCAAAGCGACGCCGCCGACAAAAAGCGTGATTGACGGGCCCTCGATCGGGGCATTCCGGTTCCTGCGAGCTGCATCACAGCTCGCCAGGCCGGGGTGCAGGAGGGTTTGACGATGAAATCGGCGGAACTCACTTTTGTGGCCGAGGCGCCGGCGCGCGGCGCCGGCCTCAACCAGGTGATTGGGTTGTCGATCGCCGCCGTGGTGATCGGCGCGGCCATGCTGTGGATCGGTTATGCGCACCGCACCCACCGCATCGAATGGTTGACCCGCATCGCCGACAAGATGGGCGAAAAGTTTCACCGCCCCAACTGGGTGGCCCTACCGGTCCTGATCTTCACCACGTTCATCATCTGCGCCCTGTTCGGGTTCATCTGGGACGTCAGCTGGCACATCGGCAACGGCCGCGACCCCGGCCCGCTGGCGAACCCGGCGCACTACTTCATCATCATCGGCCTGTTCGGAATCTTCGTGGCGGGCATGTTGGCGATCGTGCTGCCGTTCGACCGGCCCGGCCCGGCGGCGGTGCGCATCACGCGTAACTGGTACGCCCCGGTCGGCGGGATTCTGATGGCGGGCTGCGGGTTGTACGCGATGATCGGGTTCCCGCTCGACGACATCTGGCACCGCATCTTCGGCCAAGACGTAACCCTTTGGGGCCCAACGCATTTGATGATGATCGGCGGGGCCTGCTTTTCCCTTTTCTCGGTGCTGATCCTGGAGCGCGAGGGCGAGGCCCACGAGGGCGCGGAGGTCTTCCACGGCCCGTTCATCACATTCCTGCGCTACCTGTCCTTCGGCGGTCTGTTCATCGGGCTGTCCGTCTATCAGATCGAATTCGACTTCGGCGTCCCGCAATTCCGGCTGGTATTCCAGCCGATGCTGATCGCCGCGGCGTCCGCGCTGGCGGCGGTTGCCGCCCGCCTGACCATGGGGCGCGGCGGCGCGGTCATCGGGGCCTTGTTCGCCGTCGCGCTGCGGGGCCTGGTCGCGTTGCTGGTCGGGCCCATCCTGGGCGCGCCGATCAACTGGTTCCCGCTCTATGTGGGTCCGGCGCTGGTCGTCGAACTGGTGGCGCTGACCCCACTCCTCAAGCGCCCCATCGCTTTTGGTGCCGTCTCCGGCCTGGGCGTGGCGACCGTCGGGCTGTGGCTGGAGTCGCTGTGGATCGGCGCGGTGTACCACTACCCGTGGCCGACGAGGATGTGGGGCGAGGCGCTGGCGATGTCGGTGCCCGTGGCCGTGCTGACCGGGGTGTGCGGAGCGATGTTCGGGATGGTGCTCACCGGACAGCGGCTGCCGGGCCGCCGGGTCGGCATCGCCGCGGTGGTGTTGACGGTGTTGGTGATCGGCGCCGCGGTGGCCAACGGCTTGCACATCTTGGTGCCGAGCCACAACACCGCCACCGTCACGCTGACCGACCAGCCCAGCCAACCGGGGCGGCGGATGGTCTCGGCGGACGTGCAGCTCACCCCGCCGTTCGTCAGCGACCATCCGGAGTGGCTGACGATCCTGTCGTGGCAGGGCCGCATGGAGAACAACCGCGGCCTGATGATCGACCGACTGGAAAAGGTCGGGCCGGGGCACTACCGGTCGACCCAGCCGGTTCCCGTGTGGGGAGAGTGGAAGACGCTGCTGCGGGTGCAGGACGGCCGCACGATGACGGCCCTGCCGATCTGGGAGCCCGCAGACGATGCCATTCCGGCACCCGAGGTTCCCGCGCTGGCGCAAAGCGTGCGGCCGTTCGTCCTGGAGGTCACGATCCTGCAGCGCGAACGCGACCAGAGCGCGCCGGCCTGGTTGTTCACCGCGGGCGGCATCGTGGTGCTGATCCTGACCCTGATGGTGATCAGCGCGCTGACGTGGGGCGCCGGCCGGCTGAACAATGCCCAGGAGTCGCCGGAGCCGGTCGAGGAAAAGCAGCCCGTGCCGGGCGCTCCCAGGGCGGCCTAGCTTGATGACGGTTCGCCGTGCCCTCGTCACCGCGTGGGCGGCCGCGCTGACTTGCGGGCTCGTCGCCTGCGGCGGTTCGCAGCCCTCGTCGCCCGCCGCGGCCCCCGTCGTCGACGTCACCATCGCCAAGGGCCAGGTCACCCCGACCAACGCCACGCTGCAGGCCAAGGTGCACCAGCAAATCACCCTGCGGGTCACCAGCGACGCGCCAGACGAGTTGCACGTGCACTCGACGCCCGACCACAAGTTCCCGGTCGCGGCCGCGCCCGGCCAAACCTTCCAGTTCAGCGTCGACGTCCCGGGAAACGTCGAGGTCGAGCTGCATCACCTGGACCGCACGATCGCGACGATCCAAGTCCAGCCGTGAGCGCCGCCGGCGCGACGACGGTGCTCGCGCACGGCCTGGGCGGCTCGGGCGACCTCCCGGTGCCGTACCTATACGCGATGGTCGGGGCGGCGTGGGCGCTGACGTTCACGTTCGCGCTGGTCGCGTTCGCGTGGCGGCGGCCGCGGTTCGATCCGAACCAGCCCGGCCGGCCGCTGCCGTCGGCGCTGACCTCGTTCGTCGACGCCCGGGCGACCCGCTGGACGGCGGCCGGGCTGGCATTGGCGTTCGCGGTGTGGGTGGTGCTGGCCGGGGTGTGGGGTCCGCGGTCGGAGTCCAACGCCCTGCTCGGGGCGTTCTACGTGCTGCTGTGGGTCGGGCTGGTGGCGGTGTCGTTGCTGTTCGGCCCGGTCTGGCGGGTGATCTCGCCGATGCGCACGGTGTATCTGCTGCTGCGGCGTGTGGTGCCAGCGCGCCTCGGCCGGCCGCGGTGGTCCTACCCCGAGGGCTGGGGCTATCGACCGGCGGCGCTGGGCCTGTTCGCGTTCGTGTGGATGGAGCTGGCCAGCCCCAACTCGGCATCGCTGCCGCTGGTCCGGGCATGGCTGGCGACGTATGCGGCGCTGATGCTGGTCGGGGCGTGGCTGTGCGGGCAGCGGTGGCTGGCCCGGGCCGACCCGTTCGGCGTCTACAGCATGGCGGTTTCCCGGCTCTGCCCATTTCGGCGCAACCCGGCCACCGGCAAGATCGTCGTCGGGAATCCGCTCGACCACCTGCCCTCGCTGCCCGTGCGGCCCGGGGTGGTGGTGCTGCTGGCGGTGCTGCTCGGGTCGACGGCGTTCGACAGCTTCTCGGCGTCGCCGACGTGGCGGGGATTCGTCGACGAGGTTTCGCGTGGCTTCCGCCTGGCGCCGACGTTGTCGTCGTCGCTGCTGCGCAGCTTTGGGCTGATCGTGTTCATTTCCGTTGTGGCGGTGACGTTTTCACTTGCGGCGCGCGCCACCGGCGGGGTCGACCGCGAGCAACGCCGCGCCCTGCCCGGACGGATGGCGCATTCGCTGATCCCGATCGTGGTGGGCTACATCTTCGCGCACTATCTGTCCTACCTCGTCGAGCGCGGCCAGCAGGCGGTGTTCGCGCTGGGCGATCCGTTCGGCCGCGGCTGGAACCTGTTGGGGCTGGCGCATTGTCACGTCGCCTACGTGTTGTCGGCGCATCCCCCGCTGCTCGCCGGCATCAAGGTGGCCTCGGTGGTGACCGGCCACATCGTGGCGGTGGTCGCCGCCCACGACCGGGCCCTGCGGCTGCTGCCGGCCGGCCATCAGCTCACGGGGCAGCTGACGATGATGCTGGTCATGGTCGGCTACACGTTCACCGGCCTGTATCTGCTGTTCGGCGGTTAGTGTGAGCCCACGGCTTTCGGTGTGAACCCACGGCGGGATCTGGGCGATTTTTGCGCCGTGGCTTCACACGCGAAGCCCAGGATGCACACGCGAACACCACGCCCTACAGCGGGTGTTCGACCTTCTTGCCGCCGTCCCAGCGGCGCAAGCCGGCGAAGCGGCCGTCGAGCTGCGACGGCCGGCCCGCGATGCGCAGCGCACGGCCGAGCTGGTGACCACCGACGCGGCGCGCCATCGTCACGTGCGCGGTCCATTGGCCGGGCCGGCTGTTCGACATCGGCGCCGGCTCGAAATGCGGACCGCACAGCCGGTGCACCTCGGCGTGCAGCGCCAGCAGTTCGCTGGTCGGCACGATCAGCCGGGCGAACACGACGTTCGCCCGCCCGAACAGCACCGGCGCGCCGATCGCCGCGTCCAGCGGGAGTCGTCGGGCGACCGGCCCCAGCAGCCCGTCGACGCACAGATCGATGCGTTCGGCGACGGCCAGCGTGACGTGCGGCCGGCTGGCCGGCGCCTGGCTGGGAATGCCAGCGTCGGCCAACTCCCGCCAGATGCCACGAATGGCCTCTTCGGTGTCGGGATCGAAGACCAGCTCGATGGAATGGACCATCAGCGCACCAGCGCGGTCACCCAGTCGCGGTCGAACGCCCCGGCGCTCATGGCCGCGAAGTCGGGCCTGGATGCCGCGTCGGCGGGCAGCGCGGTCCGCACCGGGGCCAGCTTCGCCAGCGCCGACCGGTTCGACGTCTCGACCAGGCCGGGCCGGGCCGGCCAGCTCCCGATGACCAGCCCGGCGCACGGAACTCGTTGGGCGGCAAGCGCTTCCAGGGTTAGCGCGGTGTGGTTGAGGGTGCCCAGCTCGGCGCCGACCACGACCAGCGCCGCGGCGCCCAGCCCGACGGCGAGGTCGCGCAGCGTGACGCCGGGGTCGGCGAGTTCGACCAGCAGGCCGCCCGCGCCTTCGACCAGCGTCAACCGGCCGGGGCGGTCCAGCTCGCCGACGAGCCGCAGCACCCGCTCGCCGGTGGGCAGCGCCGTCCCGGCCTGCTCGGCCGCGGCGGCCGGCGCCATGGGCAGCGGGTAGCGCGCCAACCCGACGAGTTCGGTCACCCCGGATAGCCGGCCCACCTCGGCGAGGTCGTCGTCGCCGGCGTCGGTGCCGGTCTGGACCGGCTTGCACACCGCCACGTCGAGGCCGGCCTGACGGGCGTGGCAGGCCAGGGCCGCGGTGACGACCGTCTTGCCGACCCCGGTGCCGGTGCCGGTGACGACCAGGACGGTCAACGGCGCGCCACGCCGAGCACGTCCGTCAGCACCCGGCGCGCGGTCTCAAGGTCGTCGGCGTCCAGCGACGCGCGCGCCGACAGGCGCAGCCGCGACGTCCCGGCGGGCACGGTCGGGGGCCGGAAGCACCCCACCTTGACGCCGGCGTCCAGGCAGGCGGTCGCGGCGGCCAGCGCGACTTCCGGATCGCCCAGGATCACCGACACCACCGCCGACGCCGGCACTTCCGGCACGCCGCACGTGTCGGCCAGGAAGCGGGCGTGGCGAAGCACTGCGTCCGGCCGCCACGCCTCGGCCCGCAGCACCTGCAGCGCGGCCCGCGCGGCGCCCACCGCCGCCGGCGCCAGGCCGGTGTCGAAGATGAACGGCCGGGCCACGTCGATCAGGTGCGCGCGCACCGCCGCCGGTCCGAGCACCACCCCGCCCTGGCTGCCGAGCGCCTTGGACAGCGTCGTGGTCATCACGATGTCGGGCGCGCCCGCGAGGCCGAGCTCGTGCAGCAGCCCGCGTCCGCCGCCGCGCACCCCGAGGCCGTGCGCCTCGTCGACGATGAGCAGCGCGCGGTGGCGGCGGCACACCTCGTGCAGTTCGCGCACCGGGGCCAGCGAGCCGTCGGCGCTGAAGACGGAGTCGGTGATGACGACGGCGCGCTCCTCGTCGCGGGAGGCCAGTGCCGCGTCGACGGCGGTCACGTCGCGGTGCGGCGTCACCCGCACCCGGGCACGAGACAGCCGGCACGCGTCCACCAGCGAGGCGTGCGAAAGAGCGTCGGACACCAGCAGCGAACCGGGGCCGGACAGGCCGACGACGGCCCCCAGGTTGGCGGTGTATCCGGAGGAGAACAGCAAGCCCGACGCGGCGCCGACGAACTCGGCGAGCTCGGACTCGAATTCCTGGTGCAGCTCGGTGTCGCCGGTGACCAGGCGCGAGCCGGTGGCCCCGGCGCCCCACATGCGCAGCGCCGCAACGCCCCCGTCGATCACGTCGGGGTGCTGGGACAGGCCGAGGTAGTCGTTGGAAGCCAGGTCCAGCTCGGTCGTGACGGCGGGACGCGGGCGCAGCGAGCGACGCAGCCCGGCCCCGCGGCGCTGCTTCTCCACCGCGTCCAGCCACGCCAGCGGTGATACCTCGATCGGTGCCCGCGGTAAGGCATTCATGGGCGTTCAGCCTACGGGGCGGGCGAATTCGGCCGTCGCTACGGTGTGATGACCTGCCCGGGGTTGCCGGGGGTCCCGCCGGTGCCGCCGGCCGCGCCGCCGGTTCCGACGGTGGTGTTGCCCGGGGTGATCGCGAAGACGTTGCCCCCGTTGCCCCCGTTGCCGCCGGTGACGCCGCCGCCGCCGGTCCCGCCGGTGCCGCCGATGGAATGTCCCGTCGCCAAGTAGTTCTGCGCGGTGCCGCCCGTACCGCCGGTGCCGCCGACCGTGACGCCGAATCCACCGGTGCCGCCGAGCCCGCCGGTGGCCGTGCCCCACCCGGGCGGGTAGAGCGCCAGGCCGTTGAAAGTGTCGATGGTGAAGTTATAGGGACCCATGATCGCGCCGCCCCCGTGGCCGCCGTTGCCCCCGGCGCCGACCGTGCCGATGCCGCCCTCGCCGCCGGTCCCGCCGGTGGCGGTTCCCCAGCCCAGGTTGAACGCGACACCGCCCGCGCCGCCGTCACCGCCGGTGGCGCCCTGGCCACCGGCACCGCCGGTACCGCCCAACGTAAAGCCGGCGCCGCCGGCCCCGCCGGTGCCGCCCTGGCCGGTGAGGCTCATGCCGCCCGCCCCGCCGGTACCGCCTTGCGGAACGCCCACGCCCAATTCGGCGCCCCCGAGGAAGCCCGTGTTGCCGCCAGCTCCGCCGGTGCCGCCGGTCGCATCCGTTGCGCTGCCGCCGGTCCCACCGGCCCCACCGACACCCGACAGGAACCCACCGGGCCCGCCGATGCCGCCGTTACCACCGTTCACCCCTGAGGTGAGGGACGCCCCGCCGGCACCGCCGGCCCCGCCGTTGCCGCCCCAAATGGCGGCCCCGCCGTTCCCGCCGGCCGCACCGGCGCCGCCCAGGCCGCCGGCGCCGCCGTTGCCGAAGATCCCGGCCTGCCCGCCGTTGCCGCCCGCCACGCCGGCGATGGTGGAGTCCCAGCCTTTACCGCCATTGCCGAGCAGCAAGCCACCGTTCTGGCCGTTGGGGCTGGCCTGGGTCCCGTCGGCGCCGTCGAAGAACAGGGGGGCACCGACGAGCTGCTGGCTGGTCTGGTTCAACTCGTACATCACGGTCCCCAGGACGTCGGTCCTGGGCGGCGGGGTCGCCCCGGAGGCGTCGGCCACCGCGTTCCAGATCGGCGCGAAGATCGAATAGGGCGAAATGCTGGCGGCGTTGGTCGCCTCGGCCGCCGCATATGCCCCGCCCGACCCGGTCAGGGCCTGCACGAACTGGGATTGAAACGTCGCCGCCTGAGCGCTCAAGGCCTGAAACTGCTTTGCGACGTCGGAGAACACGGACGCGACCGCCGCCGAAACCTCGTCACCGGCCGCCGCGACGACACCGGTGGTCGAGGCCGCCGCCGCCGAATTCGCAGCGCTGACCGACGAGCCGATGCTCGCCACCTTCGCCGCCACGGCCGCAAGCACATCCGGCGCTGCGATCACATAGGACACGGCTGACCTCCGAAGACCGCCTCCGGCTCGCAGGCCTTCACACGACGATCACGATCCACTGACGAAAGTGAAAACGTATCCCGTTGTACACGTGCCTTACAACGTTTCGCGGGATTTCGTCCGTGGTGTTCCGCAGCCGCGGCGGGCAAGTGGGAAACGGCGACCAGGCGGCGTCCCGGCGTTCGCGCTTGCCACTGCAGCGCGGTCACCGTTGCCAACCCCGGTCACGATCGGCACACATAACGTCATTCATCTCATCCCGCCGTAATCGATCCTAAATCACGATCCGCTGCGGCATTCTCAACTTTGCGTATCTTTCGGTCGATCGGTGCAAAAGTTCGCGAAACCGCGCCGGGTTGCCGCCAACCGAGTACGTCGGACGCCATCGGCGGGGCGCGTCGACGCGCCGAGAGCCGTCCGCCCCGGTCGGCCGGCTCCCCCGAGCCGGTGAAATTTCCGTTGCCGGCAATTTCCCGGGCTCGTCGGCGCCCGTCTCGTCGCCGCCGTTCGGGCTGGTGAACTCCAATTACGTTCGGCGGCGAGCGTGCGGGTCGGCAAACCAAGTGAAAACCTAAATTTGCGTCAGGGACACTTCGCCGGCTTCGAAAAGGAATTTGCCCTCCCCGAGCCCAACGACCCGTACCATCGACCCTTCCTCGAACCCGGGCCGGTACCAGATGCCATGTCAAGCAGGGCAATCAGTTCGTAATGTCCGCACGGGAGGTCCATTTCCGGGCGATAGTTGCCGACATGAAAATGTTTACTGGATCCATTCTCACTTGGCAGATGTTTAATAGCGAAATGCCGTGGGTAAAAATTGCTAAAACTGCCTTCCAGATGGAAAATTACCGATACTGGATCGGTGGCGCGCGATTGGGGGAGCATGGACGAGGACGACTTTCTGGTCGCCGTGGGGGAAGCGGCGCAGGACGCGGTGTGGAAGACGCAGCACCCACTCACCCACCACTTGGCAGAGGACGACCCGCGCCGCGTGCAATACCTGCGTGAGTACCAGATGGCAGTCGGTCGCCAAGTGCTCAACGCGATCGAGAAACTGCGGCGCGGTGGTTCCTGCCTTGACACACCCAGGGAATGCGCGCCCGTAGCTAATTTCGCGTTCCTTCCGGTAGCGCAGGTGCCGGGTGAGCGCCTCCTTCCGTAAGCCTTAGCCGACTCGACGCCCTCGCCGGACCCCACCCCGGGGTCCGGCGTATGGCTATCACGAATCGCACACATCCTTCGGGTGGGCGACGGTAGTTTCAGTGCTGTGCCGCCGGTATGGCTGCGGCAATGAACGCTGCGCTCTTAACGTCCCACGGACGGACGAAGGAGGATGGGTGAAAACCATTCCTAAAATGCTGGTCTTCGGTGTTGTCGAGTTCGTCGTGTTCGGCGCGATGCTGTTTTTTCCCGCGGGCACATTCAATTACTGGCAGGCATGGGTTTTTCTGGTGGTCGTCGGAATCACGGCCTGGATCCCCGCGGTCTACTTACTCCGTAGGAATCCCGCCGCGCTGGAGGCCCGGATGCGAGGGGGCCCCGCGGCCGAGGCCCGGCTGGCGCAGCGCGTCATCATCGCCGGCTTGTACGGATCGCTGGCCGCCATGGTCGTGGTCAGCGCCCTCGATCATCGCTTCGGCTGGTCGCCGGTGCCGACGGCGGTCTGCGTGGTCGGAGACGTCCTGGTGGCCATCGGCCTGGGCGTGGTGGCGCTGGTGATCATCCAGAACAGCTACGCGTCGGCGACCGTCCAGGTGCAGTCGGGCCAAGAGGTCGTCTCCAGCGGTCTGTACGGGCTGGTGCGGCATCCGATGTACACGGGCAACGTGATCATGATGGTCGGCATCCCCCTTGCGCTCGGTTCTTACTGGGGACTGGTTTTCGTCGTTCCCGGCCTGCTCGCGCTGGCCTCGCGCATCCGCGACGAGGAGAAGCTGCTCCAGCAGGAGTTGGACGGATACCGCGAGTACACGCAGAAGGTTCGCTACCGCCTAGTGCCGTCCATGTGGTAGGGACCGCACCGGCCCCGTGCGCGGCTAATCGCCGGCCGGGCTGGCGGCGGGAACGTCCACCGCGCAGGCATGTCCGGCCAAGCGCTGGCTCAACCGCCTGACCGACGGGGCCTCGAACAGCGCGGTCACCTCGAGGTCGGCGTCGAGGGCCGTGTTGATCGTGGCGGTAGCTCGCATCGCGGCAAGGGAGTCCCCGCCGAGGTCGAAGAACGACTCGTCGATTCCGACGTGGTCCACCCCGAGCACCTGCGCGTAGATGCCGGTCAAGATCTGTTCGACCAGGCTGGTGGGGGCATGGTGGCCGTTGCCGTTGCCGTTGCGGTTGTGATCCGGCGCTGACGGGGCCGGCGCCGGGTGGTAGCTCGACCGGTCTGGTCGCACATGCTTCCCGTCGTCTCGCACCTCGATCGACGACAACGGTCGCGTCGGACCGGTGGTCATCGCGACCAGCGTCTGCTGGAACCGCTCGATCAGCGCCTCGATGTCGGCCGGCTCGAACACGTCCGCGCGGAATTGGACGTGCAACTCCAACTCCCGGCCCGGCAGCGCTTGGACGGTGAGCGGGTAGTGGTAGTAGTCGCGGTTGGCGATGTCGGTGATGGCCAACCCGTCGGTCCCCGCCAAGGCGGCGGGATCGGCGGGGTAGTTCTCGTAGACAAACACGGTGTCGAAGAGCCTTGTGTGGCCGGTGACGCGGTGGACCTCGCTCAGCGCCAGATGCTGGTGGTCCAGCGTGCGGTTGTGTTCGCCTTGCAATTGATCCAGCAGGTCGGTGGTGGTGGTCTCCCCCGTGATGGTCGCCCGCACCGGGACCGTGTTGATGAACAGGCCGACCATCGAGTCCGCGCCGGGCACCTCGGCCGGCCGCCCGGAGACCACGGCGCCGAAGGCGACGTCGCGTTGGCCGGTCAGCCACGTCAGCAGCTGCGCCCAGGCGGCCTGCAGCACGGTGCTCACCGTGGTGTGCCGCGTGCGCGCCAACTCGCCGAGCGCCCGGGTGGTGTCTTCGGGCACCCGGAACGACGTGACGCCGCGCCGGCCCAGCCCGAACCAATCCGGCGGCCCGACGAGTGTGGGCGCGTCGAAGCCGTCGAATATCTCGCGCCAGACGGCGCGGGCGCCGTCGACGTCACGGCCGGCCAGCCACGACACGAACCTGCGATAAGAACCGGCCGCGGGTAGCCGCTGGCCGTAATAGCTGGCGAACAGTTCGCCCAGCAGGATCGGCAGCGACCACCCGTCCAGCACGATGTGGTGATTGGTCAGCACGAATCGGTGCCGGTCTTGCCCGGTGCGGATCAGCGCGACCCGCAGGGCGGGATGCTCGGCCAAGTCGTAGACCGCGGCGCGTTCGGCGGCGCAGACCTCCTGGATCTGCGCGTCGACGTCCGCATCGCCCCCGCTGAGGTCGAGATAGCGCCACGGCACCACGGGGTCGGCCGGGATGATCTGCACCGGTTGGTCGAACCGCGCGCTGAAGCGGGCCGCCAGGTTGGGGTGTCGGGCGACCACGGTGTGCACGGCGTCCCGCAGGCGGTGCTGGTCGAGCCGACCGCTCAGCGTGACGTCGAGCTGCACCGCGTACACGTCGTCGCCGCCCTGGGCGGTGCTGGCGTGGAACAGCAGCCCCTGCTGCAGCGGGGTCAGCGGCAGCACGTCGGCGATGCGGTGTTGCCGCGCCAGCTCGTCGATCTGCAGCTGGGTCAGCCGGGCGGGCGCGATGTCCGACGGCGTCAAGCCGCCGCCACCGCTGCGCACGTGCGCGCAGATGCCGGCCAGCGCGTCGAACCACAACCGGCTCAGCCGGGTGACCCGCGCCCGATCCAGGGCCGACGGGGCCCACGTCCACCCCGCGCGCAGGCGGGGACCGGTCTCGGCGTCCAGGGTGCCCGCGTTGAGCTCGACGGTGTGCATCAGCGGCATGGGCGTCGCCGCGGCGACGCCGGTCACCGACCAGCCGTCCTGGCGGATCTCCCAGATGTCCCCGGACACCTCGGTCGCCGCGGCGCCCAGCCGCCCGAGGTAGTTGAACCCGATCGTCGGGTCGGGCCCCTCCAGGTCGACGTCGCTGTTCAGGTAGCGCAGCATCCCGTAGGTCAGGCCGTCCGGCAGGGCGCGAAGCTGCTCCTTGGCGTCTTTGATCACCGCGCCCAGCCCCGCGTCACCGGCCAGGACCTGCGCCCAGTCCAGGCCGCCCACCGCGAGCGCCACGGGGTACTTGGTGGTGAACCACCCCACCGTGCGCGACAGGTCGACGCCTGGGTCCAGCTCCTCCTGGCGCCCGTGACCTTCCGCATCGATCACGATGGGTGCGGCCCCGGTGCCCAAGAACTCGGCACAGGCCAAGGCGAACGCGATCAACAAGATCTCGTGGATGCCGGCGTGGAACGCCGCCGGCACCTCGCCGAGCAGCATCCGGGTCGTCTCGGCGTCGAGCTCGACCGACAGGTTCCCGGCAGTCGCATAGGTGTCCACCGCGGGTTGCACCGCCGGCAACTCCGCGGGCAGCGCGGCGATCTGCCGCCACGCGGGCGCCTGCTCCACGACCTCGGGACGGTGGGCGTGCTCGGCCAGCAGCGCCGCCCACCGGGCGAACGATGTCCGCGGCGCCGGCAACACCACCTGCTGGCCGCCGCGGTGCTGGGCCCAGGCCAGGTTGAGGTCCTCGAGCAGGATCCGCCACGACACCCCATCGACCGCCAGGTGGTGAACGATCAACAGCAGCTGCCCGGTGGGAGCCGCCCACAGCGCGCTCAGCATCACCCCGGCGGCCGGGTTCAACCGCGACCGCGCCGCGGTGACCGCGTCGTCGGACAGCACGTCCACCGTCTGCAGGCACCCGCGCGCGTCCACCGCACCGGGCTCGGGCACCGTCACCGACCACCCGTCGGTGTTGTAGTCGTCGACGCGCAGCCGCAACATCGGGTGCCGATCCAGCAAGGCCTGCAACACCGCCACCACGTCGGACGACGTCACCCCCACCGGGGCCTGCACCAGCACGGTCTGGTTGAACTCGTCGACCGGTCCATCCACGCTCTGCAGCCAGCGCATGATGGGCGTGGCCACCACCGCGCCGACGCCCTCGTCGATCACCTCGGCGTCGTCGGCGACCACCCCGGCCGCCCGGGCGAGCTTGGCCACCGTCTGCTCGACGAAGATGTCGCGCGGCCGAACCACCACGCCGGCGGCGCGCGCCCGCGCCACCACCTGCATCGACAGGATGCTGTCCCCGCCGAGTTCGAAGAACGACTCCTCGACCCCGACCCGCTCCAGCCCCAGCACCTGCGCGTAGATGCCGGCCAGGATCTCCTCGACCGCATCGGCCGGGGCGCGGTAGTGATCGACGTCCTGATACTCCGGCGCCGGCAGGGCGCGGGTGTCGAGTTTGCCGTTGACCGTCAGCGGCAGGGCGTCCAGCGCCACCACCGCGGCCGGCACCATGTAGGCCGGCAGCCGGTCGGCCAGCGCGGCGCGCACCTCGGCCGGGTCCGCCGTCCCGGTCACGTAACCGACCAGGCGCTTGTCGCCGGGGCGGTCCTCGCGGGCGATCACCACCGCCTGCTCGACGCCGTCGAGGCCGTTCAGTGTCGCCTGGACCTCGCCGAGCTCGATGCGATAGCCACGGATCTTGACCTGCTCGTCGGCGCGCCCCATGTAACGCAGCTGCCCGTCGGCGCCCCAGCTCATCAGGTCGCCGGTGCGGTACATGCGCGCCCCCGGCCCGCCGAACGGACACGCGACGAACCGCGTCCCGGTCAGGCCCGCGCGCCCGATGTACCCGTGCGCCAAGCCGGCGCCGGCGACGTACAGCTCGCCGACCACACCGGGGGGCACGGGCTGCAACGACCTGTCGAGCACGAAGAAACCCAGGTGGCCCAGCGGCACCCCGATGGGGCTCACGGCCGTGTCGACGTCGTCGGCGACGATCTCGCGGAACGAGGCGTGCACCGTCGTCTCGGTGATGCCGTACATATTGATCAGCCGGGGCCGAGCCGGGTGACTGTCCAGCCACGTGCGCAGGCGCTGCGGTTCGAGCGCCTCGCCGCCGAACACCACGGCCTCCAGCTGCAACTGGGACGCCAGCTCGGGCTGCAACGCGTCGGCGGCCTGCAGGGCGTAGAACGCCGACGGCGTCTGGCTCAGGATGCTGACCCTTTCGGTCATTAGCAGGGCGTGCAGGTCTTCGGGCGAGCGCACCACCGAGTCGGGCGCCACCACCACGCGACCGCCGTAGAGCAGCGCGCCCCAGATCTCCCACACCGAGAAATCGAACGCCAGCGAGTGACACTGCGACCACACCTGGCCCACCAGGTCCATGTCGCCGGCCAGGGTGTCCAGCAGCCGGGTGACGTTGCGATGCGGGACCGCGACGCCCTTGGGCGTCCCGGTCGTGCCCGAGGTGTAGATGATGTAGGCGACGTCGTCCGGGCAGGCCGCCGACAACGAGGTGCCGAGGCGGGCGTCGGCGGCGTCTTCGGTGGCGTCTTGGACATCGATGATCAGCAGATCGTGTCCGTCCAGCCGCGGGCGGTACTCCGCGATGGTGATCGCGGCGACGGGCGCGGCGTCGCCGAGCACGAACTGCATCCGGGCCTCCGGCACCGCCGGATCGATCGGCACGTACGCCGCCCCGGTCTTGACCACCGCCAGGATCGCCACGATGGCCTCGGCCGAGCGGGGCAGCAGCAGCGCCACGCGCCGGCCCGGCCCCACGCCCCCGCGGGCCAACAGGCGAGCCAACCGGTTTGCCGCGTCGTCGAGTTCGCGGTAGGTCATCGACCGGTCTTCGAAGGTCACCGCGGGGGCGTCGGGCACCCGCGCCACCTGGGCGGCGAACAGCTCCGGAATCGACACCGGTGGGCTCGCCGGCTCGGTCAACGCGACCCGGTTGCCCCAGTCCTCCAACCGGATTCGCTCGGCGTTATCGAGCACGCCGATCGACGACAGCCGCCGGGTCGGGTCGCTGGTCATCGCAACCAGCACGCGCTGCAACCGCTCGATCAGGGTTTCGATGGTGGCCGCGTCGAACACGTCGGTGCGGAATTCCACCACCCCGCCGATGCCGGCCGGCTCACCGTCCGCATCCAAGTGCTCTTCGAGGGAAAGCGCCAGGTCCATGCGGGCGGTGCCGGTGTCCACCGGCATCTGGGTGAGCTCCAGCTCTCCCGCCGCGAACCTGGCGGTGGGGTCGCCGGCGGTGTCGTGCAGGGTCCGCCAGGCCAGCATCACTTGGACCAGCGGATGGTGGGTCAGCGACCGGGTCGGGTTCAGCCGCTCGACGACCACTTCGAAGGGCACGTCCTGGTGTTCGTAGGCGGCCAGGCTGCGCGCCCGCACCTGGGCCAGCAGGTCGGCGACGCTCGGGTCGCCCGCCACGTCCACGCGCAACACCAACGTGTTGACGAAGAAGCCGACCAGCTCGTCGAGCGCGGGGTCGCGGCGTCCCCCGATCGGGAAGCCCACCGCCACATCGGAACTCGCGCTGAGCTTGGCCAGCAGCACGGCCAGCGCGGCCTGCATCACCATGAAGTTGGTCGCGTTGTGTTCGCGGGCCACCCGCACGACCTGCCGCTGCAGCTCGACGGGCCACTGCAGCACCACGCTGGCGCCCCGCTGATCGGCCACCGGGGGGTAGGGCCGATCCGTGGGCAGCCCGAGCCGCTCGGGCATCCCCGACAGGGCTTCCTGCCAGTACGCCAGCTGCGCGGCGATGGGGCTGTCCTGATCGTTGAGATCGCCGAATTGCGCGCGCTGCCACAGCGTGTAGTCGACGTACTGGACCGGCAACGGCGTCCAACCGGGTGCCTGTCCGAGACACCGACTGGCGTAGGCGACGGATATGTCACGCACCAGCGGGGGGATCGACAGGCCGTCGGCGGCGATGTGGTGCACCACGGCGACCAGCACGTGTTCGTCGTCGGCGACGCGGAAAAGCCTTGCCCGCAAAGGGATCTCGGCCCCCAGATCGAAGCTGTGCCGCGCCGTCTCCTCGATGCCCGCCTGCAGCCGGCGTGGCGACCACGCGGTCGCGTCGACCACGTCCCAACCGAAGTCGGCCTGCTCGGCGGGCAGCACCAGCTGTTGCGGTATCCCGTCGGGGGCGGCGAACAGGGTGCGCAGGCTTTCGTGGCGGCCCACCACGTCGGCCAGCGCCGCGCAGAACGCGTCGGCATCCAGCCGCCCGCGCAGCCGCAGCGCCACCGCCAGGTTGTAGACCGGTGACGGGCCCTGCAGCTGGTCGATGAACCACAACCGGTGCTGGGCGAACGACAATGGAATGACCGCGGGCCGCTCGACGGCCACCAACGGGTCCAGGCCGCCCTCGTCACCGTGCAGGCGCGTCGCCAACTGGGCCACCGTGGGCGCCTCGAACACGGCGCGCACCGCGACGCCGGCGCCGAGGCCGGTGTTGATCGCGGCGACCAGGCGCATCGCCGACAGCGAATCCCCGCCCAGGTCGAAGAACGAGTCGTCCACCCCGACCCGGTCCACGCCCAACACCTGGGCGTAGATGCCGGCCAGGATTTCCTCGGTCGGGTTGCTCGGCGCACGATAACGATCGGTGGCCTCGTATTCCGGTGCCGGCAGGGCCCTGGCGTCGAGCTTGCCGTTGACCGTCAGCGGCAACGCGTCCAGCGCCACCACCGCGGCCGGCACCATGTACGCCGGCAGCCGCTCGGCCAGCGCGGATCGCAGGGCGGCCGGATCCGCGGTCCCGGTGATGTATCCGACCAGGCGCTTGTCGCCGGGGCGGTCCTCGCGGGCGACCACCACCGCCTGCTCGACGCCGTCGAACGCGGCCAGCGCGGCCCGGACCTCGCCCGGTTCGATGCGGTATCCACGGATCTTGACCTGCTCGTCGGCGCGGCCCAGGTATTGCAGCTGTCCGTCGGCGCGCCACCGCACCAGGTCGCCGGTGCGGTACATGCGGGTCCCGGGCGCGTCCGCGCCGGCGAACGGGCAGGCCACGAAGCGCGAGGCGGTCAGCCCGGTTCGGCCGACGTATCCGACGCCGACGCCGCGGCCGGCCACGTACAGTTCCCCGACCACACCGGCCGGCACCCGCCGCAGCGACTCGTCCAGGACGAACAGCGCCGCCGTCGACACGGGCGCACCTATCGGAGCCGCGCCGGACCCCGCCTGCAGCGGCGCGCTCATCGAGGCGTACACCGTGGCCTCGGTAGGTCCGTAGGCGTTGACCACCACCCGCCCGGGCGCCCATTGGTCCACCACCTCGGCCGAGCAGGCCTCGCCGCCGAGCAGCACCGCCTCGGCCCCCAACCGTTGGGGGGACAGGGCGGCCACCGCCGACGGGGTTTGGGTGAGCACGCTGACCTGTTCCCGGGCCAGCAGGTCGTGGAAGTCGTCCGGTGAGGCGACGACGGACGGGGGCACCACCACCAGCCGCCCGCCGCCGAGCAGCGCGGCCCAGATCTCCCAGACCGAGAAGTCGAACGCGTACGAGTGGCATTGCGTCCACACCTGCGTCGCCGGCAGCGCCGGGTGCGACGACTGCGCCAGGTGCGCCAGGTTGCGGTGGGCGATCGCGACGCCCTTGGGCGTCCCGGTGGTCCCCGAGGTGTAGATCAGGTACGCGATGTCGTCGGCCGACGGCGCCGGCAGCGCGGTGGCCGGTTGGTCGTGGACGGCGGGGGCCTCGAGATCAGCGATGTCGATGACCGTCAGCTCCCGCCCGTCCAGCCGGTCGGCCAGCCCGGCGGTGGTGACCGCGGCGACGGGCGCGGCGTCGCCCAGCATGAAGTCGATACGGGCCGCGGGCAGCGCGGGGTCGATGGCCAGGTAGGCCGCCCCGGTCTTGAGCACCGCCAGCATGGCCACGACGGCCTGGGCCGACCGCTCCAGCAGCAATGCCACACACGCACCGGGGGCCACCCCGAGGCCAGACAGCAAGTGCGCGAACCGATTAGCGGCCTCGTCGAGTTCCCGGTAGGTCATCGTCCGGCCCGCGAAGGTCACCGCCGGCGCCTCCGGGGCGCGGGCCATCTGCGCGGCGAACAGCTCCGGTACCGACACCGCGGCCGGCGCGGGCAGGCTCAAGACCGCGCGGTTGCCCGCCTCGTCGAGGCGGACGTGCTCGGCCTCGTCGAGCAGATCCACCGACGACAGTCGCCGCCCCGGGTCCGCCGTCATGGCGGCCAACACCCGCTTCAGCCGCTCGATCAGCGTTTCGATGCTGGCGGCGTCGAACACGTCGGTCCGGAATTCCACCGACCCGGCGATTCCGGCGGGCTCGCCGTCCTCGGTCCACGTCTCCCCCAGCGAGAACGCCAGGTCGGTGCGGGCGGTCCGGGTGTCGAGCGGCAGCGGTGTGACCTGCAGCCCGCCCAGGGTGAGCCCGGCGGCGGGTCCGCCGGGCCCCTGCCCTTGCCCGCTCTGCCAGGCCAGCATCACCTGGACCAGCGGGTGGTGGGTCAGGCTCCGGGTGGGGTTGAGCCTTTCCACCAGTACCTCGAAGGGCACGTCTTGGTGCTCGTAGGCGGCCAGGCTGCGCGCGCGCACCTGAGCGAGCAGTTCGGCGACGCTGGGGTCGCCGGCCAGATCGACCCGCAACACCAGGGTGTTGACGAAGAAGCCCACCAGCTCGTCCAGCGCGGGGTCCCCTCGCCCGGCGATCGGAAACCCTACGGACACATCGGAACTCGCGCTGAGCTTGGCCAGCAGCACGGCCATGGCGGCCTGCATCACCATGAAGCTGGTGGCGTTGTGTTCGCGGGCCACCCGGGCCACCTGCTGCTGCAGCTCGGCGGGCCAGTCCACCGACACGCTCGCGCCGCGGTAGTCCGCGACCGGCGGGTAGGGCCGATCGGTGGGCAGTTGCAGGTGCTCCGGCATCCCGGACAGGGCCTCTTGCCAGTAGGCCAACTGCGCCGCGATGCGGCTGCCGCTGTCGCTGAGATCGCCGAGCTGGGCGCGCTGCCACAGCGTGTAGTCGGCGTACTGGACCGCCAGATCGGGCCAGTCGGGGGCCTGCCCCACCCTGCGGCAGGCGTACGCCACCCCGAGATCCCGCACCAGCGGGGTGATCGACGCGCCGTCGGCGGCGATGTGATGCACCACGGCCACCAGCACGTGCTCGTCGTCGGCAATCCGGAAAAGCCTTGCCCGCATGGGGATCTCGGATGCCAGGTCGAAGTGGTGGTGCGCCACGGCGTCGAATGCCTCGGCCAGCTGGCCTTCCGACCAGCCGGCGGCGTCGACGACGGCCCAACCGAAGTCGGCCCGCTCGGGGGGCACGATCAGCTGGCGCGGTATGCCGTCGTGCGCGGCGAACAGCGTGCGCAGGCTTTCCTGCCGGACCACCACGTCGGACAGCGCGGCGCCCAGCGCTTCTTCGTCCAAGGCATCCATCCGCCCGCGCAACCGCAGGGCGACCGCCATGTTGTAGATCGTCGACGGGCCCTGGAACTGGTCGATGAACCACAACCGGCTCTGCGCGAACGACAGCGGGATCGCCGCGGGCCGCTCCACGGCCGCGAACGGCAGCAGCGGCTCCAACCGGGCTTCATCCCCACCGATTCGGGCCGCCAACTGGGCGACCGTGGGCGCCTCGAACAACGTGCGCACCGAAAGACCGGCATCCAGGCCGGTGTTGACCGCGGCGACCAGGCGCACGGCCGAGAGCGAATCCCCGCCGAGGTCGAAGAACGAGTCGTCCACCCCGACCAGCCGCGGCGGCTCCACGCCCAGCACCTGCGCGTAGATGCCGGCCAATAGCTCCTCGACCGCGGTGGTCGGGGCGCGGTAGTGGTCGCCGTCCTGATATTCCGGTGCCGGCAGGGCGCGGGTGTCGAGTTTGCCGTTGACCGTCAACGGCAGCGCCTCGATGACCATCACCGCCGCCGGCACCATGTACGCGGGCAGCCGCTCGGCCAGCGCCGCACGCGCCGACGCCCCGAACGAGGCCGGATCGACGCTGCCGGTGACGTAGCCCACCAGGCGCTTGTCCCCGGGTCGGTCTTCGCGGGCGATCACCGCCGCCTGCTTGACGCCGTCCAGCGCCATCAGCGCCGCCTGGATCTCGCCGAGTTCGATGCGATAGCCGCGGATCTTGACCTGCTTGTCGGCGCGCCCGACGTAGCGCAGCTGGCCGTCGGCGCCCCACCACACCAGGTCGCCGGTGCGGTACATCCGGTGTCCCGGCTCCCCGAACGGGCAGGCCACGAACCGCGTCGAGCTCAGCGCCGGCCGGCCGACATAACCGTCCGCCACCCCGGCGCCGGCCACGTACAACTCCCCGACCACGCCAGCCGGGACCGGCCGCAGCCACCCGTCGAGCACGAAGAATCCGAGATGGGCCAGCGGCACCCCGATGGGGCTGGCGATGCTGTCGACGTCGCCGGCGACGATCTCGCGGAACGACGCGTGCACGGTCGTCTCGGTGATGCCGTACATGTTGATCAGCCGTGGCAAACCGGGATGGTTGTCCAGCCAGCCCCGCAGCCGCTGCGGTTCCAGCGCCTCGCCGCCGAACACCACGGCCTCGAGCTTCAGGCGGGGTTCCGGCTCGGGCTGTGCCGCGTCGGCGGTCTGCAAGGCGTAAAACGCCGACGGGGTCTGGCTCAGCACGGTGACCTCTTCGGCCACCAACAGGGCGTGCAGCTCCTGCGGCGAGCGCACCACCGAGTCGGGCACGATCACCAGCCGGCCGCCGTAGAGCAGCGCCCCCCAGATCTCCCACACCGAGAAATCGAACGCCAGCGAGTGACACTGCGACCACACCTGGCCCGCCAATTCCAGGTCGACGTCCAGCGTTTCGAGCAGCCGGGTCACGTTGCGGTGCGGGATCGCCACGCCCTTGGGGGTTCCGGTGGTGCCCGACGTGTAGATGAGGTAGGCGACGTCGTCGGGGGCCGGTGCCGGCATCGGGGTGCTGGGTTCGCGATCGATGGCAGGGTCGTTGATGTCGATGACCGACACATCGCGCCCGTCCAGCCGGTCCGCCAGGCCGGCGTTCGTGATCACGGCGATCGGCGCGGCATCGTCGAGCACAAACCCCATCCGGGCGGCCGGCACTGTCGGATCGATCGGCACGTACGCCGCCCCGGTTTTAAGCACCGCCAGCATCGCGACGACCGCGTCGGCCGACCGCGGCAACAGCAGCGCCACGCGCTGCCCCGGACCCACGCCCTGGCCCGCCAGCAGGTGCGCCAACCGGTTTGCCGCCTGCTTGACCTCGCGGTAGGTCCACGAGCGGTCCCCCGCGCTGATCGCCACCGCCTCCGGCGTGCGCGCCACCTGCGCGCCGAACAGCACCGGAATCGACACCGGCACACCCACCGGCTGGGTCAACCCCGCGCGGTTGCCCCACCGCTCCAGCCGGGCGTGCTCGGCGGGGTCCAGCACATCCATCGACGACAACCGCCGACCGGGATCGGCCGTCATCGCCGCCAGCACCCGCTTGAACCGCTCGATCAGCGTTTCGATGTCGGCCGCGTCGAACACGTCGGTGTCGAATTCGACGCGCAGACCCATTTCCGTGCCGGGCATGGCCTGGACGGCGAGCGGGTAGTGGTTGTACTCGCGGTGGGTGAAATCGGTGATGGCCAAGCCTTGGTCACCTTGGCCGCCCGACAACGCGGCCGCGTCGAGCGGGTAGTTCTCGTAGACGAACATGGTGTCGAACAGCTGGTCCTGGCCGGTGATCCGGTGCAGCTCGCTGAGCGCCAGGTGCTGGTGGTCGAGCGTGTGCTGGTAGGCGTTTTGCAGTTGATCGAGCAGGTCGGCGGTGGTGGTGTTCGAGGTGATGCTCGCCCGCACTGGCACGGTGTTGATGAACAAGCCCACCATCGTGTCGGCGCCGGGCACCTCGGGCGGCCTCCCCGAGACCGTGGTGCCGAAGGTGACGTCGTGCCGGCCGGTCAGCCACATCAGCAGCTGGGCCCACGCGGCCTGCACCACGGTGCTGACGGTGGTGTGGCTGGAGCGAGCCAGCTCGCTCAGCGCCAGCGTGGTCTGCTCGGGCACGTGGAACGACGCCACGCCGCGCGGCCCCAGGCCCAACCGGCCCGGCGGGGCTATCAGCGTGGGGGTGTCGAATCCGGCCAGCGCCTCGCGCCAGGCTTCGCGGGCGGCATCTAGGTCGCGACTGGTCAGCCAGGTCACGAAGCTGCGATATTTCGCCGCCGCCGGCAGCCACTGCCCGTGATAGCTGGCGAATATCTCACCCAGCAGGATCGGCAGCGACCAGCCGTCCATCACGATGTGGTGGTTCGTCAGCACCAGCCGGTGCTGATCTTCGCCGATGCCGATGAGCGCGGCGCGGAAGGCCGGCTGGTTGGTGAGATTGCAGACCGCGGCGCGTTCGGCGGCGCACACCTCGCGGATCTGCTCGTCGGTGTGCGGGCGGCCCCCGCGCAGGTCGACGTAGCGCCACGGCACCACGGGATCGGCCGGGATGATCTGCACCGGCTGGTCGAACTTGTCGGAGAACCGGGCCGCGAGGTTGGGATGGCGGGTGACCACCGCGAGCACGGCGTCGCGCAGGCGATCCTGATCGAGCGGACCACTCAGCGCGATCTCCAGCTGCACCGAATAGATGTCGTCGCCGCCCTGGGCGGTGATGGCATGGAACCACAACCCCTGCTGTAGGGGGGTCAGTGGCAATACGTCAGCTATCCGCATATTGCCGCTGGAGGTCGTCGATTTGTTGCTGGCTCAGGCCGGCCGCGATGTCGGAGGGCGTCAACCCGCCCCCGCCGCCGCGCACGTGCGCGCAGATGCCGGCCAACGCGTCGAACCACAACCGGCTCAGCCGGCTGACCTGCGCGTGATTCAGGGTCGAGGGCGCCCACGTCCAGCGGGCGTGCAGCTGCGGGCCGGTGTCGGCGTCGACCGTGCTGGCGTTGAGCTCCACGGTGTGCATCAGCGGCATTGGGATGGCCGCGGCGACGTCGGTGACCGACCAGCCGTCGTGACCGAGCCGCCACACGTCGTCGGACGCCTCGGCCGGCCCGCCGAGCCGTCCCAGGTAGTTGAACCCGATCGGCGGGTCGGACGGGGGCAGCTCGACATCGCCGTTCAGGTAGCGCAACAGACCGTAGGTCAAGCCGTCCGGCAGCGCGCGAAGCTGCTCTTTGGCGTCTTTGACGACCGTCCCCAGCCCCGCGTCACCGGCCACCACCCGCGCCCAGTCCAGCCCTCCGACCGAGACCGACACCGGGTATTTGGTGGTGAACCAGCCGACCGTGCGGGACAGGTCGACATCGGGGGCCAGGTCCTCCCGGCGCCCGTGACCCTCAACGTCGATGACGATCGGCGCGGCAGCGCTGCCCACGAATTCCGCCACCGCCAAGGCGAACGCAATCAACAGGATGTCCTGCACCCCGGCGTGAAACGCCGCCGGCACCTCGTCGAGCACCGCGCGGGTGGTCTCGGCATCCAGCTGCGCCGACAGGCTGCCCGCGGTCTGGTAGGTGTCCACCTCGGGGCGCACCGCCGGCAGCGCCGCGGGCACCGCCGCGATCCGCCGCCAGGCGTCGGCCTGCGCCACCACCTCGGGGCTGCGTGCATGCTCGGCCAGCAGCGACGACCAGTGCGCAAACGACGTTCCGGGCGCCGGCAGCACCAACTGCTGCCCACCGCGATGCTGGGCCCACGCGATGTTGAGGTCCTCCAGCAGGATCCGCCACGACACCCCGTCCACCGCCAGGTGATGAACGATCAACACCAACTGCCCGGTGTCGGGCACCCACAGCGCGCTCAGCATCACCCCGGCGGCCGGGTCCAGCCGCGACCGCGCCTCGATCACCGCCCCGTCGGACAAGGCCGGCACCGCGCGCAGGCACCCGCGGGCGTCCACCGAGCCGGCCTCGGGCACCGTCAGCGACCAGCCGTCCGCACCGTCGCCGTCGACCCGCAGCCGCAGCGTGGCGTGGCGATCCAGCACGGCCTGCAACACCGCCACCACATCGTCGTCGGTCGCCCCGGCGGGCGCCTGAACCAACACGGTCTGGTTGAACTGGTCGACCGGTCCTGCGACACCGTGCAACCAGCGCATGATCGGCGTCGCGACCACCGGACCGAGGCCCTCGTCGCTCACGCCGGCGCCACCGGTGGCGACTTCGGCCACCCGGGCCAGCTGGGCCACGGTTTGCTCGACGAAGATGTCCCGCGGTCGGCACACCACTCCGGCGGCCCGTGCACGCGCCACCACCTGCATCGACAAGATGCTGTCGCCGCCGAGCTCGAAGAACGACTCGTCCACCCCGACGCGCTCCAGCCCGAGCACCTGCGCGTAGATGTCGGCCAGGATCTCCTCGACCGCGTTGCCCGGGGCCCGGTAGCGATCGACGTCCTGGTACTCGGGCGCCGGCAGGGCCCGCTTGTCCAGCTTGCCGTTGACCGTCAGGGGGACCGCGTCGATCACCACCACCGCGGCCGGCACCATGTAGGCCGGCAGCCGCTCGGCCAGCGCGGCGCGCGCTGACGCTGCGAACGAGGCCGGCTCGACGGTCCCGGTCACATACCCCACCAGGCGCTTGTCGCCGGGGCGGTCCTCGCGCGCGATCACGACGGCCTGCTCGACGCCGTCCAGCCCGGCGAGCGCGGCTTGGACCTCGCCCAGCTCGATGCGGAAGCCGCGGATCTTGACCTGCTCGTCGGCCCGACCCACATAACGCAGCTGCCCGTCGGCGCCCCACCACGCCAGGTCCCCGGTGCGATACATGCGGGTACCGGGCTGCCCGAACGGGCACGCGACAAACCGCGTCGACGTCAAACCCGGCCGCCGCCAGTACCCGCACCCCGCGGCGCCGCCGGCCACGTACAACTCACCGACCACCCCGGCCGGCACCTGCCGCATCCACGCGTCGAGGACGAAGAAGGCGTACCGGCCCAGCGGCACGCCGATGGGGCTGAGGGGGCTGTCGACGTCGTCGGGGAAGATCTCCCGGAACGAGGCGTGCACCGTCGTCTCGGTGGTGCCGTACAGGTTGAGCAGCCGCGGCGATTCCGGATGGTTGTCCAGCCACGTCCGCAACCGCTGCGGCTCCAGTGCCTCACCGGCGAAGATCACCGCCCGCAGTTGCAGCTGACGTCCGAGGTCGCGTGCGAGCGCGTCCGCCGTTTGCAGCGCATAAAACGCCGACGGGGTCTGGCTCAGGACTTCGACCCGTTCTTTGACGAGCAGGGCATGGAAATCCTCGGGCGACCGCGCCACCGACTCGGGAACCACCACGAGGCGCCCGCCGGACAGCAGCGCACCCCAGATCTCGCACACCGAGACGTCGAATGCCAGCGAGTGCCACTGCGACCACACCTGTCCGGGGGCCAGCTCGACGTCGAGGGACTCCAGCAGCCGGGTGACGTTGTGGTGGGTGATGGCGACGCCCTTGGGGACGCCGGTCGTCCCCGACGTGTAGATGAGGTAGGCGACGTTGTCCGGCTCCGGCACCGGCAGCGCCGTGCCGGGTTGGGGGCCGACGGCGGGGTCGGCGAGCTGAGCGACGTCGATGATCAGCAGATCGCGCCCGCCGAGCCGGTCGACCAGGCCGGCGGCGGTGATCGCCGCGGTCGGCGCGGCGTCGTCGAGCATGAACTCGATTCGGGCCGCCGGCACCGCCGGGTCGATCGGCACGTACGCCGCGCCGGTCTTGAGCACCGCCAGGATCGCCACGATCGCCTCGGCCGAGCGCTCCAGCAGCAGCGCGACCCGCCGCCCCGGGCCCACCCCGTGGCCGGCCAGCACGTGCGCCAACCGGTCAGCGGCCTCCTCGACCTCGCGGTAGGTCCACGACGAGTCCCCGAACGTGATCGCCATCGCCTCCGGGGCGCGCGCGGCCTGCGCGGCGAACATCGCCGGAATCGACTGCGAAGCAGCCGCGGGCTGGCTTAACACCGCCCGGTTGCCCCACCCGTCCAGCCCGTCCAGCTCCGCGGCATCGAACAGATCCATCGACGAGATCCGCCGCCCCGGGTCGGCGGTCATCGCGACCAGCACCCGGCCCAGCCGCTTCGCCAATTCGGCGACGTCGAAGTTCGCCAACGGGCTGCCGGTGCCCGCCGTGCTGAGGAAAATCTGGTCCCCGCCGCCGGAGAACATCAACGCGAACGCGCCCACCTGAACGGGGTTGGTGAAGGACGCCGACGCCGCGACGCCGGCGAAGTCCATGGTCATTTTCGACGGCATGAAATTGACGCTCACCCGATTGGCCGACCGCCCCTGACCGGCCTTGCGCTCCAGGGCGTGCACCGGGAACCGCTGATGCTCCAGCGCCTCCCGGATCCGTGCGTCGACATATTCACAGAAGCCGGCGACGGTGGAGTTCGGTGAAACGCTCAACACCAGCGGCACCACCCCGGAGACCATCCCCGGCAGCGTTTTGGACTCCGGACGTACGCGCCTGCTGACCGGAAACTCGAGGACCACCTCCGAGCCCTCGGCGCACCACCCGCGCACCAACAGCGCACATGCCGCGGTGATGACCGACGAGCGCGGCACCTTCCACTCGTCGGACAACTCCTGAACTCGTCGGAGGACGGCCGGGTCCAGGCGAACCGGCGCGGAAGGCGCGGACCGCTCTCCCTCATCGGCGGCCGGGAGGAACCCGTTGTGCGGCCCGCTTTCCGGGGGCAGGTTCGCCGTCCAATAGTCCTGATCGTCCCGGTAATCGGTGGACGCTTCGTACTCCGACTCGCAACGCACCAAGTCCGGCAACGAGCCGAAGAACGCGGGCGGAATGGTTGCGTTTGCAACAATCGCGGCGTACACGGTCGCAATTCGATTCGCGATAAGCGTAATTCCGGTACCGTCCACGATTATGTGATGGAAGCACCCGAACAAATAGAATTCATCGGACCATGTTTGAAATAACGTGAAATTGAAAAGCGGTCCGGCCGGGGGCATCGGTGTCTGTTGGATCGATAATGCCATTCGACGGGCTTCCTGCACCGGATGGCGGGTGTCGCTCAGGTCGTGGAACGCCACTTCGAGGTCCGGGTAATCGATCGCCCTTTGAAAAACCTGGCCGTCCACCTCGAATACCGCGGCTCTGGCCGGTTCGGCCTCCCGCATCACGTGGCGGATCGCCCGCTGAAGCAATTCGCGGTCTACGGTGCCGTCGAATCGGACAAGCACGCCAAGCTGCCACTCCGTGCCGGAGTGACCCGTTTCTTGCGCGAGCCAAATGTCCAGCTGTCCCCGCGTCAGCGGGAGAGCCCGGTCATCAAGTTCCATCCGGATTACCTATCAAACCCCTGTCCCGCCGCTAACCTTTCGCGCAGAGTTTTCGGCCGTATATCGGTCCAGTTCTGTTCGATGTAGTCCAGGCACGCTGCGCGGTCCGCTTCGCCGTACACCACCCGCCAGCCGGCCGGAACATCGGCGAACGCCGGCCACAGGCTGTGTTGTTCCTCGTCGTTGACCAAGACGAAAAAACTGCCGTCGTCGTCGTCGAACGGATTAGTGCTCACCGCGTCTCCAGACCGTCTAACTGGACATGGGTATAACAAGTTCTAAACCATACTGGAGGCCCACAGAGCTTGTCTAAGCCTTCGTGGAATTTGCGGCGGCCGGGATCTACTAACGCCATCGCATCCGGAATCTTGCCTAGACAAACTAATGGTATGGTTTTACCGGCCGCTTCCCTATCGGTGGTCTGCGGCGCGGCATGGGTCCGTGCGCCCCTGCCGCGACCTGCGGCGACTGGCGTGACGAGCGCGACGACGCCGACGCGGTGGCCTCCGTCGTCGACATGGCCCCGGCCCGGAACGACACCGGGAGATCCGCAGGGGGGTCAAAGTAACCGGGAACCGGTTTCGCCATCGGGCCACACCGCCCTGCCCGCGCGCGGCGCCGAGACCCTCGCTCGGCGTCGCCCGCACACGATATGTATTAGGTGGCGGAAACTGCCGCGCGCCGCCTCGGCGAGACCCTGCCGGCTACCGGGCAACGCCCGCGGCCCATCGGGCGCCCTTCGGACGGCGAAAGCAGCCATGCCAGGGCGACCTGACCGATGAGCCGGCGGCGCCGGCCGGGGCGAATTGGAGGCGTCCGGACCACATGAATTTATGACGTTAACGGGTCCGGGTTGAGCCCTCACCAGACGCGAGCCGGTCGTGTAGCATCCAACGTGATTGAGTGGCGCGAACTGTGTATTCGAAATCAAAATATCCACAAATTAGAGCTGGTTGGGGCGAAATAAATGGACAGCCATAGCGAATCTTCGGCGCAGGTTGAATCGAAGGATAATTCATCGGTTGCAATGTCGGAGCACCTCGCTGACGACCTGCTGTCCACGACCGCCGTCGGGTGGAAAAGCTTTTATAATTTGCTCAGCCGGCGCCTCGAGGACGCCGGGGTCGCCGATTCATCGTTCTTCCTCAATTACGGCTACGCCCCGATGGGATCCAACGACGAATCCGCGTTTACCATTCGCCCGGGAACCTTCAACGCCAACTCGGTCCGGCTGGTGTTCGAAGTCATCGGGTCGGTCGACCTCAACGACCGCACCGTCGTCGAAATCGGATGTGGCCGCGGCGGCAACGCCGCACTGGTGGCGGAGAAGTTCAACGCCCAGGTGATCGGCATCGACATGTCCTCCGAAGCCATCGCGTTCTGCAGCAAGACGCACGTCAAGCGTCCGATCAACTTCATGGTCGGCGACGCACTGAAGGTCCCCCTGCCCGACGCGTCGTGCGATGCCATCGTCAACATCGAGTCCTCGCACTCGTACGGCAACCTGCCGAAATTCCTGGGTGAGGTACGCAGGATCAGCCGACCCGGCGGATGGTTCCTACACACCGACTTCTTAAGCCCCGAGGACTGGGACCAGGTGCGGATGCGGTTGAAGCGCTCGGGCTTCGTCACCGAAAACGACCGGGACATCACGGCGAACGTGCTGGCTTCGCGCGACCAGGCCAGCGACACCTGGGCCCAGGTCTATGGCGACGGAAATGCCCGCGTCGCGAACTTCCTCGCTCTGCCGGGCTCCGCCATCTACGAGCAGATGCGGGCCGGCCTGTTGGAGTACCGGATCCTGCGATCCCAACTGCGCACTGAAGCCGGCTAGCCTCCGGAAGACATCACCACTCGAGGTCTGAATAGAAGAGCCTCGATACCTCGCTTGTTCGCTCTTTGATGGTGAGAATTTCGCGGTCGCTGAGCCGGCTCTTCCAGTTTGAGACATTCACTTTGCTGTTGCGTCTGATGCTGAATTCGTCGCCCCGCTGCGGTTCCGAAGGGTTCTGTTCCCCCGAGCTTGACTCGATGGCGGTACGGACGCCGGCCGTGAATTCGAGGCCGAGCGTCGCATAGATTTTCCGAAAACTGCCCACGGGGTCCAGTGACAATTCTTCGTGCTTGAGGAACAGCCACCCCGGATGGCGCGTGCGATACTCGTCGATGACTGCGTATATGCAGTTCCATAGGAGGGCGCCTACCGGGATGATTTCCTGCTCATGCTCGGCGAAATAACGAATCTCCGATTCGAAGTCCGCCAACCGGGTCTCGCGCATCAGTTGCGACTGACGCAGGAAGTGGTTGAAGTCGAATTTCCAATTCAGAATCTTCAGGCTGGAGCACAGCGCCGCGGGATGCCGGATCATGACCACCACGTTCATGCCGAACTGGCGGGCCAACCAGGGCGCGGAAAACACGGCGTGCGGATCTTTCATGACCGCCGTGTCTTTTCTTATCCGGTGCGTGGAAAGATTGGCAAAGGCCAAAAGGCTTCGTCCCGCTTCGCGCACGCTCCTGGAGTGCAGGAGATTTGTTCGCACCGGGTATTTGAAATCAACCAGGTCATCAAGATATCTCGAGAATCGGTGAGAATTCTCGTCAGTGATGTACTGGAATTTCGCCCTAATGGGATTGGCGAAGCCGCACAAATCGCCGTTTTCCGGAGTGAAAGGCTCATGGATATAACCCATTCCCGGCGCGTGGGCGATCATTCGGCCGGTCCAGGTCGTGCCCGATCGGGGTGCGCCGGTGACGAGAATCCGCTTTCTGACCTCGGGTGGGTCGGCGCACTCCCCTGCAATGGCCACGTCCCGCATGCTCCCGTCTAGTTTTTTGACCTTCTGGCGAGGCGCAACGGAACGTTATCGGCCTCCTGATTAGCGACCTGGTCGTTGACTTCCGGGAGATGATTAGGTGGGCTCGGCCAATCCCACCGAATCCGCCTTATCCGATTCCGGCACCTGACCGGCCAGGTACTCGGCCAGCGACCCGATGGTCGGATAGTCGAATACCGCGGTGGCGCTGATCGTGAACGCGCCGCCGAATTGCGGGAGCAACCGGTTGCTGAATTCGACCGCCATCAGTGAGTCGGTGCCCAGCTCCAGGAACCGGCTGGTTGCCGCCGGCGGCTGCGCCAGCCTCAGGAAATTCTGGACCTCGTAGCGCAGGTATTCGGTCAGGAAGCTGCCGCGCTCCGCCTCGGGCACCTCGTGCAGTTGCCGCAACAACTCGCTGTCCCCGCGCGTCGCCGTGACCGCGCTCGGCAGCACGTGGTCGAGCATCGCCGGGCGGGACGCGCCCAGCCCCTTCGCCGCGCGCTGCCAATTGGCCTTGATGACGGTCGCCTGCCCGGTTCCGTGGGCGAGGATCTCGTCGAGCGCGGTGAGCGCGGCCGAGGGTTCCAGCGGGATCAGGCCCTGCGCGCTGAGGTTGGCGCGCGCGGCGTGCGAGGTGGCCATGCCGCCCTTGGCCCACGGACCCCAGTTGATCGCCGTCGCGGGCAGGCCTTCGGCCCGGCGCTCGGCAACGAGCCCGTCGAGCAGCGCGTTGGCGGTCGCGTAGTTGGCCTGACCCGGCGAACCGATCACGCTGGAGGCCGACGAGTAGACGATGAAGAAATCGAGGTCGTCGTTCTTCGTGAGCCGATGCAGGTGGCAGCCGCCGAAGGCCTTGGGCGCCAGCGCCTTGCGGAACCCTTCGAGGCTCTGCTGCGGCAGTAGCGCGTCCTCGAGGACGCCCGCCAGGTGCGCCACGCCCGCCAGCGGCGGCAACTCCGCCCTGATCCGTTCCAGCAGCTTTTCGACCTCGGGCTCGTCGCCGACGTCGGCCGTGAAGACGTGGATGCGGCTCCGGTAGCGCTCGGTGATGTCGTCGATGGCCAGCTGTGCGTCCGCATCGGGGGCGCGACGGCTGGTCAGCACGATGTCACCGGCACCGAGCTGGGCCAGATGGGCCGCCGTGTGCAGGCCGAGCGCACCGACGCCACCGGTGATCAGGTAGCTGCGGTCCCCGCGCGGCTGCAGCGGTTGCGGCATCTGCAGCACGATCTTGCCGATGTGCCGGGCCTGCTGCATGCGCCGGAACGCGGTCTTGGCCTCCGTCACCGGGTAGACCTCGGCCGCGAGCGGCGTCAGTTCGCCGGCGGCCATGCTGTCCGCCAGTTCGGCCAGCAAGTTCCCGGTCCGCTCGGGTTCGTTTTCGATGCACCAGTCCAGCGCGATGATCTCGTAGGCGATGTCGGGACGGGCCGCCGCCATCTGCTCACGCGTCCAGATGTCCCGCTTGGCGATCTCGGCGAACCGGCCGCCCTGTGCGGTCGCCCGCACGGTCGCTTCGATGAAGCCCTCGTTCGTGAGGCTGTTGAGCACCACGTCGACCCCGGCACCGCCGGTGTCGGCCAGGATCTGGTCCGCGAAATCCGTGCTGCGCGAGTCGTAGATGTGCTGCACGCCCATCTTGCGCAGCGTCGCGCGCTTGTAGGCGCTGGCGGTGGCGAACACGGTCGCACCGCGCTGCTGGGCTATCTGGATCGCGGCCAGACCGACGCCACCGCTGGCGGCGTGGATCAGCACCCGATCACCCGGCCCGACCTGCGCCCAGTCGAACGCCAGCCGCGTCGTCAGCGCCCCGGCGGGGATGGTCGCCGCCCCCACGGCGCTCACCCCGCTCGGCACCGCCGCCAGGAACTGGGCCGGCACATTGACCCGGGTGGTGAACGACCCCGGCATGAAGCCGAAGACGCGCTGGCCGACCTCGAAACCGGTCACGCCGGAACCCACTTCGGTGACGACCCCGGAGAGGTCGCCGCCGCCGATCCGTCCCGGATCGCCCGGGTACAGGCCGAGCACGTTGAGGACATCCCGGAAGTTGAGGCCGGCGGCCTCCACCCGGATCTGCACCTCACCCGCGCCCGGCGCCGGGACATGGATCTCGGACAGACGAAGGTTGTCGATCGCGCCGCGCTCGGTCACATCGAGTAGGTAATCGCTCGAGCGCGGTACCTCGAGATGACCGTCGCGCGCCCACGGCAGCAGCCGCGGCACGAAGTACTTTCCTTGTCGCAGTGCCAGTTCGGGCTCCTCGGCGGGTGTGCCGAGCAGGCCCGCCAGCGAGCGCACGGCGTCGTCGGCTCCGTCGCTGTCGACCAGCCGGCAGCGCAGGCTCGGCTGCTCGGTGATCACGGTGCGCCCGAAGCCCCACAGCGCCGCCTGCGCCGAGTCCACCGGCTCGCCGGACTCGGTCGCCACCGCGCGTTCGGTGACGATCCACAGCCCGCCGGTGAGCTTCAGGTCTTGCTGCGCCAGCAGCGCGCGCACCACCGTGAGCAGCTCGTTGATCTCGGTCTCGAGCCGCGTGGCGAATTCGGGGCCGGTTTCTTCCGTCTCGGGCCGCCCCGGGCTGCGCCAGACGACGCCGGAGACGGGGGCGCCGCGCTCCTGCGCCTCATTGAGCAGCCGCCGCCAGTGCTCGGGATCGACCGCACGGTCCACCGAGACTGCGCCCGGCACCTCGGCCGCGAGCCCGTCGAACCCGGCGATCAGCCAGGTGCCGTCGCCGCTCTTGTCGGCGCCGCCCGACGCCGGCGCGGGCACTTCCTCCCAGCCGAGGGTGTACAGGTTGCGGGTGGCATCGCCGCCGAGCCCGCGCAGCAGCGCCTCCCGGGGCGCGCGTTTGACCGTGAAGTCGCGAATCTCGCCGAGCTGGCGACCGTCGCGATCCACGAAGTCGAGGTCGAAGGCCTGCGTTTCGCTGTCCAGGCCGCCACTCTGCCACCGCGCGCGGCAGTAGAACCGCCGCGGCATCTTGTCGTGCAGCACCACCCGCCCATACCGCAGCGGCAGGAACAGGTCGCTCAGGCCCTGGCCTTCCTCGGTCGCCGAGAGCGCGGCCTCCAAGGCCGGGAAGGCGATTCCCGTGCACAGGTCGAGCAGCACCGGGTGGATCGGCTCGCTACCGAGCTGCTCGGCAAGCTCCTCGCCGATCGCGATGTCGCCGACCGCCTCGCCGTCACCGGCCCACAGCGATTTGAGCGAAGTGGACCAGGTCGGACCCCAGGTCAGCTCCATGTCGGCGAAGGTGTCGAACAGCTGCTGCGGGCGCGTGCGCCCCAGCCGCTCGCACGCGGCGTCGATGGATTCCGTCGGCTCCAGCGCGGGCTCGTCCGCAGCGTCACCGTCGCCGCCGATGATCCGACCGTCGGCGTTCAACGCCCACTCGGCGTCGCGATCGCCATACGGGCGGCTGTGCACCTGGAAGGTCCAGCCGCTGCCGTCCTCGAGGGGATGCACGGTCAGCTGCACCTCCCGGGAGTTCTTGTCCGGCAGGATGATCGGCTCATAGAAGAACACGTCGCGCACCTGGGCGGGCGCCCCGACCGCGGCGATGGCCATCGCGGCGTACGTCGCGCCCGGAACGACGACGGTGCCGTAGATGACGTGATCGGAAAGCCACGGCTGCGACTTGACCGACCACCTGCTGGTGTAGACCGAGTCGCCGGACGCGAGATCCTTTGCGCTACCCAGGATTCCGGATGCGACGGCCCCGTCGATCGCGACGTCGGCGGTCTTGGGCCAGAAGCGACGGCGCTGGAATGGATAGGTGGGCAACTCGACCGTGTGATGCGGCCGGTGGTACAGCGCGGCGAAATCGGGCCGGTGGCCCGCCACGTACACGGCGGCCAGCGCTTCCGCCATCTGCTGCCAGGCGTCGACGCCCTTGCGCAGCGACACGACGGAACGCGGGGTGGCCGAGGATTCCGGCCAGGCCTGCACCGCGGCCCCGGTCAAGACCGGTTGCGGTCCGATCTCCATCAGCACCGAGCAGCCCAGCGCCGCCACGGTTTGCACGCTTTCGGCGAACTGCACCGGCTGGCGGGAGTGCCGCCGCCAATACTGTGCGTCCAGCGGGGTCTCCGCGGTGATCACCGCGCCGGTGCGGTTGCACACCAGGGGCAGGGTCGGAACGGCGAACTCGAAACCGTTTGCGAACGACTCGAATTCGTCCAGCGCCGGCTCCAGCAACTCCGAGTGGAAGGCGTGACTGGTCTCCAGCCAGGTGCAGCGGGTGCCGTCGCCGCTGAGCCTGGCGACGATCTGTTCCAGATCGCCCGCCGGACCCGACAGCACGGTGTTGGGGCCGTTGTAAGCGGCGACCGAGATGTGCGGGAACTCGTCGGCGATGCGTTCCACTTGCTGCGCGTCGGCGAACACCGCCACCATCCGGCCGCCCTCGGGCAGGTTCCCGAACAGCCGGCCGCGCTCGGCCATCAGCCGGGCCCCGTCCTCGAGGCTGAACACGCCGGCCACGCAGGCCGCCGCGTACTGGCCCACGCTGTGGCCCAGCACCACGTCGGGCTCGATGCCCCAGGACTGCCACAGCCGGGCCAGGCCCATTTCGACGGCGAACAGCGCCGGCTGGGCAAAAGACGTGTGCCGCAGGGTGTCTCCCGCGTCTTCGTCGAACATCACCTCGAGCAACGGGCGCGGCAGCATCCCGTCGATCGCCTCGGCGCATTGCTTCACGGTGTCGGCGAAAACCGGCTCGGTGTCGAACAACTCGCGCGCCATCCCCGAGTACTGGCTGCCCTGCCCGGTGAATAACCACGCCGTCTTCGGCGGGTCACCGCACTCGCCGCGCACCGCACCCGGTCCCAGCCGGTTCTCGGCCAGCCCGGCCAGCAGATCGCGGGCTGCCTGAACCGAGTCCACTACCAGCGCGGCCCGGTGTTCGAAATGCGAACGCCCCACCGCGGCCGTGTAGCACACGTCGGTGATATCGGCCTCGGGGTGCTCGTCCAGCCAGGCCCCGTACCGCCGCGCCAACGACACCAGCGCCTGCGGTGACCGTGCCGACAGGGGCAGCACGCCGACCGGTTCGTGTCCGGCGGCGTGCTCGGCCGCCGGGGTGACGTCGGGCACCGAAGATCCCTCGGGGACTTCGGATTTCGGCGGCGCCTCCTCGATGAGGACGTGCGCGTTGGTGCCGGAGAACCCGAAGGAACTCGTCCCGGCGCGGCGCGGCCGGCCGTTGGCGTGCCACGGCAGCGGCTTGTCCACCACCCGCACCGGCAGCGAGTCCCATGGGATGTTCGGCGACGGGTTCTCGAAGTGCAGGTTCTGCGGCAGGACTTCGTGCTGCAGCGACAACACGACCTTGATCAGGCCGGCGATCCCGGCCGCCGATTCGAGGTGGCCGATGTTGGTCTTCGCCGATCCGATCAGCAGCGGCTGGTTCGGGTCACGGCCGGCGCCGTAGACGGCCGCGGCCGCCTGGACCTCGATCGGGTCGCCGAGCGAGGTGCCCGTGCCGTGCGCCTCGAGGTAGTCGACCTCGCGGCCCTCGACCCCGGCCCGAGCCAGCGTCGCAGCGATAAGCCGTTGCTGCGCACCGCCGTTGGGCACCGTCAAACCGCTGGACGCGCCGTCCTGGTTGACCGCGCTGCCCCGGATGACGGCGCAAATCTGGTCGCCGTCGCGTTCGGCGTCGCTCAGCCGCTTGAGCACCAGGATTCCGCAGCCTTCGCTGCGCGCGTAGCCGTTCGCGGCCGCGTCGAACGTCTTGCAACGGCCGTCGGCGGCAAGCATTCTGGCGCGCGAGGTGGCGACGATGGACGCCGGGCTCACCAACACATTGACCCCGCCGGCCAGCGCCATGTCGCAGTCACCGGAATGCAGGGCCTGGCAGGCCTGATGGACCGCCACCAGCGAGGCGCTGCACGCGGTGTCCACCGCCATCGCCGGCCCTTCCAGCCCGAGCGCGAACGCGACCCGCCCCGCGATGACGTTGAGCGCGTTGCCGGTGATGAAGTGGGCCTCGATGGTGTCGACCGAGTTGGCGTTCAGCAGCTGCGAATACTCGTTGGCGGCCACGCCCACGAACACGCCGGTTCGACTGCCGCGCAACCCCGCCGGCGCGTACCCGGCACGCTCCAGGCCCTCCCACGCGATCTCGAGCATCAACCGCTGCTGGGGATCCATCCACACGGCCTCGCGCGGGGAGATGCCGAAGAACTCCGGATCGAATCCGTCGATGCTTTCCAGGTATCCGCCGTAGCGGGTGTAGATCTTGCCCGGCGCCTCGGGATCCGGGTCGTAGTACTCGTCGACGTCGAAGCGGTCGTCCGGGATCTCCCGGATCGCGTCGACCCCGCCGGACAGCAAGTCCCAGTACGCCTCGGGATCCGGCGCGCCCGGGAAGCGGCAGGCCACCGCGACGATCGCGATCGGCTCGTCGGTGCGCGCCGTCACCGCGGCCGCGGCCGGCGAAGGCTGCGCCGCGGCCGTCGCCGGCGCCGGGGCGTCCAGGCTGAGCACGTCGTTGACCAAGAAATTCGCGACGTCGGTGATGCGCGGGTAGTCCATCGCCAGGGTCGACGGCAGCTCCGCGCCCACCGCCCGCTCGAGCCGGCGCCGCAGTTCGACGGCCATCAGCGAATCCATGCCGAGGTCGAAAAGCCCGGCCTCCTCGCGGATTTCCGCGGGGTCGATGCGGGTCACCTCCGCGACGGCGTCGCGCAGATAGTCCACGACGAGCTTTTTGCGCTGCCCCACCGGGGCGGCGGTGAGCCGTTCCACCAATTGGGTGGACCCCGACGCCGACGGGGCTTGCTCCGACTCGGGCACCTCGCGCTGCAACTGCGTGAAGAAGGATCGCTTGCCCGCCATCTGGTAGAGCGGCAGGAACTTGGCCCAGTCGATGCGGGCCACCACGCCGTGCGACGCGCCCTCGCCCGAAGAGGCCATCAGCTCGGCCATGCCTGCCAAGGCGTCGGCGGGCGACAACGGCCGGACGCCACGCTTGTCCAGTTCCGCGCGGGCGGCCTCGTCTGCCATGCCGGCGTTCGCCCACGGGCCGAAGTTGACGCTGACCCCGGGGACACCCTGCTCACGCAGCCGCCAGGTCAACCCGTCGAGGAAGGCGTTGGCCGCGCTGTAGGCCGTTTGGCCGCCGGCGCCCCACACCCCGGCGATCGAGGAGGTGCTCAGGAAGAAGTCCAGCTTCAGGTCGGCGGTGGCTTCGCTCAGATTCCAAGCGCCCCAAACCTTCCCGGCGAACACCCGATCCACTTCGGCGTCGTCCAGGGCTTGCAGCGGGGTGGTGCTGATCTCGCCCGCGGCATGGACAACCCCGGCCAGCGGCGGGAGGTCGGCCCGCAAGGTGGCCAAGACGTGGGCGACGTCGTGCGGGTTGGAGACGTCGGCCGTGATGACCCGGACTTCGGCGCCCGTCTGCTCGCCGATCGCGTCGATGCGTTGTTGCGCGGCCTCGCTGGGTGCGCGCCGGCTGGTCAGCACCAGGTGCCGGGCGCCGTGCGCGGCCAGGTATCCGGCGACCTCGAGCCCGATCGCGCCGAGCCCGCCGGTCACCAGATACGTTGCGTCCTCCTGCAGCGCCAGCGGCGTCGCGGCCGGCTGCCCCGAGCGCCGGGTCAGCCGGGGAACGTAGACCGCCTGGTCCCGAAGCGCGATTTGGTCTTCACCGGCCGGCGCCGCCACCAGCTGCTCGACGAGCCGGGACCACTGGTCGGCGCCGCCGCCGGCCAGATCCGCCAGTCCGCCCCACAGTCGGGGATGTTCCAGCGCGGCGGCGCGACCGAAGCCCCACAGGCACGACTGCGCCGGTGACACCTTGTCCGCGCCGGTGACCCGTTGTGCGCCACGGGTTATCAGCCAGATGGGCGCGCGCAGTTCGGCGGCGGCCGCGGCACAGAAGAGTCGGCGCGTTCCGCTCAGGATCTGGTGTTGCATCCGCAGCAGCGACTGAGTCGACGGCGTCGTGTCCGATCCGAGGCCGGCGAGGTGCAGGATCCGCAGCGACGGTTCGTCCGCGACCGCGGTACGCAGCACACCGTGCAGCCGCTCCGCGTCCGCGTCGGACACCGGCAGGCCGACGATTTGGTGCCGGTGCCCGCGCGCGGTCAGCGCGTCGACCAACGGCTGGACCGCCGCGGCGTCGTCGGCGACGAGCAGCCAGGCGGAGCCCTCACCGGGGCCCGAGGCCTTAGTGGCGGACTTCTCCCAGCGGATCTCGTAGCGGGAGTCCACGATGGACTGGGCGTTGCGCTGTTGGTTGTGTTCTGCCGCAAGCTGTCTCAGCACATCGACGGTCTGCGGATCGGTGTTCCCGCCGCCGAGCAGCGCCGCGAGCTCCTCGATCCGGCCGTCCTCCAGGAGCCCGACGGCTTGGGTCCGGGCGGCCGAGGCCTGGCTGGAGGTCGGGGTGGGCGTGGCCCGCTGCTCGCGGAACCAGTACTCGCGGTGCTGGAACGGATAGGTGGGCAGGTCGAGCTTGCGTGCCGTCACCGGCGCCAAGGCGGCGAAGTCGGGCCGGTGCCCGACGATGTAGGCGTTGGCGAGCGCTTCGGTGATCTGGCGATGATCGGCGATGTTCTTCCGCATCGACGCGATCGCCCGCGGCGCGGTGGCCGGGTCCGGCCACGCCCGCATGGCCGCCGCGGTCAGGATCGGTTGCGGGCCGATCTCCAGCAGCATCGTGCAGTGCAGTTCGGAAAGCGTGCGCACACTCTTGGCGAACTCCACCGGCTGGCGCGCGTGGCGGCGCCAGTACGCGCCGTCCAGTTTCGCGCTTCGGCCCAGGGCCGCGCCGGTGCGGTTGCACACCAACGTCTTTTGGGGCGCGCCGAACTCGAACCGGTTCGCGTACGCCTCGAATTCGTCGAGGACCGGATCGAGCAGCGCCGAGTGGAAGGCGTGGCTGGTGTCCAGCCAGTCGCAGCGCACACCGTCGTCTTCCAGGCCGGCCACCGCCTGGTCGAGATCCTGCACGGGTCCCGACAGCACGGTGTTGGCGCCGTTGTAGGCGGCCACCGACAGGCTCGGGAACTCGTCGGTCATGCTTTCCACCCGCTCGGGCGCGGCGAAGACCGCGACCATCCGGCCGCCGTCGGGCAGGCTGCCGAACAGGCGGCCGCGCTCGGCCATCAGCAGCATTCCGTCCTCGAGCCCGAATACGCCGGCCACGCAGGCCGCCGTGTATTGGCCGACGCTGTGGCCGATGACCACGTCCGGTTCGAAGCCCCACGACTGCCAGAGCCGGGCCAGGCCCATCTCCACCGCGAACAACGCGGGCTGGGCGTAGCTGGTCTGCCGCAGCGCGTCGTCACCGTCCGGGTCGAAAATCACGTCCAGCAACGGTCTTTCGAGGACGTCGGCGACAGCCGCCGCGCACCGGGTCATCGTCTCGGCGAACACCGGCTCCGTCTCGAAGAGCTCCCGGGCCATGCCGGCGTACTGGCTGCCCTGCCCGGTGAACAACCACGCCGTCTTCGGCCGGTCGGTGCAGTCGCCGCGCAGCAGGCCCGGCGCCGGGCGGTCGTCGGCCAGCGCGGCCAGCTGCTCCCGCGCGGAGTCCGTCGAATTCACCACCAGGGCGGCCCGGTGCTCGAAGTGTGATCGCCCGGCGCCGGCCGTCAGGCAGACGTCGGCCAACGAGGCCTCCGGGTGGGCGCCCAGCCAATCGGCGTATGCCTTGGCGAGCTCCGCCAACGCGGCCGGGCTGCGCGCCGAGAGCGGCAACAGGCTGAACCGCCGGTCGTCCGACGGCGCCGCGGTTGTAACCGGGGCCAGCTCGGGCGCTTCCTCGATGATGATGTGCGAGTTCGTCCCGGAGAACCCGAACGAGCTGACCCCGGCGATGCGGGGCCGCCCGTCGCGTGGCCACGGCAGGGCCTCGTCCACGACCCGCACCGGGAGCCGGTCCCAGGGGATGTGCGGCGAGGGCTTGCTGAAGTTCAGGTGCTTCGGCAGCACCTCGTGCTCGAGCGACAGGATCACCTTGATCAGGCCCGCGATTCCCGCGGCCGCCTCCAGGTGCCCGATGTTCGTCTTCACCGACCCGATCAGCAGCGGCCGGTCGGCGTCGCGGCCCTTGCCCAACGCCGCGCCGGCGGCCTGGACTTCGATCGGATCACCCAGCGAGGTGCCGGTCCCGTGCGCCTCGAGGTATCCCACGTCGCCGGGTGCGACGCCCGCGCACTGCAGCGCCTCGGCGATCACCCGCTGCTGGGCGACGCCGTTGGGCACCGTCAGTCCGCCCGACGCGCCGTCCTGGTTGACCGCGCTGCCCCGGATCACGGCCCGGATCCGGTCGCCGTCCCGGATGGCGTCCTCGAGGCGCTTCACCACGACGACACCGGCGCCCTCGCCGCGCACATAGCCGTCGGCGGACGCGTCGAAGGTCTTGCACTTCCCGTCCGGGGCCAGCATGTGCGCGTGCGAGAAGGTCATCGCGGTCTTGGCGCTGAGCAGGACGTTCACCCCGCCGGCCAAAGCCAGGTCACATTCCCCGAAGCGCAGCGCCTGGCAGGCCTGATGGACGGCGACCAGCGACGAGCTGCACGCCGTGTCGACCGACACCGCCGGGCCCTGCAGCCCCAGCCCGTAGCTGATCCGGCCCGCGCCCGCGGCGGACGACGTCCCGATCGCTACGTAGGCCTCGATCTCCTCGTAACTCAGCTGTTCGGATATCAGGCCCAGGTAGTCGTGGGTGCCCAGGCCCATGAACACACCGGTCTTGGTGTTCGCCAGAGCCGACGGCGCGGTGCCCGAATGCTCCACCGCCTGCCACGCCGTCTCCAGCAGGATCCGGTGTTGCGGGTCGATCAGCATGGTTTCCCGGTTGGACAGCCCGAAGAACGGTGCGTCGAATCCCGTTACGTCATCGATGAACCCGGCGCGGCGGCTGACGATCTTTCCGGGCGCGTCGGGGTCGGGGTCATAAAACCGGTCGACGTCCCAGCGGTCCGGTGGCACCTCCGAGAGCGCATCCCGGCCTTCGGCCAGCACCTCCCAGAACGCGTCGGCGTCGGCCGCGCCCGGAAGGCGCACCGCGTACCCGACTATCGCGAAGCTGTCACCCGTCCCCTGTGATCCACGTAGCTCGGTCATTTCCGACCGCCGATCATCTGCCGTTGCTTCTCGTCGTTGACCAAGACGAAAAAGCAGCCCCCGCCGTCATCGAAGGGATTGATGCTCAACCGTGTCTCCAGACCATCTACTCGACATGGGTATAACAAGTTCTAGACCATACTTGCTGGGTGAGACGCCTGTCACGCGAATAGGTAACTGAGACTGCCGTCACCCCGGTGCCGATCGGCGCGCCGATCAGCCGGTCAGCCGGCCACCCGCGACCGCGCGAAATTTTCGACCAAGTCGCCGGCGGCCTTGGTGCCTTTGGACGCAACGCTCATTTCGGCGGCGACTTCGCGCGCCCGTGCGGCGTACTCCGGGGCGAGAATGGTGCGGAGGTCCTGCAGGAGCGTTTCGGTGGTAGCGGTCGAAAGGCGCCGCGCGGTGCCCACCTTCAATCGTTTGATCTGATTTCCCCAGAAGAACTGGTCGGGCAGCTTCCAGAGAATCAACGCGGGGACGCCCGAGCGCAGCGCGGCGTTCGTGGTGCCCGAACCTCCGCGGTGCACGATCGCGCGAACCGTGGGAAAGATCCTGGCGTAGTTCATCGTGTCCACCACCTTGACGTGGTCAAAGTGGGGGCCGTTGCTGTAGTCGCTGCCGGCGGACACCACCAGCCCGCGCACCCCCAGCTCCGCGGTGGCCGCGCCGATCATGGTCATGATCTCGATCGGGTCGTCCACCGGGATGCTGCCGAAGCCGAACGAAATCGGCGGCTCGCCTTCGGCGATCCACGCCGCGATCTCGTCGTCGGCATCCGTCTGCCACTCGAGCGTCAGCGTGCCGACATTTGGCCGCTCCTTGGTGAATTCCGCCCACTGGGCGGGCAGCCAGGGGAACAGTGCCGCGTCGTAGGCCTGCAGCTCCAGCGAACCGCGTTCGACGATCCGTTGTGGCGCGGGTTTGGTGGCCTTCGGCAGGCTGAGCTCACGGCGCTGCGCGGCCTCGACCTTCTTGCTCAGCAGCCAATATCCCCACTCGTACGCCCTTACCTGCCGGGCGGCGGTGGCCCGGATCGGGTTGTAGTGCAGCGTGGCCAATGGAATGTTGTAGTACTCCGCGACGCTGCTCGCCTGCTCCTCCCAGCTCTGGCCGGTCAACAGCAAATCGGCGCCCTCCGCCGCCGACACGAGCGTCCTGCTCATGTCCATCCAGCAGCCGGTGAAGACGTCCCACCGGTCGCGCCAGAACTTGATCAGGCCCGCGATTCTCCAGGGATGGCGGCGGAACAAACTCATGAAGCTGCGCAACGGTTTCATGCTCTCGGACCAGTCGACGCCGTAGGCGACCGCCGCGAGCCCGAGCTTCTCGACGAACGCGATCTGGTCGGGCGGGACGGCCATGCACACCTCGTGCCCGCGGCGCGCCAGCTCGCGGCCAACGACCGCGACGGGCTCAATATCGCCGCGGCTTCCCCAGCACGCCAGCACAAACTTCATGGAGCTCCCTTGCTCTTCTACTTGGGTCTAACAAGTGCTAAACCATACTTCTGCCGATCAACAAATGCGCCTGAAGCGGGCGAAGTTCTCCAGGCGGTCGGCGGCGTCCGCCGCGCTTTTGGCGGGTTCGGTCATCCGGGTGGCCAACTCGCGGGCATGGGCGGCGTATTCCGGCGCGAGGATGATCCGCAAATCCGCGACAAGCGATCGCTCGGTGGCGGTCGAAAAACGCCGGGCGGTGCCCACCTTGAGCCGTTTGACCGCGGAACCGTAGACCGCGTGCACGAGGTCCCAATACAGGATCAGCTGAGGGACCCCCGCGCGCATGGCAACGGGTGTGGTGCCTGAACCGCCGTGGTGAACGACCGCGCGGCAGGCCGGAAAGACCGTCGCGTAATTGATGGTGCCCACCACTTTGACGTGGTCGAAATGCGGGACGTCACCGTAATCGGTCCCGGCTGCGCCCACCAACGCCCGCTCGCCCAACTGCGCGCAGGCCGCGGCGATCATCGCGATCGTGTCGGCGGGAGATTCGAGGGGAATGCTGCCGAATCCGAAGAAGATGGGCGGCGTCCCCGCGCCGATCCAGGACGCGACCTCCTCGTCGGCGTCCGTCGGCATTTCCAGCGTCAGCGTGCCCACAAACGGGCGCTGACCATCCCACTTCGCCCATTCGGCCGCCAGCCCCGGAAAGCACGCCTCGTCGTAGGCCTGGATTTCCAGCGATCCGCGTTCGGTAATCCGTCGCGGCGCGGACCCGGTTGCCTTGGGCAGGCCGAGCTCGCGGCGCTGGGCGTCTTCCGCCTTCTTCATCCCGCGCCACGACACCCACCAGAACGCCGCCACCGCCGCTCGCCGCAGCCGCGCCGGCAGGAAAGGCAGGGTCTGGCCGTTGGGGCGTAGCGGAAAGTAATGCAACGTGGCCAACGGAATGTCGTAGTACTCGGCGATGTTGGCGGCGGCGTCCTCGAAATTGATGCCGGTGAATATCAGGTCGGCCCCGTGCGCCAGCGACTTCAGCGTCGTGCTCATCTCCTGCCACCCCCGCAGCAGGGGCCCGGCGATCGCGAGCCGCGACCTGATCAGCTCCCGAACCCGCCAGGGGTGACTGAAAAAGCACGTCCAGAAATCGCGGTGCGAGTCCAGGATGGACCGAGCTTCGGGTCCGAAGCCGACCGCCCGAACCCCCGCCGCCTCGGTGAAGGCGACCAGATCGGGCGGGACGGCCATGCACACGTCGTGCCCCCGGAGCACCAGCTCACGCCCGACGGCCAGGTTGGGCTCGACATCGCCGCGACTTCCCCAGCTTGCCAACACAAACTTCATCGCGGCCCTGGACCTAGGTCATCCGGTTCGGTCACGCCCGCGGGCCGGGTCGAGCTTACCGAGGCCGGTGATTTCCAGGCTGACCGACTTCCGTTGTCCGGCGGCACCGAGCATGAAGAAGATGTCGCCGACCGGAGCGCCCAACCAGAAGCGCCAAAACCGCTTGCGGAAGAACTTCCAGACGTAGCTGCCGTCGCCCACCAACCAATACCCGGCGATCCAGGGCAGGTAGTAGGTCGCGCGCTTCCACCGCGAGACGACCATCTCGAGATTCATCTCCATGATCTCGAGGCCCCACGCGCGGTATCGCCACTGAAGCTCGTACTTGCTGACGAACTCGAAGAACGCGAGCATTTCGGCGTTGGTGACGAGGTATTCGTCGAAGACGAGGATGGATCCTTCTACGAAGCGGTCCTTGCAGGTTTCCAGCGCGTGCAGGCAACTTTCGTAGGTGTCCAGATCCATGTGGAACAAGGCGATGGGCGCGGCGGGCTGTTCGGCCAAGAACGGCGCCAGCGTGTCGTAGGTGCTCCCCTTGACGAACTGAACCTTGCGGCCGAGCGCGTCGGGAACGCCGTCGTGCAAGCTCACGCCGGTGTCTTGCATGGAGCGTTGCGCGAGCGGTTCGGACAGCGAGAAGGTGCCCTGCCTGATGAGGGCCTGGTCGTCGATCTGCCAGTCCTCGACGAGGCCCTCGAAGGTGTCGAAGCCGTAGACCTGGCGGCCGGAAGCGTCCGACATAAGCCTCGTCGACCACCCGAGCCAGACGCCGAGGTCGAGCAGCAGTTCGTCGGAGTCCTGGCGGGTTGGTTTCGGCAGTCGCGACGCCTCCCACAACAGCGTGTGGCCGCGAATCTTGCACCGGCGCATGTCTTCGAGCGTGCGGGCGATGAACGCGCGATATGCGTCGTCGTATACCCGGGTGTCCCGGGCGTACAGGTTCGGGATGTAGCGGTCGCGGTCGCGATAGACCAGGCGGGCGATCAGCCACAGCATCAGAAGGCCGCCCAGCGCGGCGAGGAGCACCGGCTGGACATAGCATGCCGCGGCCAGCAGAAGCGCGTCGCAGACGAGAACCGCTTTCCATACCGTGTGGAGGTTGGTCCGGTCGACGTCCGGACTTTGCACAGTTGGGCTATCGACGACGCTCACCGCACCTCCACGTTGGTCATGCGCGAGCTCCGCCTTCCCAAGACGATGAACAATGATTCGCAAACATACCCAATGCGTTCAACACGTGTGTGATACTTCCCCGGACCGGGGGGACACGTCCTCATTCTTCTTCTCTTCAAGGTTGCTTCGTGCTTCATGTCGACCCCGTTGGCCGCAGCGAAGGACTGCGGAGCCAGCGCTCAATAGCGTCGGGCTTTCGCCCCGACATCGAGGGCCTGCGCGCTGTCGCGGTCGCTGCGGTTGTCCTTTTTCACGCCGGCCTGCCGGGTGTGGGCGGCGGGTTCGTCGGCGTGGACGTCTTCTTCGTCATCTCGGGCTTCTTGATCACCGGGCTGCTGTGGCGCGAGGTGAGCTCCGCCGGCACCGTGAAGTTGAGCCGCTTCTACGGAGCCCGAGCTCGGCGGCTGCTGCCGGCCTCGGCCGCGGTCGGGGTGGTCACCGCGATCTGCTCGGCCGTGCTGCTGCCCCCGTTGCAGGCCCACGGTGTCCTGGTGGACGGCATCTACAGCGCTCTGTATGTCAGCAACAACCACTTCGCGCATGAGGGCTTGAGCTACTTCTCCCCCGCGCAGCCGCCGTCGCCGTTTCAGCACTACTGGTCGCTGGGCGTCGAGGAGCAGTTCTACCTGGTGTGGCCGGCGTTGATCATCGGCACGACCTGGCTCATATGGCTCGTACGCCGGCGCACCAAGGCCGACACCCCCTCCGGGCAGACCCCGTATCTGGTGGTCCTTGCCCTGGTCGCGGCGGTGTCGTTCACGCTGTCGCTGGCCGCCACCTTCGTGGCGCCCTCGGTGGCGTTCTTTTCCCTGCCCACCCGGGCGTGGCAGTTGGCGGCAGGCGGCCTGGTGGCGCTCATGGCCACCCAATGGCGCCGCCTCCCGGCGCGCGCCGCCACCATCGCGGGATGGGCGGGTCTGGCGGTGATCCTGCTGGCCTGCAGCCTGCTCGGCCCGGGCACGTTGTATCCGGGCACCGCCGCGCTGCTGCCGGTGCTGGGTGCGGTACTGGTGATCGGCGCCGGCTGCGCCGCGCCCGCCGAGGGCTGCGGCCGCGTGCTGGCTGCGGCGCCGATGCGCGCGATCGGCCGCATCTCCTACTCCTTGTACTTGTGGCACTGGCCGGTGTTGCTGCTCGCACCGTTCGTCGTGGGCCATCCCCTGGGGTTGGCCGGCCGGTTGGCCACGGTCCTCATCTCCGGCGGACTGGCCGTGCTCACGGTGCGTTTCATCGAGGACCCCTTCCGGTTCGCCGCCCCGATACGCCGGTCCGCGCTTGCGAGCCTCGCGCTGGGTGGCGTCGCCACCGCGGCCGCGGTGTGCGTGGGCGCGGTGATGATCGCCCGGGTGCCCAACCCGGTCGGCGGCGGCTCGCCGGCCGCGCGGTTGACCATCACGGCATCGCCCCCCGCTCCAGGCTCCAGCATCGACGCGTACGACGCGGCGGTACACGACGCGTTCGCCCAGGTGCAGGCCGCGGTGGCGGCGGCAACAAACCTGCGGGCCGTGCCGTCGAACCTCGAGCCATCTCTCGCCAACGCGGCCGCCGAATACCGAGCCGAATTCTTCAACGGCTGCCAACACAATCTGTTGGGAGGCGGCCAGCCCGGGTGCGTGATGGGCGATACCGCATCGAAGACGACGGTGGCCCTCTTGGGTGACTCGCATGCCACGATGTGGGCTCCGGCGTTCCAGCAGGTCGCCGAGCAGCGGCACTGGCGGCTGGACACCCTGACCAAAGGGGCGTGTCCCCCGATGAGCTTGCCCATCACCGGCTTCGTCGCCCGCATGGTCGACTACTTTCAACGCTGCGAGCAGTGGCGCGGGGAGGTCATGGCCCGGTTGCGCGCCGAACACCCCGGGCTGGTCGTGGTGAGCATGTCGCGCGGGTACGGCGGCCTGGACTACCTGCCCAAGCCGTACGACCGGGCCTGGTCCGATGGCCTGACCCGCCTGGTGCAGCAGCTGCGCGGGGCCGGCTCGCAGGTGCTGGTGCTCGGGCCGGTTCCGAATCCTTACGAGTCGGTGCCGATCTGCCTGTCCGATCACCTCGACGACGCGACGGCCTGCTCGTCGCCCCGGGCGAAGGCGCTGAACCGAGCCGGCATCGCCGATGAGACCGCGGCCACCAAAGCCGGCGGCGGACGCTACGACAACCTGACGCCGCTGTTCTGCGCCGGCGACCGGTGCCCGGTCGTCGTGGGCAACACCATGGTGTATTTCGACGACCACCTGACGAGCCAGTACGCGCAGGCGCTCGCACCCGTGATGGGCGCACTGGCCGACCGCGCGCTGGCCGACGCGGCCGCCACGGATAGGCTGCCCGGCCGCACGTCTACCGGCGGTTGATCCGTCCGGCAGGACGGTCGTTTTCCTGCCGTCGATACGGCTGACCGACGTGCAAGGTCTGGGTATGATCACGCGGACCGCACCCAGGCAACGCCTGCCGGTCACCTGATTTCCACCGAGCAACCGGAGGCGTCGGCCCTTGTCAACACCCGTTCTCATCACTGGCGGGGCCGGATTCATCGGGTCGTCGCTCGCGCGCCGCCTCGTCGGCGCCGGTTACGACGTCGCCGTCATGGACGTCCTGCACCCGCAGGTGCACGGCAAAAGCGCGGCGATCGAGCTGCCGCCGTCGGTGCGGTTCTTCACCGGGGACGTCACCCACGCCCCGGACTGCGACGCCGTGCTTCGGTTGGTCCGCCCGACCCAGATCGTTCATCTGGCGGCCGAGACGGGAACGGCGCAGTCGCTTTCCGAGGCCACCCGCCACGGTTCGGTGAACGTGGTGGGAACGACCCAACTGCTCGATGCCCTGAGCCGCTCCGGACACGCGCCCGACCAATTGGTGCTGGCGTCGTCACGGGCCGTCTACGGCGAGGGCTCCTGGCAATGCGGCTCGCAGATCTTCTACCCGCAGCCCCGCAGCCACGCGCAGCTGCAGGCCGGTATGTGGGATCCGCAGGGGCCCACCGACGATCCGGTGGTCCCGCTTGCGAGCTGCGCCGGCCGGACCGAGCCGCGGCCCACCAACATCTATGCCGCGACCAAGCTCGCCCAAGAGCACATCCTGGCCGCGTGGACGGCCGCGCACGACACCAACCTCAGCATGCTCCGCCTGCAGAACGTCTACGGACCGGGACAGTCGCTGACCAACTCCTACACCGGAATCGTTGCCCTTTTCGCACGATTGGCGCGGCAGCGGTGCGCGCTGGAAGTCTACGAAGACGGACACATCCTGCGTGACTTCGTCTACATCGACGACATCGTCGAGGCCCTGTTCGCCGCGATCGAGAAACCCGCGAACGGGACGCGCTGCCTCGACATCGGGTCGGGGATCCCGACGACGATCCATCAGCTGGCGGAAAAGATCGCCACCATCTGCGACGCCCCCCGACCGAACGTCGTCGGGAAATTCCGCGACGGTGACGTACGCGCCGCGAGGTGTGACATCGACCCGGCCAAGAACGAGCTCGACTGGCGTCCGAAGTGGACGCTCGGGGACGGTCTGCCCGCCCTGCTGGAATGGATCGGCGAGCAACCCGAATCCTCGGCGTAGCACCGGCTCGGGGCCCCGCCGGTGGGCCCGCGAATAGTGGTGAAGTCGCTCAGGCGTGTTGAACGCGTGTGTGATAATTCCTCGATTCAAAGAACGTGTCCGCTTCCAGGTAGGTGACCTTGCGCCAGTCCGATAGCGTTCGCCCTACCGAAGAGGCGCGGGGTCGGCCCTCGGCACAGTCACGGTTCCGACCGGACATCGAGGGCTTGCGCGCCGTCGCCGTGCTGGCGGTCGTCCTGTTTCACACGGACGTGCCCGGGTTCGACGGTGGATTCGTCGGCGTGGACGTGTTTTTCGTCATCTCGGGCTTCTTGATCACCGGACTGCTGTGGCGCGAGGTGAGCAGCGCCGGCACCGTCCGGCTGGGCAAGTTCTACGGGGCCCGGGCCCGCCGACTGCTGCCGGCGTCGGCCACCGTGGGCGTCATCACCCTGATCGGCTCGGCGGTCCTGCTCCCCCCGTTGCAGGCCCGATCCGTCATCTTCGACGGCATCGCCAGCGCGCTTTATGTCAGCAACTACTGGTTCATTCAGCAAGGCGTCGACTACTTCGGCGGCATGGCGCCGCCTTCGCCGTTCCAGCACTACTGGTCGCTCGGGGTGGAGGAGCAGTTCTACCTGATCTGGCCGGCCCTGATCATCGGTACGGCGTGGCTGATCCGGCGTGCGCGTCGGCGCACCAGGACGGACGCCGCCTCCTCGCCTTCATCGCAGAGTCCCTATCTTGTGGTCCTGGCGCTGGTCGCGGCCGCCTCGTTCGCGCTCTCCCTGGCGGTCACCTATGTGGCGCCGCCGGTGGCGTTCTTTTCGCTGCCCACCCGGGCCTGGCAGTTGGCGGCGGGCGGGCTGATCGCCCTCACCGCCGGCCAGTGGCGCCGCCTGCCGGCACGATCCGCCGCGCTCGTCGGATGGGCCGGGCTCGGGGCGATCCTGGTGGCCAGCAACCAGTTGAGCCCGGCGACCCTGTACCCGGGTATCGCCGCGCTGCTGCCGACACTCGGTGCGATGTTGGTGATCGGCGCCGGCTGCGCCACACCGTCGCAGGGATGCGGCCGGCTGTTGGGCACGTCGCCGATGCGCGCGATCGGCCGGATCTCCTATTCGTGGTATCTGTGGCACTGGCCGGTGCTCCTGCTCGCCCCGGCGTTGCTGGGTCACCCGCTCGGGCTGGCCGCCCGGTTGACGGCGGCCATGGTCTCCGCTGCGCTGGCCGCACCCACGCTGCGATTCATCGAAAACCCGCTGCGGTTCGCCGATCCCGTGCGGCGCTCGGCCCGGGCCAGCCTCGCGCTCGGCGGAGCGGCCACCGCGGTGGCGGTCTGCGTGGGCGTGGCGCTGCTGCTGTGGGTGCCGACCCCGGTGGGGCGCGGCGCACCGGCAGCGCCGCTGTCCATCACCGCGGCGCCTGCCCCGGCGGGCTCCGGCATGGCCGCCTACGACGCTGCGGTACAGCAGGCGTTCGCCCAGGCGCACGCCGCGGTGGCGGCATCGGCCGACCTCAGGGCCGTACCGTCGAACCTCGATCCCCCACTGGCCGACGCCGCGGAGGAACATCGGGCCTTGTTCCGCGACGGCTGCATGCGCAATTTCTTCCAAGACGGACAGCCCGAGTGCGCCGCCGGCGACACGGCCTCGGCGACGACGGTGGCGCTGGTCGGCGACTCCACCGCCGCGATGTGGAACCCGGCCTTGCAGCAGGTCGCCGCCCAGCGGCACTGGCGGCTGGAGATGATGTCCAAGGCGGGTTGCCCCTTGCTGGACCTGCGCATCCTCAGCCCCACCCTGCACCGCGAATACACGGAGTGCACGCGGTGGCGCGGCCAGATCATCGCGCGGTTGGGCAGCGAGCACCCGCGGCTGATAGTGCTCGACGTGATGCGTCGCTACGGCGAGCGCTACGGTTTGCCGTCGGGGTTCACGTCCTACGACTCGGCGTGGAACAGCAGCTTCTTCCGCCTGGTGCGAGAGTTGCGCGGCACCGGCGCACAGGTGCTGGTGCTCGGGCCCATCCCCGACCCGCAGTCGTATGTGCCCATCTGCCTCTCCGGCCACCTCGACGACGCCACGGCCTGCTCGCCTGCCAGATCAACCGCGGTGAACGAGCCCGGCATCACCGCCGAATCCGCCGCCACCGCCGCCGGCGGCGGGCAGTACGCCGACCTCACCGACTTGTTCTGCACGGCCAATCGCTGCCCGGTCATAGTCGGCAACACCCTGGTCTATCTCGACCCCGGGCATCTGACTTTCCAATACGCCCGGCTGCTGGCACCGGCGATCGCGGCGCTGGCCGACCGCGCGCTGGCCCACGGCTGAGGCTGATCAGCCAATCCGCTTGAGGCGCGCGAAGTTCTCCACCAGATCGGCGGTGACCGCAACGCTCTCGGCGGGTTTGGTCATCCGGGCGGCGAGGTCGCGGGCATGGATGGCGCATTGCGGATCGAGGATGGTGCGCAGATCCGCGACCAAGGATTTCTCGGTGGTGGCCGAAAAGCGCCGCCCGGTGCCGACTTTCAGGCGTTTGACCCGGGCTCCCCAGAGCCCCTGATCGGGCAACGTCCACAGGATCAACGTGGGCAGTCCCGCGCGCAGGCCCGCGTTCGTGGTGCCGCAGCCGCCGTGGTGCACGAACGCGCGGCAGGCCGGCAACGCCGCCGCGTAGTTCATCACGCCCACGACCTTGACGTGCTCGGAGTGGGGGACGTTGCTGTAGTCCGAGCCGGCCGCGCACACCAGCGCCCGCTCGCCCAGCTGCGCGCACGCCGAGCTGATCATCGCGAGCGTGTCGGCAGCGGATTCGACGCCGACGCTGCCGAATCCGAAGCAGATCGGCGGCGTTCCGGCGGTGATCCACGACGCCACTTCCTCATCGGCGTCCGTCGGCAACTCCATCGTCAGGGCGCCGACGAACGGCCGTCGGCCACCGAATTTCGCCCATTCGGCCGCCAGCCCGGGGTAGCACACCTCGTCATAGGCCTGGATTTCCAGGGACCCGCGTTCGGCGATCCGGCGCGGCCAGGGGCGCGTCGCCTCCGGCAAACCGAGGTCGCGGCGCTGCGCATCCTCGACCTGCTTCCCTCCGCGCCAGGCCAACCAGTCGAGCGTCCGCGTCGCGGAGCGGGCCAGCGGCGCCGGCAGGAACGGCAGCAGCCGGCCGTTGGCCCGCAGCGGGAAGATGTGCAGGGTGGCCAGCGGGATGCCGCAGTACTCCGCCGCGTTCAGCGCGTCGTCCTCGAAGTTCATGCCGGTCAGCAGCAGGTCGGCCCCCTCGGCCAGCGACGTCAGCGTCGCGCTGACCTCCGGCCGGCACTGGGAAAGCGGGGCCGAGTATTCGGCCGACAACCTGCCCAGCTCCCGGATCTTCCAGGGGGTGGCGAACAGGCCCGCCCAGAAATCGCGGTGCGGGTCCAGGATGGCTTTCAAATCGGGCCCGTAGGCGACCGCCGTGGGCCCGGCCGCCTCGGTGAAGGCGACCATTTCAGGGGCGACGGCCATGTGCACGTCGTGCCCGCGGCGCACCAGTTCACGGCCGACAGTGACGTAGGGCTCGACTTCGCCGCGAGTTCCCCAGTTTGCCAGCACGAATTTCATCGGCGAGATCCTTTGCCTTTCTCGGGTCCCCGGCTCAGCCGCCCAGCAGCATAACCAGGCCGCCGCCCAGGAGTGGCGGATTCGGCCGAGAGGCATTGAACGTGTGTGTGATAATGCCTCGATTCGATGAACGCCTCCTCAGACAGGTGGGTGACCGTGGTCCAGGCCGAAAGCGTTAGCCCGATCGGGGCGGCGCAGGATCGGCGCTCGGCACACAAGGTATTCCGCCCGGACATCGAGGGCCTGCGCGCCTTGACGCTGGTGGCCATCCTTCTCTTTCACGCCGACGTGCCCGGCGCGAGCGGCGGGTTCGTCGGCCCGGACATCTTCTTCATCATCTCGGGTTTCGTCATCACCGGGCAGCTGTGGCGCGAGGTGAGCGGCACCGGCACGATCGGGCTGCGCAAGTTCTATGCCGCACGGGTCCGCCGCCTGCTGCCGGTGGCCGCCCTCATCGGCAGCGTGACCGTGATCGCCTCGGCCATCCTGCTGTCGCCGTTGCAGGCCAAAGGCGTGGTGGAGGACGGCATCGCCTGCGCGCTGTATGTCGGCAACTACTGGTTCATTCACGAAAACGTCGACTACTTCGGCGGCCATCAGCCGCCGTCGCCGTTCCAGCACTACTGGACGCTGGGCGTGGAGGAGCAGTTCTACCTGGTGTGGCCGGTGCTCATCATCGGTACCTGGTGGCTGATCCGGCGCACGCGCCGGCGCAGCGGCGCTACTACTAATACTTTGTCGAACGCTCCCAAGCGCACCTTCCTGACAGTCTTTGCGCTGGTCGCGATCTCGTCGTTCGCGCTCTCGCTGCTGACCACCTACCTGGTGCCCCCGGCGGCGTACTTCTCGCTGCCCACGCGGGCCTGGGACCTGGCCGTCGGCGGCATGCTGGCCCTCACTGCCGACCGGTGGCGCCGGCTGCCGGCACGAGCCGCCGCGATCACCGGATGGGCGGGGCTGGGCCTGATCGTGCTGGTCTGCAACCGCCTGACGCCGGCCACGCCGTATCCGGGCACCGCCGCGATATGGCCGTTGCTCGGCACGGTCCTGGTGATCGGCGCCGGCTGCGCCCTCCCCACCCAGGGAGCGGGCCGCATCCTGGCGTTCAAGCCGATGCGCGAGATGGGCCGGCTGTCCTACTCGTGGTATCTGTGGCACTGGCCGGTGCTGGTCCTGGCGGCGCCGTTGCTCGGCCATCAGCTGGGGCTGGTCGGCAGGCTGGTGGCCGTCGTGATCTCCGGCGGCTTGGGGATGCTCACGCTGCGCTTTGTCGAGAACCCGCTGCGCTACGCCGCCCCGCTACGCAAGTCCCCGCTGGCCAGTTTCGCGGTCGGCGCGACCGCCACCGCGGTGGCCGTGGGTGTGGGCGTGGCGATGCTGGCGTGGATACCGATCCCGGTCGGCCGCGGCGCACCGGGCACGGCGCTGACCATCACCGCGGCACCCGTCCCACCGGGCGCCGGCATGGACGCCTACGACGCGGCGGTGCAGCAGGCGTTCGCGCAGGCGCAGGCCGCCGTCGCGGCGTCGGCCGACCTGAGGGCCGTCCCGTCGAACCTGCAACCCCCGGTCGCCGAAGCAACGGCCGGCCAAACTGCGATGTGGTCCAGCGGGTGCTTCCGCGGGGCCAACCAAAGCGGGCAGCCCGAGTGCGCGACGGCTGACACCGCCTCGAGCACGACGGTCGCCCTGGTCGGCGACTCGCACGCGGCGATGTGGGACCCGGCGTTTCAGCAGATCGCCGAACAACGGCACTGGCGGCTGGAGATGATGGCCAAGGCGGGCTGCCCGTTGCTCGACGTGCCCATCGCCAAACACCTCGACGGCCTGATCGAAAGCTTCATGCACTGCGACCAGTGGCGGGCGCTGATCCTGGCCCGGCTACGCGCCGAACACCCGCGGCTGGTCGTGGTGAGCATGTCGCGGGAGCACAGCGAAGGCAGCTGGCAGGCGGGCTACACGCCCTACGACCCAGCCTGGATCGACAGCCTCACCCGCCTGGTGCAGCAGTTGCGCAGCGACGGCGCGAAGGTGCTGGTGCTCGGACCGGTCCCGGACCCGGGCACGGTGGTACCGCAGTGCCTGTCCGGCCACCTCGACGACGCCACGGCCTGCGCACCGCCGCGGTCGTCCGCGGTCAACGACGCCGGGATCACGGCCGAGAGCACCGCCACCAAGGTCAGCGGCGGGCAGTATGCCGACCTGACCGAGCTGTTCTGCACCACGAACCGCTGCCCCGTCATCGTCGGCAACACCATGGTTTACCTCGACTGGAACCACATCACGGCCGAGTACTCCGGGCAGTTGGCACCGGCGATGGGCGCGCTCGCCGACCGCGCGCTCGCCCGCTAGTCCCCCGCGGGCCCCTTGAGATACCAGGGGTTGGCCCGCGCCCAGTCGATGGTGCGGCGGATCCCCTCCTCGACGTCGACCTTGAGGCGCCAACCCAGCTCGCGCTGCGCCTTGGTGGAGTCCGGGATACGGCGAGGGATGTCCTCGTAGCGACCCCCATAGCGCGCCGCCGTGTCGACGACTTCGGGTTCCGAAACCGAATCGACGTTGGCGATCTTGATCGCCAACTCGATCGCGTCGCGCATGGTGGTCTCGGTCATGCTCCCGATGTTGTAGGCCTCACCAATCGCCTTGTCGCTGTCGGCCGCCAGCAGGGTGCCGGCGATGGCGTCGTCGACGTAGGTGAAGCACCGCGTTTGGTCACCCGAGTCGTAGAGCAGCGGTGGGAGACCATTGAGGATGCGGTGAACGGTCTGCGAGATCACGAAGATCGGGTTCTGCCGGGGGCCGTAGACGTTGAAGTACCGTACGACCGTCACCGGCAGTCCGTGGGCGGCGTGCATCGCGAAGACCAGGTGCTCGGCCATGGCCTTGCTGGTGCTGTAGCTCCAGCGGGCCGTCCTAGTGGAGCCGAGTACGCGGTCGTCGTCCTCGGCCCACGGCGGGTTGGGGTTCTTGCCGAACACCTCGGAGGTGCTGGCGAAGACCACGCGGGTGCCGTGCCGCTGGCTCAGCTCCAGGACGTTGCGCGTGCCGGTCACGTTGACGTCGAGAACCTGCAGCGGGTCCTTCATATAGTTCTTGACGCCGACGACCGCGGCCAGGTGGAAGACCTTGTCGACGCCGGGCGTCAGGGCCTCGGATAGCGCGGCCAAATCGGTGACGTCGCCTTGCACGAACCGGAAGTTGGCGTGCCGGTCGAAGTCGATGCTGGTGTCGCGGGTGTTCTTTGCCTGGTCGAAGACCGTCACCGTGTCGCCCCGGTCCAGCAGCGTGGACACCAGATGCGACCCGATCAGGCCGTAGCCGCCCGTTACGACGACATGAGACATATTCGCTCTTTCAGTTCTATGTACGGGATTACCTTCGCCTGCAGTATGGCTACCGGCCGATCCCCTTGTACACGAAACCGGCGGCACGCACCGCCGCTGGATCGAAGCTGTTGCGTCCATCGAGGAACACGCAGCCGGGCGCCGTCAGATCAGCCAGGCGGGCCAGCGGGATCTGGTGGAATTCCCGGTGTCCGGCAAGAACCACTAGGGCGTCGGCGTCCTTGACCGCCGACTCGATGTCCGGGGTCAACGGAATCTTGGTCACCGTGGGCGCCTCCTCATCGGGCACCCAGGGATCATGGATCGACAGCTCGCAGCCGGACGCCTCGAGCAATTCGACGACGTACTTGGTCGGCGTCAGCCGGCAGTCGCCGGTGTTGTTCTTGAACGCGATCCCCAGGACCGCGATCTTGCTGGTCTCGACCGCCTTGTCCTGCTCGGCGAGCAGCTGGGTGAGCAACTCATAGGTGTAGGCGGGCATGGTGTCGTTGACCGTGCGCGACGTGCGCGGGATGCCCAGCTCCAACCCCAGCGACTGGCCCAGATGGTTGACGAACCACGGATCCTTGGTCAGGCAGTAGCCACCGACGCCCATGCTCGGCCGCAGGATGTTCACCTTGTGGGTGCCCTTGGGCATCGAGTTGGCCGCGTCGATGACCTGCAGCCCGTCCATGTTCAGCCGGTCGCACACCTTGGCCAGTTCGTTGGCCATCGCGATGTTCAGATCAATCCAGAGGTTGTCGGCGAGTTTCACCATCTCGGCGGTCCGCGGATCGTCGACGACGATGGATTCCACGCCCAGGGCGTGTCGCCACAGCGTCGAGCAGGCGCGCGCGGTGACCTCATCGACCGCACCGACCACCACCGGGATCGACGTCAGCTCGTGGATGGCCTGGCCTTCGGCGAGCCGTTCCGGGCAAAACGCCAACCCGAAGTCGACCCCGGCCGTCAGGCCGGAGGCCTCTTCCAGGATCGGCAGCACCAGGTTTTGGGTGGTGTCGGGCGGCACCGTGCTCTTGAGGATGACCAGATGCCCGCGGTGCAGGTGCTCGCCCACCGCCCGCGCCGCCGCCTTGATGTCATCGACGATCGGTTCGTAGTCCGGACCCAGCGGCGTCCCGACCGTCACGATGACGAAGTCATTGTGGGCCAGGGCGCCGAAATCGGTGGTGGCCCGAAGGCGGCCGACGCGCACGTTGGTGGCCACCATCTCGCCGAGCCCCGGCTCGGGCACACTCGTCTTGCCCGAGTTGATCTCGTCGACAACGTTCTGCCGCACGTCGATTCCGGTCACGGGCCAACCGCGATCGGCCAGCACGGCACCGATAACGGTGCCGATGTAGCCGAAGCCGACGACTGCGATCCCTGACCGCATGCCACGGACAAGTAAATCGGTCTCAGCGTCGCTGCGCCCGAACACGCCTTCAGCCATCGCGGAACCCAACCCTTCGGTCCCCCGTGCGCGTTGTGGAATGGAAGGGGCCTCCCGCCCCTGGCTAACCCGTCCGGCAGTCTAATCCAACACCGGTACAATAGACCAGAAGTTTGGACAGGCGTCCGGAGCTGGGCTACGAGTACCGCCTGTGGGCGACCGCGATAGACCGGAAGATCCCCGCGCATGACTGATAAGGTCCCCGGCATGGGCCTGTTCGTGCGCGAATCCGGGCCGGCCGGGGCACCGACAATCGTCTTCCTGCACGGCGCGTATACGAGCGGCTGGTACTGGGAACCGGTGGTCGAACGCCTGCAGCAATACCGCTGTCTGGTCCCCGATCTGCCGCACTACGGCAAAAGCTTCGAGCAGGGGCCGTTCGAGATGGGCCGGGCCGCCGCGGCGGTGGCGGAGCTGATCCGCTCCCGGGTCGACACGGGCAGGGCGCACGTGGTGGGGCTCTCGCTCGGGGCCCAAGTCGGGGTGCAGTTGCTGGCAACCGAGCCGAAGCTCGTCGATCGGGCGGTGCTGTGCGGGACCATCCTCAACAGGGTGCCGTTCGTGGAGGTGACGCGGCGCCTGATGTCACTGCCCGCCCGGAACCCGGCGTACCGCTGGATGGTCCGTCGCTACCGGACTGCTTGGCAGGCAAGGGTTCCCGCGGCCCACATCGATGACTACCGCGAGGATGTACGCCTGATAACCAGCGGGCAGCTCGCCGATGTCACGATGGCTTCCTCGGGTTTCAGGCTTCCCGCGGAACTCGGCCAATCCGATTCGCCCACGATGTTCGTGACCGGCGCCAAGGAGTTGCCGCTGGTCCGCCGGTGGGCCGCGGCGCTCGCCGAGCAAATGCCCAACGGAGTAGACAGGGTCGCACTCGGCATGCCCCATGACTGGCCGACGCGCTATCCGGAGCTCTTCGCGCGCACCCTCGACGCGTGGTTCACCGATGGTGCGCTGCCGCCCGAGATCGCGCTGCCGAAGTCGCGCCGTCGCTGAGCGGCTCAGCCCGGCTGGCGTAACGGGAGGCCGGCGGCGCGATAGATCGCGTCGATGACGGTCATGTTCTCGATGGCGCCGTCCGCGGTCGTCTTCACCGGCTCCCCACGCAGCACCGCCCCGGCGAACGCGTCGAGCTGATAGGCGTAGGTGGTGCGGCGCGGGAAGCGCTCCACCCGCTTTCCGTCGGCCGAGCGGATCGAGAGCCGGGGCAACAGGTGCGGCGCCGCCGGGCTGAAGTAGCTCAGCTGGCCGCGATCGCCGACGATCTTGGCGTTCGCCCAGAACAGATTCGACGACCACAGCGCACAATGCAGCCGGCCCGTGTGCCCGTTTTCGAACCGCACCTCCGCCGTCATGACCCGGTCCACCTGAGGACCGTCCAGTTTCGCCTTCGCGGAGACGACTTCGGGCGTCGAGCCGCCGAACGTGCGGAGCATGTCGACCGTATATACGCCGGCGTCCATCACGGCGCCGCCGGCGAGGGAGTAGTCGTAGACGTTGGCGTTGGAGCGCTTCGGCAGCAGCACGCAGACGGCGACCTCCACCCGCTCCAGCTTGCCCAGCTCCCCCGACGCGATGATCTGCTCGACCCGCTGGGTGAGCGGATGGAAGCGGTATTGGAGCGCCTCCATCACGACCCGGTCCGACTTGCCGGCGAGTTCGGCGATCTCGCGGGCCTCGGCGGCGTTGGCGGTGAACGGCTTTTCGCACAACACGTGCTTGCCCGCGTCGAGCGTGGCCCGGGTCCACCTGCCGTGCACGCTGGTCGGCAGCAGGTTGTAGACCGCGTCCAGCTCCGGGTCGGCGACCAGCGCCTCGTAACTGTCGTGGGCCCGGGGGATGCCGTGTTTGGCGGCGAAGTCCCGGGCCCGGGACGCATCGCGGGAGGCCACCGCCGCCACGACGACCTCCGCGTTCTCCTTGGCCGGGGTCAGGAACGTCGTCGGCGCCCAACGTGAAGCGCCCAGGATGCCGATCCGTACCGGGGCGCCGCCTCCAGACATGGTTTCTCCTATGTCAAGCCGCTGCCTGTTGGCAAGGCTGGATTCGGTTTTGGTGGTCGGTGTGCAGGTGGTGGAAGACGACGCGAGCGAGGCGGCGTTTGAGGCAGCGCAGGGCCTCGGTGCTGGAATCACCGGCGGCGAGCCGGCGGCGGGAATAGGCCTGTCCGAGGCCGTCGAGGCGGATTTGAGTGACGGCGATGCGGTGCAGGGCGGCGTTGAGTTGACGGTTGCCGGTGCGGGTCATCCGGACCCGGCCGGCGGTGTTGCCTGACCACACCGGAATGGGGGCCACGCCGGCATGGCGGGCGAATGCCGCTTCGCTTTTGAAGCGGGTGACCCCGGCGATTTCGCCGATGATCTTGGCCGCGGTGAGCTCGGCGCAGCCGGGCATGGCCAGCAGCGCCGGAGCGATCGCGCGGACCCGCTCGGCGACCAGACCAGGCTGGCTGGCCAGCCAGTCAGCGAGCAACCTGCGGTGCTTGCTGCGATCCAGCGACGCTGGTTTGGGCGCCCGGCCCGGGTCAAGTTCGTGCACTCTCCACAACAACCGGTTGATCGTCGAAGTACGTTGCCCCACAAGGTCTTCACGTCGGTCCACCAGGAGCTTCAGCTCCCGGCAGACCTCGTCGTGGGAGGCCACCGGAAGATCGGGCTCACGCAGGTAAGCCAGCGCGTCGATTGGATCAGATTTGCCCCGCGTGCGCGCCGAGGCCCGGCTTTGAGCCATCAACTTCGAGGGAACCCTCACCACCTTCTGATCGGCGGATAACAGATCGCGCTCGAGTCGGGCGGACAAGTGTCGGCAATCCTCGATCGCCCACACCAACTCGACCCCGAACTGCGTGCGGGCCCATCGCACCGCCTGGCGATGACCTACCGTCGTGGCCTCGACGACCTTCTCGCCGACTTTGCGGCCCACCTCGTCCACGGCGACGAATGTATGCGTGCGCTTGTGGACATCGGCTCCAACAACAACCATGGTGGTTGCCTCCTTCACTGTGAGGTGACGGTTGGGCCGGTCGGCGGACACATCTCAGTGGGGGCGACGCCACGCTCCTATCAAGTCACGCCGGCCGGTCCTTCACACCTGATGCCGACAAAACCCATGAACGCCAACCCGAAGGCGGCACCGACGCTACGAGCCAGACACCAGGTGATCAGGATCCAACCACCGCAACAAGCGGCAACCTCACCCTGACACTGGGGGCGATGCTAACAGCCGATCCGGGCGGCCACCGCAACAATTTCGAACGGATCGGACGACGGCAACGCGATGCTAGGATCGCGATTCGCCCCGGACCGGGCAAAGCGTTGGACATCATCCGCTGAGGAGCTCGATTGGCTGACGGCGAGCTGAGTGCGCGCGAGGCCGAACGCGTTGCGTGGGACGTGATCGTCGTGGGCACCGGCATGGGCGGCGGCACGCTGGGCTTGTCGCTGGCCCGCGCCGGCCGCCGGGTGCTGTTCGTCGAAAAGGGCCGCTCCACACTGCCCGGAACCCCCGGAACGATTCGCGCCGCCATGCCCGAACTCGCCGAACCGGGCGCGGTCCGTTCCGCGGAGGCCTATTACGACGCGTTAGCCCGCGGCGGACGGACCACCGACGAGATCGAAGACATCAGCGGCAGACGCCCGAAGCGGTACGTGCCGTTCATCGGCAGCGGCACCGGCGGTTCATCCGCCCTGTACGGAATGGTCTGCGAACGGTTCTTCGCCCAGGACTTCACCCCGCGGCAAAACTTCCGCGACCCCGGGGATTCCACCGTGCCCGAGGCCTGGCCCATCAGCTACGACGAGCTGAGTCCGTGGTATGCCGAGGCCGAAAAACTGCTGGGGGTGCGCGGCGCGCCCGATCCGCTGCGACCCGAGGCCGCCGACGTGGGTTTGCCTGCGGCCCCGCCGTTTTCGCCCGACAACCAGCCACTGGTCAACTATCTGGCGGGGCGCGGCTTGCACCCCTACCACTTGCCGATGGCCTGCGACTACACCGAGGGCTGCGCGACCTGCCAGACGTATCTCTGTCCCCGCCCGTGCAAGAACGACGCCGCCCGCAACGGCGTGCTGCCCGCGATTACCGAGCACGGCGCCCAGCTACTGACCGAATGCCGGGTCGTGCGCCTGGAGGCGGACAGCAGCCGGGTGCAGCAGGTGATCGCCCAGCATCGCTCCGACATGGTGGCGTTGCAAGGCAAGGTCGTGGTCCTGGCCGCCGGCGCGCTGGCCACCCCGCTGTTGTTGCTCAACTCCCGCTCCGGTGAATGGCCGCGCGGACTGGCCAACGGCTCGGACTGGGTGGGGCGCAACCTGATGCGCCACCTACTCGAGCCCATCGAGATCTGGCCAAACCCGAAACGCACGATCACGACGCCGAACAAGGAAATCGGGCTGAACGACTTCTATTTCTCCGACGGGCAGAAGTACGGCACCGTGCAGTCGTTCGGTGAGATACCGCCGCTGGAGTGGCTGAGCAACCGCCCCGGCTGGCGGGGGAAGGCGTTGCGTGCGACCAGCATTGCGGGACGCCGGATGTATCAGCGGTTCGTCACCGGCGGGCTGGTGCTGGCCGGGATCATGGAGGACCTGCCGTATTTGGACAACCGGGTCCTGCCACCCGATCGGCCCGGCGCGGACGATCGCCAGCGGCTGCGGCTTCAATACCGGTTACACCCCAGCGAGCTCGAGCGCCGCGCGGCGTTTGTGCGGCAGCTCAAAGAGGTGTTGCAGCCGTTCCGCAATCTCACCCTGGGCACCGGCAAAGACAACGCGAACCTTGGCCACGTCTGCGGCACCTGCCGCTTCGGCGCCGATCCGAAAACCAGCGTGCTGGACCCGCAAAACCGGGCGCACGAAGTGGACAACCTCTACGTGGTGGACACCTCGTTCTTCCCGTCCAGCGCCGGGTTGAATCCCAGCCTGACGGTGGCGGCCAACGCCTTGCGGGTGGCGGCGCACGTGAACCAGGCGCATTTCGCCACCTGACGTCTCTAGCGGTCGGCGAGCGAACGGTCGGCCAGCGCCCCGATTACCGGTGCCAACACCCGGGAGTATTCGTGCGTCACGTGACGCCAGTCCTGGTACACGAGGGTGTTGCCGACGATCACCGGGCAGCGGGCCTTGGTGCAGAACAGCTCGGTGAGGTCGGCGTATTGTCCGCCGCCCGCCTTGGTGGCGGCGGACTCGGCCGCGATTCCGGTTTCATTGACCGCGGACGACGTGGGCGGCGAGCAGGCCGTCGCGTCATCGAGGTGCCCAGACAGGCAGATGGGCACCTCGGACTGCGGATCCGGGATGGGCCCGAGCACGAGCACCTTGGCGCCGATACCGCGCAGCTGCGCCACCAGACGGGTCAGGCTGTCGAGCCAGCCCGGGCCGAAAGCGTCGACGCCGAGCAGCCGATCGGTGTCGGCGCGGTAGCCCCGCCACATGCTGAGCACAACCAGCCGCGGACGCTCGGCACGCAACCGGGCGATGATTTGACCACGCCACTGCTCGCAGTGTGAATATCGCTCGGCCATCCGCTGCAGCGGGTTGGTGCTGGGCAGGTCCATCAACGGACACGCCCCCTTGGCCAGCATCTCCAGCCGCCAGTGCCGCTGCGGCGCGATCTGCTCGAACGCCGGATTCCACATCGCGGCGTTCGAGTCACCGACCAGGGCGACTGTTGTCGTCGAGGCGGTATCGCCGGTCGCGCACTCGGGCTGTCCGAGTTCGGCGATATTGCGCAGGCAGCCGTTGAACAACAAGTCTTCGGACGTCGCGAAGGGCGGGCTCAGGTTCGACGGGACGGCTTTGAGGTCAGCCGACGCCGCGACTGCCGCCTGCACTTGGCCGAACGCTTGCCGCACCGCCGAGTCGTAGGCGTCGATGTTGGATCCGGCGGGAACCGACGCCGCGGTGATGGTCAGCGGCGCGACCGCCGCGCCACGCCCGACCGGGGTCGGGACATGCTCCAGCAGCACCAGGCCCACGGACACCGCAACCGCGGTGGCCGCGCCGCCCAGCGCGAGACTGGCCACGGCCGACCGGCGTATCGGAGGAGCGAATCGCAGCGGGTTCTCGATGAACCGCAGGGTGAGCACCGCCAACCCGCCGGAGAACGCGGCCGCCGCCAACCTGGCGGCCAGGCCCAGCGGGTGGCCCAGCAAAGCCGGTGCCAGCACCAGCACAGGCCAGTGCCACAGATACCACGAGTAGGAAATCCGGCCGATCGCTCGCATCGGCGACACTGCCAGGACGCGGCCGCACCCCTGCGACGGGACAGCACAGCCGGCGCCGATCACCAGCGCCGCGCCCAGCACGGGCAACAGCGCCGCGACGCCTGGATACGGCGTCGTCGGGCTCAACCAGGTGCAGGCCAACAGGATCAGGCCCAGCCCGACCCATCCGGCCGGCGCGGCAGCTCGTGGCGCCAGTCGGCGCCATTGATCGGCGGTGAGGGCGACCAGGCCGCCGACCGCCAACTGCCAGGCCCGGGTCGGCAACGAATAGAACGCCACGGGAGGCAACCAGAGAGTGTCCACCAGCGACAGCGCCAAGGACAGGAGCGCGACCAGCGCGAGGACCACCAGATAAGGGCGTTTCGAGGCGGTGGCCTGGACTCTGCTGCGCCGACCCACCAGTCGGATGACCAAGGCCGTGCCGATGATTAACGCCGGCCACACCAGGTAGAACTGCTCCTCGACGCCCAACGACCAGTAGTGCTGGAACGGCGACGGCGGCCGGTGGCTGCCGAAGTAGTTGACACTTCCGTTGATGAACCAGTAGTTGCTGACATACAACGCGCTGGCGATGCCGTCCCGCAGGACGCTGCCGACCTGCAATGGCGGTAGGAGGAGAAACGACCCGATCGCGGTGATCACGCCGACCGTGGCCGATGCCGGCAACAGTCGGCGGGCCCGGGCTCCGTAGAAGCCGCCGAGCCGGACCTTGCCGCTGGCATTCGCCTCGCGCCACAGCAGCCCGGTGATGAGGAAGCCCGAAATGACGAAGAACACGTCGACGCCGACGAACCCACCGTTGAGGCCGGGCACCGCCGCGTGGAAGAGGACGACGGCCAACACCGCGACGGCACGCAAGCCCTCGATGTCGGGGCGAAATCGCGTTTGTGCGGAGGGCCGACTCTGCGTCTCTTCGGTGGGTCTGACGCTGTCGGACTGTTGAGAGGTCACCAAGCGAGGATTATCACACGCGTGTTCAACAAGCTGCCAGGTTGGCGAAATCAGCTATCGATCTGTGGGGTCAGATCGAATTCGGCGAAGGTACGCGAAATGATCTCCCGCAGCTCATCTTTAGTGTTTTCCCGGCCGAGAACATATGCGGAGATCCTGATGAAGATCTTCCCATTGCCCCGCCCCGAACCGACGAACAGTTGTCCGCCGATGTGCTCGAGGGTGCTTTTCTTGATGTCGGGCTCGTAGGAGCGCATGTACGCATAGTCGGCATCGCTGCCGTCGGGCCGATTCACGGCCGCGGACAGGTCACCGAAATTGGAGACCGTCACCGGAAGGCTGGCACCGCCCGCAGCCATGCCGGCCAATCTCCGGTTCAGCCGCTTGGGAACCATCGCTGCGAGTGGGAATGTCGCCAAGAATTCTTCGTCGGGGTTTTCCATCCCCGCCAGAATTGCTCGCGAGATCTTGGCCTGCGTGTCCCTGAGGTCCGTGGTCGCATGCGTCGGGTCGACCGCGACGTCGACCACCGTGAGCGCGTTGCCGCGGGTATCGCCTTCGGTGCGTAGCGACACCGGAAATCGGAGGGTGACGGTTCCGTCGTCCCGGACCCGCCCCACCCGCACCGCGAGCCTGCACGCGATTCCCGCCACCAGCGAGTTACTGCTCACACCAAGGCTTTTCGCGCGCACATCCCACTCCGCCGGATCGATGTATGCGGTCAGGGCAGGTACCTCCACCGCCTGATCGCCGCCTGCCGCCTTCGGCGACGACGGCGCCGCCTTGATCGACGATGCGAACTCCTTGCGGTCGGGCCAGGCCCTCCGGGCCGTGGCAACCAAGGCGTGCGCAATGTCGGGCAGCTCTTTGACGGTTTGCCCGAGATCCTCACGAAAGGCGCGTCCGACGGTGCGCGATCGCGCGGGCGGATAGCCCAGCTCGTGGATCCTGCCCTCGGCGGCGTCGGCTATCGCCTGGACCAACCCGATCCCGTCGACGATCGTGTGCGAAACCACCAGGCTTATCGCGGCCCCGCCGCCCTCGAGCGGAAGCACGCCGAGATGCCAGCCGGGTCCCCACTCCGGGTCGACCGGCAGGCGCACCCGCTCGTCCGCCCAGGCGCTCACGTCGGCGCGCCGCCGGGGCGTTGCGGCGATGTCGAGCTCCTCCGGGGCCGGAGCCATCACCCAGTGATCGCGCGCGAACGGTATCGGGGAACGTTCGACCCTGCGTCCCAACAACCCACGGCCAAGGTTGCGCTGAAAACGCTGCAGCCCATCGATATTTACGCCGCGGTCGTAGACCCAGATGAACTGGACCTGCGTGCCGTGAACCGCTCGCATCATGAGAAATACCGCTTGATCCACGTGTGCGAGCCTGTTGTCCACCGGCTGGTGGTTGCGCGCGCTGACCGTAGCCGCCGGTGCCGCGCGCGCAGCGGTGTCGTCGAGCAGGTCGGCCAGGTGGCCGGCGAGCCCCGCCGGGGTGGGATGGTCGAAGGCCAGCGTTGCCGGCAGCGCCAGGCCGGTGTGTCGGCTAAGGGTGTTGCGTAACTCCATGGCTGTCAACGAGTCGACGCCAAGATCCTTGAAGAGCCCGTCCGGATTAAGTCCGGCGGGATCCGGATGGGCCAACACGGCGGCGGCGGCAGCGGTGACCATCGCGGTGAGGGTGTCAAGCCGTTGCTCAGGGGTCTGGGCGGCCAACGTGGCGGCCAGCGTGCCAGGGCTGGTCTGTTCCTGGCCGGCGTCCCAGTCGGCCAGGGCGGCGAGTGGCGCGCCGTTGCCGGTGGGAGCTGGGGCGAGCCAGTAGCGGCGGTGGTCGAAGGGGTAGGTGGGCAGGGCGACGGTGTGGGCGTGCGGGGAGAGCGCTTGCCATGAGGGGCTGTGGCCGTGAGTGTGCAACTGCGCCAGCGCCATGGCCAGGCTGTCGTGGTCGGGCCGGTCGCGGTGCAGGGTGATGACGACCGCGGATTGGGTGCGGGCCGGTGTTTGGGCCAGCGTGTCGGCGAGCGCGGGCGCCAACACCGGGTGCGGAGACAGCTCCACGAAGGTGCACTCGCTGGCGGCCAGCCGGGCGGTCACCCGGTCATAAAAGTGCACCGGTTCGCGCAGATTGCGATACCAGTAGTCGGCGTCCATCGTGGTCGTATCCAGCGGCTCGGGCGAAACCGCTTGTCCCACGGTCGAATACAGCGGGATGCTGGCCAGGGCCGGGTTGAGCTCACCGAGGTCGGCCAGCAGGCGCTCGCGCACCGCTTCGACTTGGGCGCAGTGCGAGGCGTAATCGACCGCAATGGCCCGGATCTGCATGCCGTCGCGCTCACACTTTTCGGCGAACTGTTCCAGCGCGGCGGGCTCGCCACTGATCAGGGTGTGGGTGGGCCCGTTGATCGCCGAGATGCTCAACGCCGGCCCCCACGGCGCCAGCAGGGGTTCGAGTTGGTCGGCGGCCAGCAGCACCGAGGCCATCGCCCCGCCCCCGCACAGGGCGCCCAGGGCTTGGCTGCGCCGGGCCACGATCTTGGCCGCCTCGGGCAGGGTGAACACCCCGGCCAGGTAGGCGGCGGCGATCTCGCCCTGGGAGTGACCGATCACCGCGTCCGGGGTGATGCCGTAATGGGCGAGTACTTCGGCCAGCGACACCATCAAGGTGAACAACACCGGCTGCACCACGTCGACCCGCTCCAACCCCGCCGCGCCGGGGACCTCCAGCAAGACGTCGCGCACCGACCAGCCGGTGAACGGGCGCAACGCCTCATCGCAGTCATCGACCATCGCCGCGAACACCCGATGCCGCTCATACAGTTCCCGGCCCATCCCCGGGTGCTGGCCACCCTGCCCGGGCAACACGAACACCGTCTTGCCCCGCAAATGAGCCAAATAGTGGTGCTGGACGAGCCGCGGGTGCGGCTGTCCGTCGCGCAACGCCGCCAGGCCCGCCAACACCTCCTCGTGCGCCCCGGCGGTGATCACCGCCCGATACGGGTGATGGGTACGGGTGGTGGCCAGGCTGTAGGCCACATCGGTCAGATCCAGCTCCGGATGACCCAGCAGGTAGTCGTGCAGCCGGTCGGCCTGCGCGCGCAACGCCGCGGGCGTGCGCGCCGACACCGGCCACACGGGTAGTCCGAAGTCGACACCCTCGGTTGGGGCCTGCGCCTCCACCGGCGCATCGGGGGCTTGCCGCACGATCACGTGCGCGTTGGTGCCGCTGATCCCGAACGAGGACACCGCCGCCGTGCGCGGATGATCGGCCTGCGGCCACGGTGTCGCCTCGGTCAACAGCCGCACCGTGCCCGCCGACCAATCCACATGCGGGCTCGGAGCCTCCACATTCAACGTCGGCGGCAAACTGTCATGGCGCAGCGCCTCGATCATCTTGATCAACCCCGCCACCCCCGCCGCGGCCTGGGTGTGACCGATATTCGACTTGATCGAGCCCACCCACAACGGGTGATCCGCCGAGCGGGCCGCCCCATAGGTGGCGATCAGCGCACCCGCCTCGATCGGATCGCCCAACGTAGTGCCGGTGCCGTGCGCCTCGACCACATCAACCTGATCGAGCCCGATGCCCGCGTTGGCCACCGCCTGGGCGATCACCCGCTGCTGCGCCGGCCCATTCGGCGCGGTCAACCCGTTGGAGGCGCCGTCCTGGTTGATCGCCGAGCCCGCGATCACCGCCAGCACCGGGTGGTTATTGCGCCGCGCATCGCCGAGCCGCTCCAGCACCAGCACCGCGGCACCCTCGCCCCAGCCGGTGCCATCGGCGTTGGCGGAGAACGCTTTACAGCGCCCGTCGGCGGCCAATCCGCGCTGGCGGGCGAACTCGGTGAACACCGACGGCGTCGTCATCACCGTCACCCCACCCGCCAACGCCAAAGAAGACTCCCCATTGCGCAGCGACTGACACGCCAAATGCGTGGCCACCAACGACGACGAACAGGCGGTGTCGACGGTGATCGCGGGGCCCTGCAACCCCAACGCGTAAGCGACCCGGCCCGAGGCCACGCTCGTCGACAAACCCGTCAGCGCGTAACCCTCGAGCCCCTCCGAACCGACCGCGCCATAAGCCTGTGACCAAGCCCCGACGAACACGCCGGTCTCCGAACCCACGAGAGCGGCCGGATCAATCCGCGCCGTTTCCAACGCTTCCCAGCACACCTCCAGCAGCAACCGCTGCTGGGGATCCATCGTCAGCGCCTCGCGTGCGGAGATGCCGAAGAACTCGGCGTCGAACTCCGCCGCCTCGGCCAAGAACCCACCCGCGCGGGTATACGTCTTGCCCACCGCATCGGGATCCGGATCGAACAACTCCCCCAGATTCCAACCCCGGTCGGCCGGAAACGCCCCGACGGCGTCGGTGCCGGTGGCCACCAAATCCCACAACGCCGCCGGCGAATCCACCCCACCCGGGTACCGACATGCCATGCCCACCACCGCAATCGGCTCATCCACCCCCACCCGCGACTCCACCGCGGGGGCTGCCGCGACGGACCCATCCAACAGCCCGCCCAGGTGGGTGGCCAACTCGTCGGGGGTCGGGTAGTCGAAAGCCAGCGTGGGCGGCAACGGCAGCTCGGTTTCGGTCCTGAGCCGATCCAACAACTGCGTCGCCTTCACCGAGTCGAAACCCAAGTCCCCGAACGCGGATTCGGGGTCGATGTCGTCAACGGTGGGGCACCCCAACACCGCCGCCGCCTGCGAGCGCACCACCTCCAGCAGCAGGTCGTGCTCTTGGCGGCGGAGCGTCTGCTGCTGGCGGCGGAGCGTGCGCAAGCGTTGCGTCCATCCGGAGTCGGCGCCGGCGCCCGCGTCGGCGTCCTCGACCTTGGGCTGCTCGAGTCGGCGGATCGACCCGTCTAAGCGGGTGAACTCGTCGCGCAGATACAGCTGTACGCAGTCCCGTCGCCTGACCTTGCCACTGGTGGTGATGGGAATCGAACCAGGCGGCACCAGAACGAGATCCGCCACGCCCAAACCGTGCGCCTTCGATATCGCCGTGGTGACTTCACGCCTTAGGACGCCCATCCGCTGCGTCGCGGCCTCGTCGGAGTCCGCATTCTTGAGTTCGGCGATGGCGACCAGCTGCTCGACGCCGCTGTCATCGGAAACCCCGATCGCCACGCAGCGACCTCGGGTGACCTCCTGGATCGTCGCCTCGATGTCGTCGGGAGAATGGTTGCGGCCGTAGATGATCAAGAGGTCCTTGATGCGGCCGAGGATGAACAACTCGCCGTCGGAGAAGAAGCCCAGATCCCCGGTCCGCAGCCACGGCCCGTCGGATGTGCCGGCCGATGCGGCGACCAGGGTCGCCCCGAACATGCCTTCGGTGCCCGGCGGATTCCCCCAATACCCTTGCGCGACATTGCCACCTTGTACCCAGATCTCACCGACGGTTCCCGCCGGACACTCGATGCTGGTGTCGGGGTCGACGATGCGCACCGCCGGCGACCTCGGGACGCCGTAGCTCACCAGCGGTGTACCGCCGTCGCTCGTGCGCTTCGCGTGGCCGGCGGTCAGCTTCTCGGATTCGAAGTGAACGACTTCCGGCGAGTGGCCGGCTTCGCGCGTCGCGATGTAGACGGTTGCTTCCGCCATTCCGTACGCGGGCCGCAGCATGCGGTCATGAAAGTTGAAGCGGGCGAACCGCTCCGCGAAGCGTTGCAGTGTCGTGGGCTGCACCCGCTCGCTGCCGTTGAGGATGCCGAGCACGTTGCCGAGATCTAGCCCGGCCATGTCCTCGTCTGATGTTTTCCGTGCCGCCAATTCGAACGCGAAGTTCGGCGCCGCCGAGAACGCGTGACTGTTGCTCGCCAGCGCTTGCACCCATCGGGCGGGTCGTTGCAGGAAGGACACCGGGCTGGTCACCAGGGCGGGAAACCCCGCCAGGACCGGAAAGATAATTGCCAGATACAAACCCATGTCGTGATAGAAGGGCAGCCAGGACACCATCGTGGTGTCCGGCGGGGCGGCCCCGCCGAAGATGTCCGCGTTGATCTGCGCAAAGTTGGCGAAGATGTTTTGGTGCGAGATCTCGACGCCCTTCGGAGCGCGGGTCGACCCGGACGTGTACTGCAAGTACGCGATCTCGGGGTGACTCTCGACCTCCGTAGCAAAACCGTTTTCGGAGTCCAGCTCCAGCAGATCGACCTCGATGACCGACGGCGCGGATTCGACCGGCTTCGACTTGAGGTACTCCGCGATGTTGCCCGCGACCGAGGAGGTCGTGAGGATCACCGACGGCGAGGCGTCGCTCAGGACCGAACTGAACCGCTCGTCGGTGACGCCACCCAGCGGAACCGACAGCGGGACCGCGATGCGACCGGCTTGCAACGCGCCGAGGAAGCCGACGACGTACCCGAGTCCCTGCGGCGCCGCGATCACCACACGATCACCCACTGACCCGCAACCTTCGAGTGCCGTTGCGAGATTCTGCGTTCGGCGGTACAGCTGCGACCACGTCAGGCGTTCGGCAACGCCCTCCCAGTCCTGCTCGTAATCGACAAACGTGAACGCCGTCTCACCGGGCCGCGAACTCGCGCGTTCCCGCAGCACAGCCTGGACGGAAGCGTCAATCACAGCTTGGACCATACCTCTTCGAAAACGGCGTTTTCGTACCCGGAATCGTGGAGCCAAATCGTCGACATCCGCCGCTCGGAATCGTGCAGAACCTGTACCCGCATTGGCATTCCTAGCGCCCGCACCTGTTTGGTCACCCAACCCGCTGCAAGCGGGCGAAATTCTCGACAAGATCGGTGGCAGCCGCGACGCTTTCCGCAGGTTTGGTCATCCGTGGGGCAAGCTCGCGGGCCCGGCTGAGATATTGCGGGGCGAGGATCCGGCGTAGGTCTTTGACGAGTGTGTGCTCGGTGGTGGTCGAAAGGCGCCGAGAAGTGCCCACCCCCAACCGTTTGAGCGCCGCCCCCTCCAACGGCTGGTCGTAGAACGTCCAGAGCACCACCTGCGGGACTCCGGAGCGCAGGCACGTGGCCGTGGTGGCCGCGCCGCCGTGATGCACGACCGCGCGGCAGGCCGGAAAAATCGCCTCGTAATTCACCGCGCCCACCACCTTGACGTGGTCGAACTCGTGGATGTCGCTGAAGTCGCTGACGCCGGCGCAAACCAGCGCCCGCTCGCCCAGTCGCGCGCACGCCGCGGCGATCATGGCCAGCACGGAGGCCGCGGATTCGACCGCGAGACTGCCGAAGGCGAAGCAGATCGGCGGCGTACCCGCCGCGATCCAGGAGAGGACCTCGTCGTCGGCGTCCTGGGAAAACCCCAACGTCAGCGTGCCGACGAGGGGGCGTTTGCCATCCCATTTCGCCCACTCGGCCTCCAGCCCAGGAATGAAAAGCCGGTCGTAGCCCTGGATTTCAAGGGATCCGCGCTCTTCGATCCGGCGCGGCCAGGGCCGCGTCGCAGCAGGCAGGCCGAGTAGCCGCCGTTGCTCGTCCTCAGCTTTCTTCGCCGGGCCGCCCCACGTCAGCCGCTCGTAACCGCGCATCGCGGCGCGGCCCACTGCTGCCGGCAGCAGTGGCATGACTTTCCCATTGGCCCGGATCGGGAACCAATGCAGCATGGCGAACGGAACGTCGTAGTACTCGGCGACGTTGAAGGGGAACTGCTCGAAACCGTAGCCGGAGATGATCAGGTCGGCGCCGTCCGCCAGCGACGTCAGCGTATTGAACGCTTCCTCCGTCCAGCACTGCGCCACGATCTCCGAGATTTCGCGTCCCAGCCTGTCCAGTTCCTGCATCCTCCAAGGCTTCCGAAATAACAGCGTCCAGTAGTCGCGCTGCACGTCCATGATGATCCGGGAGTCCAGACCGTAGCCGACGGCCGCAACTCCGGCCCCCTGGGCGAAGCCAACGAGGTTGGGGGGAACGGCCATGCGCACGTCGTGTCCCCGGCGCACCAGCTCACGGCCCACGACGACGGAGGGCTCGACATCGCCGCGCGCCCCATAGCACGCCAGCGCGAATTTCATTGCGAGTCTTGGCCTTTCGTTGCGTCAGTGTCCGGATTCGGCCGCGGCGCGGTAACCGCGGACGGCCAGCGGCCCGAGCAGCGCGGCCAAGCCGAGGCACCACACAAGGGTCACCAGGAGCGGCCACAGCACGGGACCCCCTTGGGCGAGTCCCCGCATCGACTCGATGGTTGCCCACAACGGTTGAACGCGAATCTCCAGCCGCACCCACGAAGGCAGCGTTTGGGTCGGTACGACACCGGAGCTGGCGAACACCGCGCCGGTGGCCGGCACCCCCAGCCACATGAGCGCGGAACCGGTCCTGGCCCGCACCGCGATGGCGATCACCGCCATCGAGAAGACCACAACTACGAGCACCGGCACCAGGACGAACGGGATGACAGCGAGCCAGCTCTTGAAGCGAAGCCCGAGCCCGACACCGACCGCCGTGATCAGCGAGGCACTTACCAGCGTGCGTGCGGCCTCGGCGAGCAGCCGGCCGGTCAAGGCGCTGGCCCGGTGTACGGGAAACACCCACAGTCGTCCGATCAGGCCGCTGTCGCGGTCGATCCACATGCGGCGGCCGGTCGCGAGCGCTCCGAACATCGCACCGGCGACGGCACACATCGGCACGAGGCCGTAGAGGCTTTCGGTGCCGGTGATCCTGATTATCGACTTGCCCACCAACAGTTTGTAGGCGATCAGCAGAAAGGTCGGGAACACCAGAGCCTGGATCAGCACCATCGGCTGGCGCCGCCACCGGGTGAGCAGATGGCTTGCGAACAGCAGGGTTTCGCCGGCCAGGGAAGTCCGCGGCGGTGCGTGCGTGGTCATTGCGGCCGCCCCTGAACCCGCACCGCGATGGCGCCGAACACCACCAGCAGCCCAAGACACCACGCCAGGCTGGTCGCCAGATTGCTCGCCACTACGTGGCCGGTGGTGAATCCGCGTAGGGTTTGCGTCACCTGCGAAACCGGCTGGTTCCGCACGAACGGATGCAGCCAGTCGGGGAACGAGTCGGCCGGCGCCATCCCGGTGGACAGCATGACCAGTAGCATCTGGGGAACCAGGAGCAACTGGTCCAGCACCCCGCTGCTCGCGAGCCGGCCTTGCGAGGCCACCGACAGAACGCCGGCCGCATCGGCGGCGAGCGATAGCGCCAGCGTCAACACGAGAACGAGCGCGGCGAAGGCGACCGCATAGACCAACCCGCCGAACATCCGGAAGCCGAACGCGTATCCGATGGCGATCGCGGCGAGCAGGCCGACGCCGCCGCGGAACAGGCAATAGGACATGCGGGCCATCAGCGGTGTGACCGCGGAGATGGGAAGCGTTCGGAGGCGATCCGCGAAGTCGCTGCGTTCGTCCTGGGCGGCACGGTCGATGGTCGTCAGCGCGCCGAGAAAGATCACCTGGATGACGACGACCGGCAGGACGTATTGGGGGTAGCCCATGCCACCGGTGTCGATCACGTTGCCGAGCATGAAGTTGAAGACGACGAAGTTCAGGGCGGGCGACACCGCCGCGAATATCAGATCGTTGCGCATCGCGTTCTGCACGGCACGCTCGGTGAGAGCGGCAAGCGCGGTCACGTGGTGACTTTCGCCGTCAGGTGCAGGAAGGCTTCGTCCAGGGACGGCTTGCGCAGCGCGATGTCGAGTAGCTCAACGCCAAGCCGGTCCACCCGGCGGAACACCTCACCGAGCGTCGCGACGCCGTCGGGTGACAGGACCGACACGGTGTTCGCCTCGTAATCGGCTTCGGCGCCCTCGAGGTCGGCGACCGCTTCCAGGATCTTGGCCAGGTCGGCCGGATTTACCGGACTCACCGTGCAATAGCCCAAGCCGACGCGGCGTTTGAGGTCTTCGGCGGTCCCGTTGGCGACGACGCAACCCTTGTTCAGAACGACGATCGAATCGCTGAGCACGTCGGCTTCTTCGAGATATTGGGTCGTGAGCAGGATTGTGACGCCCTGGGATGACAGGGACGACACCAGGTTCCACACATCGCGGCGACTGCGCGGGTCCAGCCCGGTGGTCGGCTCGTCGAGGAAAAGCACCTCGGGTGGAACCATCAGTCCGGCGGCGATGTCGATGCGGCGCACCATGCCGCCCGAATAGGTGTGCACCGGACGGTCGGCGGCGTGCGACATATCGAACTCATCGATCAACGCGTCGGCGCGCAGCCGCGCCTCTTTGCGCCGCATGCCCCGCAGCCGGCCGAACAGCACCAAATTCTCCCGGCCGGTGAGCTCAAAATCGAGCGCGGCCAGCTGGCCGATGCTCCCGATGCTTGCCCGCACCTGGGCCGGCTCCCGGACGACGTCGTGCCCGGCCACGATGGCTCGGCCGGAGGTCGGGCGCAGCAACGTCGAGAGGATCTTGATCGCGGTGGACTTGCCGGCGCCGTTGTGACCGAGCAGGGCGCACACCGACCCCGTCGGAACGAAAAAACTCACGTCCTGCAATGCGTGTATTTTTCCGCCGAAAGCCTTTGCTACGCCATCTAGCTCGATCACGAAGTCAGACCATACCCGTCGATATACGCGTGTTGAATAGAAACCGGCTCTCCAGGCGCCGACCGGGCGAACGGACGGCCGTTTAAGCCCGCCAATGCCGCCATTAGCCGTGGTTACCGGGAGTGCCCGGAGTGTGGGCTCCGATTCCCTGGGTGGTGGCCGTTCCACCGGGCCCACCAGAACCGCCGGGGGTACCGGTCCCGCCGTCCCCACCGTTGCCACCGGTGGCGGCAGCCGCGGAGAAGGTAGACGTGATTGCCGCAAGTCCGCCGGCCCCGCCGGTGCCGCCGACGCCGTTCGTGGCCGCGCCGCCGTCACCGCCGCGGCCGCCGTCGACGTTTCCGAATCCGTTCGTGACGGCCTGCCCACCGATGCCACCGGCCCCACCGGACGCGCCCGTCCCGCCCTTGCCAGCGGCGCCGCCGGTGCCGACGGCCGACGAGGTGGCGGTCTGGATGGTCACGTCACCGCCGTCGCCACCGGCCCCACCGACTCCGAGGGTGCCGGTGCCACCGGCGCCGCCGTGGCCGCCGTCGACGTTCCCGAATCCGTTCGTCACGACCGCACCACCGGTCCCACCGGCGCCGCCGGAGGAGCCGTTTCCTCCGGCGCCCCCGTCGCCCCCGGTGCCGACGGCTGCGGAGGAAGTGGTCTGGATCGTCACGCCGCCGCCGGTCCCACCGACCCCGCCGACGCCGAGGCTGCCGTCGCCGCCCGCCCCGCCGTGGCCGCCGGTGGTCACGCCCGTTCCGTTCGTGATGACTGACCCGCCGGCCCCACCGGCCCCACCAGAACTGCCGTCACCGCCCTTGCCGCCATCGCCGCCGGTGCCGGTGCCCGAGGAGGTGCCCTGGATGGCCACCCCACCGCCATTCCCACCGGCCCCACCGACACCGCTGCTGCCGGTGCCGCCGGCGCCCCCATGGCCGCCGGCGGTATTGCCCGTTCCGTTGGTTTGGACCGCCCCACCGGTCCCACCGGCACCACCGGAGCCGCCGTTTCCACCGTCGCCACCGTCGCCGCCGGTGCCGGTCGCCGAGGAGGAGGTGCTCTGGATGGCCACGCCACCGCCGTTGCCACCCGCCCCACCGACGCCACTGGTGCCGGTGCCACCGGCGCCGCCGTGGCCGCCGGTGGTGTTGCCCGTTCCGTTGGTGAGGACGGCCCCGCCGATGCCACCGGCACCACCGGAGGCGCCGTTGCCGCCATGACCACCCACGCCGCCCGTGACGGCGACCGACGAGGACGCACTCTGGATAGCGACGCCGCCGCCGGCCCCGCCGGCACCACCCACACCGGTAGTGCCGTTGCCGCCGTCGCCACCCACGCCGGCTTTGACGGTTCCTGTGCCGTTGGTGAGGACCTGCCCACCGGCGCCACCCGCGCCGCCGGAGGCGCCGTCCCCGCCCTTGCCCCCGCCGCCACCCGTGACG